>JAHIWF010000011.1 GCA_018815555.1 Spirochaetota bacterium | reverse complement strand
TCGAGAATAAAGTATACTGCGCGTTTTGGAATAGTTCAAGCCGCGGCGCGCAATTGCCTTAAACGGAAGCTTCTGACAAATTCATCTAGCTCCTGAATACAAATCATATTGACCAGAGCTGCCGCCGCTTGGTATCATAGTCCCTGTTCGCCGAAAGCTGCCGGGGTGGTGGAATGGTAGACACCAGGGACTTAAAATCCCTTACTGCGTAAGCGGTGTGCGAGTTCAAGTCTCGTCCCCGGCATTATTAGCGCCGGTCGGTAGGCTCCAAAGCCTCCGACCGGCCTTTTTATGTCTGAATCAGCAAGGGGCAAGCGCAGCGGACCACCACCAGTCGATTTTAGCCACATTCGGCTGTCTCCAGAGGGAACCAGCCAACTGAAGCCTGTCAGCTGCGGCTGTCCGGACGACGTTCGGTCGAACGGGTACTGCGACCGGAACCGGCACGGAAAGCGCTGCCGGCAGGTCGGCTACTGCCGCCTCCAGTGGGACGCTCGGCACCAAGAGGACGAGCAGCACCACGGCTATTGCCGCCTTCAGCAGCCGGGCGGGCCTGGCGGGCCTGGCCGCCGCGTTGTTGGCTACCGCGTTGATTGCTGCCACGCTGGCGGGCAGCATGATGCCAGGGTTTCAACTCTTCCTGGCCTTCGCGGTGGTCACTGCCTTTTACTCCGGCATAAGGATGTTCATGCGTCACCGGAATGCCCTTGCCCAACAGGCGTTCCACCTGTCGCAGTAGACGCTTCTCTTCGGTATCACAGAAGGATATAGCTATGCCGGAATTGCCGGCCCGGGCAGTTCGGCCGATGCGGTGAACGTAGGTTTCCGGTTCAGTGGGCAGATCAAAGTTGAATACGTGGGTAACATCGTCAACATCGATACCGCGGGCGGCAATATCGGTAGCCACCAGAATGCGGGTCTCGCCGGAACGGAAAGCTTCCATAGTACGGGTGCGGTTACCCTGCCCCTTGTTGGCATGGATAACACCGGCTTCGATGCCGGCGGTATGCAAACCTCGGGCAATGCGGTCAGCCCCATGCTTGGTACGTGAGAAAACAATGGCCCGGCTTACATTCAAGTCGTGTACCAGATGGGCAAGAAGATCGCGCTTTGCGCCTTTTTCCACATAATACAGGCTCTGGGTAATGCTTTCTACCGCCGGTTTGTCCGGCTCGATATCTACCCGGACCGGATCGCTCAACAGACTGTTGGCCAGGCTTTCGATTTCAGTCGGCATGGTTGCAGAAAAGAGGAGTGTCTGGCGGCGCTTAGGCAACGAGGCGATGATGCGCTTAACGTCGTGAATAAAGCCCATATCCAGCATGCGGTCAGCTTCGTCGAAAACCACAATTTCCACTGCGGCCAGAGTAAGCGCTCCGTCGTTCTGCAGGTCCAGCAGGCGGCCGGGGGTGGCTACCAGTACATCCACACCGCGGGCAAGCGCGCGGACCTGGGGTACTTTACCGACACCGCCGTAGACGCAGGCGCGGTGCAGGGAGGAATGCCGCCCGTAGGCGTTAAAACTGGCGTCAATCTGGGCGGCAAGCTCGCGGGTTGGTGCTACCACCAAGGCCCGCACCTGACGGGGTTGCGGCTTGCGCGGATTCTGCACCAGGCGCTGAATTATGGGCAGGGCAAAGGCAGCGGTTTTACCGGTACCGGTCTGGGCACAGCCCAGGATGTCGCGACCAGCCAGAACCGGCGGAATGGCCTGGGTCTGGATCGGGGTCGGTTTGATGTAACCTTCATGCAGCAGTGCCTTGAGGCAGTCCGGCATAAGGCCGAGAGTTTCGAATGTTGAATCGATCAATGAGAATTCCTTGGGCAGAGAGTAAAGGCGGGTTCTGAAGCAGGTTCTGCACCTAAAAATAGGCAGCCCGTTTGCAGTCGGTTGATACCAGCTGCCGGGCGAACCACAGGTTGGACGCTGGCAGCATAACGCATAGTCTCTAAGCAGAGTATAGTATACCGAAACCGGCCGTTTTTGCATAGTCCACACAAACATCTTGCCAGAAAGGGCCAACAAGGCTACTATAGCGCCATGTCCAGCCCTACTAATACAAAGAACGGCCTGCCTGGTGCCCACCTGGTAAGCGCTGCCCGCAAACTCATGGAAGCCGTACTGCCGGATCCGCTGCAACTCCTGCCCGAAGCCTGGGCCCTGGCTGCCGCTTGTTACGACCAGGTCGACATGAGCCATCCCGACCGCGCAGTCTTCGCTGCTCTCAGTTTTCTCCCCTTCATACAGGACGAAGGCCCCGGCCCGATCGGCATGAAGCCGTTCTTCCGGCTGGACTATCTGAACAACAGCGACCGCGACCAACTGCTGCGCTACGCTCCGATAGTTAAAGCCCGCATCGAAGCCAAACGCAGCTGCCGCCTGGGCCCCGGTCTGGCCAAGCTTAAGCAGCATGACGAAAAAATGAGCACCGAAACCGGCAGCTTCTATAAACTGAGCAGTGCCTTTCTGCAATGGGCCGATGTGTATATCACCGCGGGCGGTCTGCCCTCCGGTGGAACTGATTTCCTGAAAAGCCTGAACAAGCAAATCATGAACCCTACTGCCGATACCGCCGGAAACCTCGGATCGGGAAGCGGTGTTGCTGATACCTTTGCCCAGCAGGCCGGCCAGAATGCCGAAGAAAAGGCCGATCAGGAAGAAAAACTAAAAATTGCCCTGGAGAAACTGGAAAAACTGACCGGAATGGACCCCATCAAAGAGCAGGTACGCACCTTATCCAATCTGATGAAGGTACACCAGAAACGAGCCTCGCTCGGAATGAAAATACCGCCGGTGGCCCTGCACGCAGTTTTTACCGGCCGTCCCGGAACCGGAAAAACTACCGTTGCCCGGCTGCTCGGCCAGATATTCGCCGCCCAGGGCTTTCTGCGCAAGGGACATCTGATAGAAACCGACCGGGCCCATCTGGTTGCTGGTTTCGTCGGCCAGACCGCCGGCCGGGTAGACGAAGCGGTGTCCAGCGCCCTTGATGGCGTGCTGTTCATCGACGAAGCCTATACCCTGATACCGGAAAATGCCGGCAATGATTTTGGCCGCGAGGCAGTCGATACCCTGCTTAAGCGCATGGAAGACTATCGCGACCGCCTGATTGTCGTTGTTGCCGGCTATCCGGACGAGATGGAACGCTTTCTGGAATCAAATCCGGGACTGGCCAGCCGTTTTTCTCGCCGTTTTCATTTTGACGACTTCAGCCCAAGTGAACTGGAGGAGATATTCATGCGCTTTGTACACGATACCGGCATGACTATTACCTCAGGTGCTACCGGCAAGCTGCGGGTATACCTGCAGGCGCTCTGGAATGCCCGCGACAAATATTTCGGCAACGGCCGTATGGTGCGCAACCTCTTCGAAAGCTGCCTGGAAGCCCAGGCCAACCGCCTGGCCGCCTACCCGGAACTTACCCAGGAGCTGCTGTCCAGCATCGAAGAAAGTGACCTGCCCAACGAAATCTAGTAGCGCAGCGGCCGCTAGCCTAGAGCATCAATAATGTGGCGGCCGCTCGTCCGGCAATTCGGCGGCGGACTGCTCTGGATCTACATGCTTGAGCCGCTCGACCATTTGTTCCAGCAAGGCTTCCAGTCGGGCCAGGCGCTGCTGGTGTTCGTACACCTGAGAACTTAAATCAGCAATAGTCTGCTCCTGCCAGGCAAATCGGACTTCCAAATCATGTTGTATCTTGTCATTCATACTGCGCCTCTAGTCTATTAATGCCGACAGGACTTCCCAGCGGGCAGTCTTTTGTTCGATTAAAGCACCAAGTTCCTGATAGCGCCGGGTGGCCTGCTCCAGTTCGGGACCGCCGGCAGCTGTCCCGAAATAGCGTTCAAGCTCGGCCTTTTCTTTTTCCAACCTGTCTATTTCGTCCAGGATGCCCTCGTACTCTTTTTTCTCAGCCCAACTGGCTTTACGCCGCAGCAGTCCGCCCGGGCCGCCGGAGCCGCCCGCCCCTGCAGCATCA
The DNA here is from genome assembly GCA_018815555.1 of Spirochaetota bacterium. Taxonomy (GTDB): domain Bacteria; phylum Spirochaetota; class Spirochaetia; order Treponematales; family UBA12059; genus UBA12059. The sequence continues at coordinate 14,528 of JAHIWF010000011.1, read as the reverse complement.
CCGCTGGCTGTCGGAGCGCTCGCACTGCTGGCATTGTTGGCAATGCTCGCATTGCTGGCAGTGCGAGCATTGCGGGCACCCTGCCCGCCCGGCCGGCCGGCAGCGGCAGAGGCCGCTTTAGAGCCGGAGGACTTTGCTCCGCCCGAACGGCCGGCAGCCGCCTGCTGTTCCTCCAGCAAGGCCTGACGGTATTCGCTGTAATTGCCGGGAAACAATGCCAGCTGATGATCCTCGTCAAAGGCCAACACAGTGGTACATACCTCATCCAGAAAAGCACGGTCATGCGAGACGATTAAAACAACGCCGTCAAAATCCTGAATGTAAGCTTCCAGCAGTTCTATAGTGTCTATATCCAGATCGTTGGTAGGCTCGTCCAGTATCAGCAGATTGGGGCCGGCCGCCAGGGTGCGGACCAGCTGCAGCCGGCGTTTTTCTCCACCGGACAGGGTTGAGAGCTTCTGCTGCTGCATCATGCCGTCAAACAGAAAACGTTCCAGCAAGCGCTCCGGATCCAGTTCCTGTCCGTTGCCCAGAATGATGCGGTCGGCATGCTGTCGTATATAGTCAATCATGCGCAGCTCGCCGGGCAGCTGGTCGGCGGTCTGGCCATAATAGGCGATGTGGGTATTAATGCCGCGGTCGATGGTACCAGAATCCGGCTCCAGATCGCCGCAGAGCATGCGCAGCAAGGTGGTCTTACCGCAGCCATTTGCGCCAACAATACCGATGCGGTCGTCCTTGCAGAATTCAAAGGAAAAAGGCGCGACCACCTGAGTGTCTGCATAACTTTTGCTGATATCCTGGGCCACCAGAATTTTTTTACCCAAGCGACGGCTGGCCGAAGAGAATCCGCCCATGGCCTCCGGCCTTTCCAGTACATCAGCCTGCATATCGCGGATTATCGACTTCCGCCGCTCGCTTTTGGTTGCCCGGGCCCGGGCACCGCGATTTAGCCATTTCATCTCGATCTTGAGAATGGCCTCGCGTCGCGAATCAGCCTTCTCCAATGCACTCCAGCGCTCCTGCTTCATCTCCAGATAACGGCTGTAATTGCCCGGATAGCTGTACATGGAGGAGCGGTCAATTTCGATGATCTTGTTGCACACCGACTCCAGAAAAACCCGGTCATGGGTTACCAGCAAAAAAGCAAAGGCCGAGGAAAGCAGTTTCTTTTCCAGAAGTTCTACAGCACCAATATCCAGATGATTGGTCGGCTCGTCCAGCAGCACCAGATCAGGGGCTCCGGACAGGGCCCGACAGATAGCCGCCTTTTTTATCATGCCGCCGGACATTCCGTCCATGCAGGTTTCGATATCCGGCAGACCGAATTCGTTGCACAAAGAGGCATACGATTGCTCCAACTGAAACCCGCCCTCGTGCTCCATGCGTTCGGTAAGCTCGCCCAGCCTGCTGCCGCTGCTGTCTGCCGCATTGTGCATGGCCTGCAGGTAGCTGCGCACCAACTCCACCGCCGGCGATTGACCGGCCAGCAAAAAATCCTGCAGGGTCCAGCCGGGTTCGGCCACCGGTGATTGCGGCAGTATATTGACGCGCAGGTCGCGCTTTCCGGCAAGCTGCCCTTCGTCGATCTCCAGGGTGCCGGCCAGAATGCGCAAAAAACTGGATTTCCCAGCCCCGTTGCGGCCGATCAGACCTATGCGGTCGCCTTCGTCGATACCCAGCGAAACGTCCTTAAACAAGGGCGTGCCGATGAGAGTCTTGGAAACGCCAGTCAGTGATACAATATTCATACTAAAAATTTACTCGCCAATCAGGGGGATAAGAGCCATAAACTCACGTTCGGCTTTCTGCCGGTCGCTTTCCGGCACGGTATAGTCATTCAGGGCCCGTACCGGCAGCAGGGAATAGCCGCGCAGCTGGCCGTCATACATCACAAACGAAAAAACCGCAGATTTCTGCGCCACTGGCGGTTCGTCCAACTGGGTAAACAAAAAATTGCCAAGCGAATACAGAATAACACCGCCGGCATAAGCTTCCAGGCCCTGCAGCACGTGTGGGTGGCTGCCCAGCACCAGATCAGCTCCTGCAGCCACAAAAGAGCGGTATAGCTGCTTTATGGAAGCATGCGGACGCTGCACATATTCGAAACCGGCATGCGGCATAACCACAACAAAATATCCTTCAGCCGCCGCTTCGGCAATGGCAGTGCGCAGCAATTCGGCATCCGTCAAAATTCCGGGCTGCTCCGGGCCGGCCGCGGCATCGGCCGGTTTGAAGCCCCGGCTCTCCACCGGATAGTCGGCAAAGGCGAAAACCGCCAGCCTGGTGCCGTCCGGCAAAGTAAGTTTAGCCGGCCGCAGGGCTTCTTCCAGGTCTGACCCTGCTCCGGCCCAGGCCATGCCGCTCTGCCGCAAATACTGCAAGGTATCGGCAAAAGCTTCCGGCCCGTAGTCAAGCGTATGATTATTGGCAAAACTCAAGAAATCAAAACCGGCTTCGCGCAGCGCATCCAGAACCTTCGGATGATGCCGGAAACGGAAGCGCTTTATCATATTCGGTTCACCACCCAGCGAGACTGGAGCTTCAAGATTTGCCAGCAGCAGATCGCGCGAACGCAAATAAGGAACAAGCCCCGGCAACAAAGCTGAAAGATCCCAGTCGGACCATTCCAAAAAGGCCTGGCCTGGAGCCTCTATTACAATATCGCCGACAGCGCCAAGTATATACGGACGCGCCGGTGTCGGCAAGGCGACAGCAAGCTGTTCATAAACGGCCTGCTGCAGGACGCTGTCCGTCGATTGCACGTTCAGCGTAGCCCGAAGCTCCAGCGCATAACCGCTCTCGCCCGGCAGCAGACCATCCACCACCGCCGCACGCCAAGGTGCCGCGATGGTTTCCAGAGCTACCAGGGCTGAAGGCGCGCATTCCGGATCGGAAAAAGAATACCCGAGGCGGTCGTGGTTCCAGGGAACCGGAACCGCCAGCCAGCGGCTGTCCAGTAAAAGAGAGCTGCCGCTATCTGCAACAGCCGCCGCTGAGCCGGCAGCACCAAAGGCCACATCGGCAGCGCTTCCGGTTGCCGTACTCCCGGCCATCGTGGAAGCAGCTTCGCCAAGCGCCGAAGTTCCCGGCGGGGTCTCATGAACAGCCAAACCAACTGACAACTGCACATACACTACCGGCTTTTTCGGTTCTGCGGCTTTGGCCCAACGGAAACCTTCCGGCAGCGACAGCTGTTCAAGCGCTTCCAAAGCGGCCGGCCATAATGGCAGCTGGCCTTCGGGCCCGCAGACCTGAGTCTCCGGCATACCGGCAGCATGCAACCACTCCACATCCGGGCTTTTGACAGATACAAGCACTACAGCTACAGTTGTATCCCGCGCCATACAGGACAGGATACACAGCGGCAGCAAGGCAAGTACCAGCAGACCGGCAGCCAAGCAGGTCCGGCGTTTAGTGAAACTTCTGAATGTAAACAGCATAGGCTCAGCTACCAGCCTTCCGGGCCAACTCTTCCTGTATGTAGCGGATAATAACCGGAGTTGCCAACTTTATGGTTTTCAGGGCGATAACTTTCTGCGAATCGCGGACCGCCTGCTCCAGCCGGTCAAGGCGACTTGTCAATTCCTGCACTGCAGCAGCATCGGGAGAACCGGCGCCCTCATCGAAGCTGGACACACCCGACATTCCGGCCAGACCTGACAATCCAGGCATACCGGACAGGCCCGCCGGGCCAAACCCGTCCTGCGCCAAGCCTCCCGGCAGTGAAGACGCTCCCTGCGGCTGATTTGCCAGCTGGCTGCCCAGCTTGGCGGCCATTTTCAGCAGACTGCTGATTTCGTCCTCTTCCGGATGAAGCTCGATCGCGCCATCAGCATTACGCAGCCGGTCGGCCTCGTTGGCCAGCAGCATGTAATCTTCGGCGTCCAGCGAATCGATAATCAGCTGAACCACGCTCATGTCCTTGGCAAATACATAGCCCATATAGAAAATAATAGCGCACAGTATAAGCAGCAGTGTTCCTAAAACACCCAACATCACTTGATTGTACCAGGCCGTAGTCTGCGCAGTACGCATCAACAAGCCCTCTTCCGGATAATTAAGACCGGGCTGCGGACTGATGCTGACGTCAGAAAAAGCCACAAGCTGCAGGCCGTCCATATCGCCGGACCGGGCAAGATATTCAGCTGCATCTACCGGCGCTCCCGTGCCGGGCTGGTAGATGCGGCCTTCAAGAAAATATAACTCGGCATCGGCAAAGGAAGCTGCCATACGCGCGGTATTCCTGCCGGCATTCTGCCAGGCCAGTTCGGCCCGCTGCTGGTTTAGCTGGACATGCTGGCTGCTTAAAGCCTGGTCGGTAAATATAATTCCGCCGACAAAGATTAAAACAATCGCCACGCCAGTCTGCATCACCCGTTCCTGTATCCAGGCAGAATCGCCGCGCATGCGCTTCATGAAGTCGAAGGCGCGCAGGAAGCGCAGAATGCGGATGATACGGAAAAAACGTCCGATACGTACTACTTTAAATACTGCCAGAATCGGTGTATTGGCTACCAGGACCATAAAACCAGGAAGACTGGCCAGAAAATCCACCCAGCCATAGCCCTTAAAGAAATATTTACCGGCAGGGAAGGCTATCAGGCGCAGTAAAAAATCGACAGCGAAAACAATGGATATAATCATATTTGGCAGCAGCACGTAGGAACGCAACCCGGTATATTCCATAAACAAACCGATAATGGAAAGCAGAACCATCACCGGATTTATCGCATCAAGAACTTTTACCAGACTGCCAAAACCTTTTTTGGGGTTAACTATCATAGCGTCCTTCCCTGAATCAACTGCGGTAATCGATGCCGAACAGATCATCCGGCCCGTACATGTTTCGGTGCGCGTTACTGAAATTCTTGAAATTGGTCAGCACTTCACGGGCTTCCAGCTTGAACGGCGCAAGCTTCCGGCTAGCTATGGTCATGGCATTATTGACCAGTACGGCAATGCGGTCCGGACCGCTGTACAGTTTCTGCAGTTTCTGCCGCTGGTCCGGCGCAGCCTGGTAAAACTTAGCGGATATTTCGAAGGCCTGGGCGAATAAAATATACACATAACTGTGCATAAACAACATCGAAGCATAATAGATTGACCTGACGCGCCCGATCCGGTCGGTAATATACGAATGCAGCGGCGAAGCCAGATTAAGTGCCGCGAGATTATCCTGCTCGGCGCTGTTATATAAAAGATACATGCCCATATACATGATGAATTCGGCCGGATCTTCATCGCGCAGACTGATGGTCAGGCGCATAAAATCCTTAAGCAATTCACCGTATTTTTCGGTTCGATGCCCAAAAAAATGCAGCAGCATCTGTGGATGCAGCTTGCGTCTGGTAATGGAATCCGCCAGGACGGTGCGCATAAGCTCGCGCTCGGGAGCCCTGCCGCCGTTGATTTTGGTTAGGTTGTCCGCCGTAAGCCCAAACGACTGCTCAGCCGCCCGCAGAATCAATTCGGCCTGCCCTTGCGGATCGGACGGGCCGCTGGCCACCGGAGCCGACGAGGCTCTGTCCTCCCAGAGGCGTTTTAAAAGTTCCCTGGCCTGCGGATCGCCGTTACTCAGGATCTCCGCAGTTTCAATGTATACCTTCTGCGGAACCAGTCGTTCAGCATTCAGGCTGTCCGCCAATGTAGTTCCCAGGCGAATCAGTGTATCTTTATCCATCGGTATCCAAACCTCCCGCAGCTGCCTCAGAAGTGGTCTCTACAGCAGCTTGATTAAGCGGAATAACAATACGATATTCCAGCCCGTTTTGGTTCTGCACCTGCAAGTGCCCTTCAATCTGCTCTGTCAGCAGCCTGATCAGCGTCATGCCAAGACTGCCGCTCTCTTCCGGCTTAAAATCCGCCGGCAAGCCAACACCATCGTCGGCATAGATGAATTCGATTGTATCATAATCCAGCCGCTTCATACAAATATAGATACGACCGCGATCCCGGCCGTTAAAGGCGTATTTATAGCTGTTTGTTATCATTTCGTTGAGAATCAGGCTGCAGGGAATGGCACTGTTTACGTCCAGACTCAGATCCTGAATCTCGGTTTCGATGCGGATATCCTTGCCGGTGTGGTAGATATGCGACAAGTTAGCCTTGATGCGTTCAATATAAGACGGCATGTTTACATTTGCATAATCCTCCGCCTGATACAATTCTTCGTGCACCAGAGCCATACTCATAATCTGGTCGCGACTGTTATTAAAGGCGGCAATGGCCTCCTCGCGGCTGTTCGTATGCGCGCTCTGCAGATTAAGCAGACTGGCGATAATATTCAGATTATTCTTTACCCGGTGATGTATTTCCTTCAGCAGGATCTCTTTTTCCCTGAGACTCTGCCTCATCTGGGTTTCATGGATTCTGCGGTCGGTAATATCGGTAACAATGCAGGCAAACTGACGGTACTGGGTCTGAAAGGCGGTGGTACTGTAAAAGCGGTTCAACTCAGCCGAATAGCCTTCAAACTGAAGACTCTCGCCATACAGGCCAACCCGGCCATAGTTCTCGATCCAGTAGGCTTCGGTTGACGGCAACACAGTAAGCACAGTTTTACCGATAATATCGGCGGCATTCAAGCCGGTCATCTTCTCAAATGCCGGATTCACTGCCAGAAAACGATAATCCACTGCATCCCCATTCTCATTGCATACCAGCTCGTGTATGGCAAAGCCTTCCAACATCTCGTTAAACAGAATCTGGTATTTCTGTTCGGTGGCCTTGCGCTCTATCTCCGAAGCAGCTCGCCCGGCAAAAGTTTGCATTATATTGAAGCGTACCGCATCATGGCCGATAAGCTGCTCGTCAAGCACGGCAATAAGACCGCAGATGGCACCGCTACTGTCCAGCAAGGACAGGCCCCAGTAGCTGCGGGTGCCCGGCAGCAGCAAGTGGATGTCTACAGCCTCGATTTCGCTGTAGTCTTCGGCATATTCCAGTGCCGGATCCTTGCGCAGCTTTACCGGCAATGGTTTTACTGTTGCGGTATGGGTAACGGCAAAGCTGAAATTTTCGATAATCTTGCCATGATCACAAACGGCCAGGGTATGGGCTTGATTTTTGTTGGCACTGTCAATCTCGGCTATCAAGGCAACCGAACAATGCAAGACCAGTGACAGCTGCTGCACCAAGAAGCGGAAAATATTGGCGCTGCCAGCCATATTGCTGGTTGCAACCGCGCGCATAACCGCCTCGATAGTCTTGCGCTCACTGTTATCCGCAATAAATAATATCTGCTGCCGGTTTAGCAGATTGGCTGCAGTAACCGCACAATGCACGATAGAACCATCATATTTGCGCACCGGAAACTCTGCCTGATGCGCAAATCCGCGACTCAGTTGCTCTAGCTGCCGCCGCCGCTGAAAACGGTTGGCTGTAGCCATAAAGCGAACCAGTGACTGCCCGGTCAGCTGATCCAAGGGCCAGCCGACGATTTCAGCTATCTTGCGATTGGCCTCGCTTATGCGCCCGTACTGATCAATTACCGCGATACCGATGGGAGCGTAGTCAATATAATTACGCAGTTTGCTCTCGTTGGCACGAAGCCGCTGCTCGGTGTTTTTTATATCGCTGATATCTATACCCTGGGCAATTCCGGCTAGGGCAGTGCGACCATCCTCGGCATACATTACCGCTGAATTCCAGCGCACTACATGCAGATGCCTGTCCTGGTCCTCTACCGAAAATTCCACATTTTCAAGCAAAGCTCCCTGCATTGAATCTTGAATCAACTGCATGATCAGAGCCCGTTGATAAGCCGGAAAAAGCATCGCTAGCGGCTGCCCCATCAGCTCGTCCCGGCTGCGGCCGGTCATCAGCTCCAGCGCACGACTGGTACGGCGAATAATGTATGCAGCATCCCACACCACGACCGGCGAAGCGGAATGTTCCAGCAGATTGTCTAGCATAAGCTTGGTCTGCCATGCCTCCTGCCGGGCCTTATCGCTTTTACGCAGCAGCAGCAGCACCCAGGCCCCCATAGTGGCAGCGACAGGATACAGAATAAGCACAGGCAAAGTAATGCCTTGTATTATTGACCAGCGGACATCGGCCGGCAGGGTAAGCATGTCCAGCAGCATTACCAGATGCACCACGAGAGAAACAGGATACACCAGCACCAACTTGGGTGATCGCCGGGTGCGTTTAAGCCAGTAAAAAACCAGCAAGCCTATAAGGGCAGAACTTAAAATGGTAAGGATACCGGTAAGAACGCCAACACCGCCAAGCAGAATTCTTACTGTTGAAGCAAAGACAACGACTACCAACGTGGATACGGGGCCATAAAACAGACTGCACAGAGTTATTACAACAGTACGGGCATCAAAGAAAATACCCGGAGCCAGCGTAAAAGGCCGGATCATGCCCAGTATGGCCAGAAAAGCAAACAGCAGGCCCTGCAACAGCATCGGCAGCAAGCCTTTTTTCAGCTTCATTGCTAATGCACCGGAAATAATGGCGAAGGAAATAATAACCCCGATGTTGAAGAGGAAGTCGACAAGGATCATGGTCAACACCCCCCTAGGGTATTCAGAAGGCAGTCAAAACTAAAGCGGTAATTGATGGTACGAATTTTGGAGACAGATAGAATAGACATAGTACCAGTATACAGCATGAAGAATTGAACGCAAGATAAGCAGCAAAAAGAAAAGGGCCGCCTTACGGCGGCCCAAAATCAACTAGGTAAGCTTATAGCTTAGTAGGTGATGGTGGTAACGAAAGTGAAGGTACCTTTGTCAGTTTCGGATCCGAGGATCGGAGAAACAGTAACTTTGTTATTGGTGACGGTACCAGCACTGTAGTCAAGCTTGAAAACGGTCAGCGGAATTACAGCCAGGTCAAGACCTACGTTCAGGTACATACCTTCAGAGGGAACAGAGTAGGAAACGTTGGCATAGGGCTTGGCATAGTTGGTCTCACCGAGCATGGCCTTGTAAGCCAGCTTGGCACCGATCAGCATCTGCAAAGCGTCATCGGTATAGGTACCGGTTTCAGCCAGAAGGTCGAGCATGTCCAGACCGACTTCGAGAGTCAGAGCGGGAACGGCCAGGAGACTGGCGCGAACACGAGCGTCGAGCAGGGTGGGATCAGCTTCCAGAACCTTGTACATGTAAGCACCGGCACCGAACTTGAACATGTCAGCCATGGTGTAGTCAGCGGTGAACATTACATCGAGCTTGGTCTCGGGGTCGATAGAAGAAACATCGGTAGCCAGAACGACAGCCAGACCATCGATCGGGGTTACAGTGGCCTTGAGGCCGAAACCGATAGTGGCGGGATCAGCCTGGAAAGCACCGTAGATGATATTGGCAGCGATCTTGACCATGGTGCCCATGGTGTAACCGAAATCAACACCGATCATATAGTCGTTGTCAAAACTGTCCACAACAGCTTCTTCACTCTCACCCCAAACCGGAGCAGTGGAAGGATCATCATCATCATCAATCCAGTCGTATTCTGCATCAGCAGCAATGGATTCATGAGTATTAGTAGAACCAACTTTAAGAGCGAAGCTCAGGTCACCAGTCATACCGAAGGCAAAGCCGCCGGCGGAAGACAGAGTGGGAGCTACCAATTTAGAATCTTTCCAAGACTTGGTCACCCAAGTGGACAGTTTCTGAGCATGGTTGATGCTGAAAGAAGGAGCAGAAGCGATCTGCAGGTACAGGTTGCTGGGGAACATAATCTTGGCAGTAACATCGCCATTAGTAGCATCAATCTCACCATCAACGATATCAACACTAAACTCGCTGATTTCGATGTAACCGGTGATCGGCTCTTCACCGGCGGAACCACTGGTGGCGCCGAGGGGGAAGGACAGGCTGGCAGAAGCATCATTGGTAAAACCATGATTGTTTGTGTTGAGGTTTATACCCCAGGTCAGGCTGGCAGAACCGGAAAGGTCGTAGGCCGGCTCTTCGGCGAACGCGGCGCCGGCTACCAGAGCGAGAGCCAAAAGAATAGCAAGAGCTTTCTTCATGTGGAATCCTCCTAAAGAATTTAAAAGCGGGAGACCAAAACCACAAAGGCTGGCACTTCCCTGTACTTCACGGGAAGTATATCAGCGTGAAATTTAGCTGTCAAGCATTATTTTTATTAAAAAAGCTAGGTTTTGACATATTTATGCAGTTTGTCAATAAAAAAATATTTACATCGGCAAGACAAGCATGACCTATGTTTTCCGCAAATATGCCGGTATTTTGCGTTATTCGCACAAGGTTGACGGTATGATAGATCATACAGAGTGTGCAATTAATTGCACACCTGGCAGGATGCGGCAATCCATCGCTTAGTACAAGTATAAGCATTTTGAATCAAATAAAAATGTTTTCAGCAAAAAATGTGTGTTTTCTTACTGCGGGCCGGGACTGCTATGCGCGTACATACCCACAACCCGGTTACGGCCCTGGTCTTTGGCAGCCAGCAAGGCCCGGTCGGCCATGGCCATCAGCAGCTCCAGATTAAAGTGCTCGTCTACCATTATTGCGGCAACACCGAAGCTGGCGCTTACAAAGGGCTGCAGAGGCGAGCTGCGGTGCGGCAGCTGCTGCTCCTGCAGGAGGGCGGCGATGCGCCGGGCGGTTACCAGTCCGCCTTTTTCATTGGTTTCCGGCAGCAGCATGCCGAAGCTGTCGCCGCCCAGCCGACCGGGAAGATCGGAAGGCCGCTTGATGACTTCGCGCAGAATCCGGGCAAAATCGCGCAGGCAGGCATCACCGGCCGGGTGGCCATATACTTCATTATAGTTCTTGAAGTAATCGATATCCATCATTATGAAGGCCATCCAGCCATGACGGGTACTATGGAAGTCCGCCGCCTGCTCATAGCTGCGGCGCAGGATGCGCCGCAGCTCGCCGGCTGCATAATCTTCCAGCTTGCGCCGGTTGGGCAGGCCGGTAAGGCTGTCGTTACCCACCAGCGCCGATAATTCGGCGCTCTGTGCCACGATGCGCCCGGCCATCTGGTCAACATGCACAGCCACCCTGGTCACTATGGACTCGGAAAAAACCGGTAAAGGCTGATATTCATCCGGCTGTACCAGGAAGTCGTCCAGCTGCCGGCATACGCGGGCCAGTGGATCGGTAAGGCGGCGGCGCAGGGCCAGCCACAATAGATAGATCATAAGCAGGCTCAGCAGCAGCTGCACGGCCAGCTGCCAGGCCAAGAGGTCGAAGGCGTCCTTCTGCCAGGCTCGTTGCAGGGAGATGGCCCAGGCCCCCAGACGCCGCCCCAGAACATCGCTCACAACCTGGAAGTATACCAGTTCGCCGTTCTGCACAATCGCGTTTACCGGGTAGGTATTCTGGCCTTGCGGTAATGCGCTGTCGAAAAAAGCCTGAATGTAGGGGCTGGCCAAATAGGAGGAGGTGCGTGAAGCATCCATATGGCGGGCAAAGATAAGGTAGCCGTTGGGTACAACGGTGCGCAGGTTGTTGCTGACCGGCCATACGACGTACATGAATAGCATATTATTGCCAAGTAGGTAGCCATGTATTGGCTGGTAATCCAGGCTGTCCGCAGCAGCCGGAAAGAGCCGGCGGTCGCTGAGGTCAAAACTGCGCCCGCCCAGCAGTCCCAGGGCAGACCGGTCTTTGCGCGGCTCGCTACCGGCTGCTGTCTTAGCGCTTGAGCCGAAGAGCGGCAGCTGGCCGGAAAGTGTGGGTGGATTGCTTCCGGCTTCTATGCGGTCCAGCGAGGACCAGGCCAGCGTTCCGCCGCTGTCAACCATAGCCACGTAGTCAATCTGGGTCTGCCTAAGCCAGGCATCGGTATAGGTGTCGTCCATAAACTTAAGATCGGGCTGTATAAAAAACTGCCAGGCGTCGTCCCATTCGGCAAATGAATTACCCAGGCTGCTCATATTTTCCAGTTCGCGCTCCAGGAAAGCAGAAAACTGGGCGCTGCGGGTGTACAGTTCGCGCTGCTCAAAATTGCGGGTGGCTATGCGGACAAAAATCCAGGAGCTGAGCATGGCCAGCAGGGTGGCACCAATGCAGACCGCAGCTATAAGCAGGGGCAGGCCGGAGCGGGAGCGTATTGGTACGGGACTGGCTGGTGTGTACATACAGTTTTAGTATAAGGGCTGTTTGGTTTTAATGCAAAGAATTATGACAGTGGCAGCACTTAACTAATTTTACGATATGAAGTATGCTGTGTGCAGGGAAGTTCCGGTTTTACACCCTGCGTTGGCCGGCACTTACAGCCCGGTTTTATCGGCTGCCCCGCAGCCCCACCCCCGGAAGCGCCTTCTGTGTACCGGCCGGGGCTGAAGTCTTAAAGCAATATCGAGTGAAATACATGCAAATTTCTGAAGATTCCAATCCTGAACAACAGGCAGTCACACCGGTCGAAACCGGTCTCCGCTATGATTCGCTAAACATCCATCCGGACCTGGCTCGCGCCATCACTGAAGCTGGTTATGTCGAATGCATGCCGGTACAGGCGGCGACTTTTCCGCTGGCCTTTGATGGCCGCGATATCTACGCGCAATCCCAGACTGGTACCGGCAAGACGGCCGCTTTTCTGATTTCCATATTCCAGCGCATGATGACTATTGACGCGCTGCGCCGGCGCAAGTCGCTAATAATCGCTCCGACCCGCGAGTTGGCGGTGCAGATCGAGGGCGAGGCGCGCAAACTGGCCAAATATTTGCCGATCAGCATGGGCTGTTTTTACGGCGGTGTTTCGTATAATCCGCAGGAGAGCATGCTGCGCGACGACGTGCAGATGATCATCGGCACACCTGGCCGCATCATCGATCTGGTGCAGCAGGGCAAGATGCTGCTGCGCGAGGTGGGTTTTCTGGTGGTGGACGAGGCCGACCGCATGTTCGACATGGGCTTTATCGACGATTTGCGTAAATTACTGCGCTATCTGCCGCCGCCGGCCGAACGCCAGACTTTTTTGTTCAGTGCTACCTTAAACTTCCGCATCAAAAATCTGGCCTGGGAATATATGGCCAATCCGCACGAAATTGCCATCGAGCCGGACACGGTTACGGTGGAACTGGTTACCCAGGAACTGTACCATGTGGGCAGCGACGAAAAGCTGCCGATGCTGTTGGGCATTCTGGCCCGCGAAAAACCGCAGGGCTCTATTATTTTCTGCAACCAGAAGTTTGTGGCCGAGGAGATCGCGCGGCGACTGGGCATTAATGGTGTGGAATGCGAATACATCATGGGTGACCTGCCTCAGGCCAAACGTTCGCAGGTAATTGAACGCCTGAAAGCCGGCAAGATCGCCGTGCTGGTTGCCACGGACGTGGCAGCGCGCGGCTTGGATGTTACTGGACTAGACCTGGTGGTCAATTACGATCTGCCGATGGACGCGGAATCGTATGTGCACCGTATTGGCCGCACTGCCCGCGCCGGCGCGGCCGGTCTGGCAGTTAGTCTGGCTTGCGAGAAATTTGTGTACAGTCTGCCGGCTATCGAAAAATATCTGGGGCAGAAAATCCCGGTATGCAATGTAACCGAAGAACTTCTAATAGAAGACAAGAGCCGCAATCTGCGCTTTTCCAGCGGCTATAGCCAGAATCGCGGCCGGAACACTTCCGAGCAGCGTAGTGCCGCACGACCTGGCCCTCATGGTGTTGGCGGCAGAGGAGCTTCGCGCGGCGGCAGCCGCACTGGTCCGGCACGCGGCGAACGTACTGGAACCTTCAGCGAACGCAGCCCGGCACGAGGGCAGGATTCAGCCGGCGGCCGACCGCCCAGGCCGGCGCAGCAGAGCCAGGACGGCAGACAGCGCAATAGTACCAGCTATAGCGGGCAGGGCCAGCCGCGCAGGCAGGGTTCAGGAGCCAGCACTGGTACCGGCCGCAGCCCGGCGGTCACCCAGCAGAACAATCCCTACAATATGAGCGCCGAAGAGCGCATGAAGCGGTACAAAGAAAAATATGCAACCGAAAGTACCGGTTCTACAGCCAAGGGCAGCAGCCGGAGCGATGGAGAGCGGACACGCAAGCCAGCTGGTCAAAATCGTCCGGCTGATAAGCAAAACCGCGGAGCCGGCAACAAAAAACCGGCCCGACCGGCACAGAACACCGATCCGGCCACCGGAAAAACCGGCAACGCCAAGGCAGTGGCTAAACCAGCCGGAGCAGCTTTACCCCCCATAAGCACTACAAGCAGCCCGGCAAAAGCCAAAAAGCCAGGCCTGCTGGACCGGATTAAAAGTATCTTTAAAAAATAAACCCACCGGAGGCTTTAGAACTCCAGCGGGCAGCAATAAGTGCTTGTACATGGAAGAAGTCGGGCTTTGCAAGTCCGGCTTTTTTTTGCCATTTTGCCTACGGGTACACCCCGATTCCCTGGCGCAGCACTTCCACCGCACCCGAACGCAGATCCAGCACCGTAGCCAGCTCGCGCCGATTATCCTCGCCGGGGTCCAGAATAAGCTCTAGATCGGGCAGCTCCTCCAGTTCCCAGCCGGCGGCAAACAGCTCGTCTTCGGGAAAGGCGGCTTCGTCACTATAGTCTTCCAGCATGCTGCGCTTGGCCGTCAGGGATAATAAAGGATGG
>JAHIWF010000118.1 GCA_018815555.1 Spirochaetota bacterium | reverse complement strand
TTTTCGGCGGCGATACGTGGGTAGGCATTGGTCGGGGTTATGAGATCTTGCATACTTTTACTGTACTTGGTAATCCGCACTTTTGCAACATTCAAATGATTGTAAAATGGTGACAAGTCGGGGAGCGGCTGTTACAATGGAGTTAGCCTGGGTTTTATACGGAACACCTGCAGGGGTTTTAGGTTGACCAGTTGAAAATCGGCGAGGGCTGATTGCCGTCTGCATGGGATTTAGGTTGACCAGCCGAAGATCGGCGGGCGGTGTTTAAGTTCTGCCCGGGTTTTATATTGACCAGTCGAAAACCGGCGAATGCTGTTTTCCGGCTGCAGTGGTTTTAGGTTGACTAGTCTAACATTCCGTTGAGCTGCGAGCGGGCTTGTCCCGCAAGTCCGCTCGAACCGTTTGTTAGGTGGCGCCAGTTTACATTTTTTGCTTTTTCTTCAATATTCAAGCAAACGATCGTTTTCCAGAGCTTGTATAGGTATGGGAACCTATATTCCCTATCGGAAAGAGATAGTCCAGAATAGTCTACAATTTTCTTACCCAGTACCAAGCTTTTGCAAGGCCAGACCACACAATTGTTGACCGTTTGGATCGGTTTATCTAGTGTGCGGATTGGAGTAAAGTTCTTGCCTGTATTTCACCATGGTAAAGGTTAGAGCCGCAGTATACCAATTTATCAGGATTGTATACCAAAACCGCTTTGTGCGTTTAGCATAATTTCGAAATGCACATGGACAGATAACTTTATGCAATCTAAAATAGAACCAGAAAAAAGGAAGTATCATGAAGATAAATCAACTTAAAGTAGTCTTCCCGCTTGTTCTGGCATTAAACTTCTTTGGGCTAGCAGCCCAGCTTAAAGCACAGCCGAGTTTGCTCGTCGATCCGGCAGTTCTCCTTGATACTATGGCTGATCGCCACTATATGCCAATGGTCAATGCCGCCTTCGGCACCTTTACTTGGGAATATTCTGATCTGCCGACACCTTTCGCCCGTTGGCTGGAAGATTCGCTGTTGGCAGCCACCAGCCGCACCAAACGGGTTGCGTTGATCAACCGCAATGCCGCGGCTGCCATGGATCCTGCCTTCCGTCAACAATATGAGCAATTCTTCCTCGAAACCGGTACTGATGCATTGCTACATGGCCGCTATTTCCTGGAGGGCGACCAGGTCAGGGTACGGCTGGAGCTGACAGACCTGAATACAGCCGGTCTGATCGGCACTGCCGACTGGTATGTACCGCTGCCGCAGGTTCCTGCATATGCTGCAGTGCGTCCTATTGATTCCACGATGGCCAGGTCCGAAGAACTGGTACTATTGGGGACACTGGCGCTGCCTGCTTCCGGCATTGCCGGCAACGAAGTCGACCGGCTAAAGGTCAGTCTGACTACCGACCGTGGTGCTGGCGCATCCTACCGTAACGGCGAACAGCTGACTGTTTTACTGAGCGTAAACCAGGATGCCTGGGTGCGCCTTTACCATATCGACAGCGCCGGGCAGATGCAATTGATCTGGCCGAACCGCTTCGGGGGAGGCGATGGCAAACTGCGCTCTGGTGCTGTTATCCGCTTGCCTGGATCAGCAGATCCGTTTCGCTTCGATCTTAACCCACCTTATGGTACCGAGTTTCTGAAGGCTATCGCCTCCAACCGGCCTTTTGCCGACAGTCAAAACGACTTTACCGACCTGGGCAGCAATTATCGTAGTACGATAACACGTGGGTTGGTGGTTGCCTCTACTGGAGAGGCGCAGGCTGGTGGTCAACAGATCGCAGAGGCTTTGGCCTCATATTATATTGGGCCGTAGTGGGGAAGTTTGGAGGCATTCATAATAGCAGGGTTTTCCGTTTACCTTATATTAATCTTTTTTATAATGCTTCTGGCTTGGAAGCACTCTGACTTTAGTTTCGGGAGCGAAACCAGCCTATTCAGTAAGGTTGGTTGGGAAGCCCTGGCTCCCGGCACCCGCAACTTGACAGTGGCCAGCTCAGGTCCTACAATCACGGTATCGTGAAACAACCTGAATCGGCGGTGGGGTTCCGTGTTGCAGTATGTATCGAAACGGCTGATGCCGTTTCCCGGTGCAGGACTGGGTTGCCCGGACGCTCAGGATTCGGTCTCGCTGTATAAAAGGTTTTGCCCTGCACGGGCCTCCACGCTATCCTGCAGGAAACCTCCACCTACATTGCCAAGGGGGTAGTAGATGATCAGAACAAGTATGTATGGTAGAAATTTTGTCCTGCTGGTTGTCCTGCTTGCTAGCGCTGCCCTGGCCTTGGCCCAGCCGGCCCGGGTGGCTTTGGTGGTCGGCAATGCTGCTTACGGAGGCGGCGCAGAGCTACGCAATCCGGTAAATGATGCCAGCGATATCGCCGAGGCACTCGAGGCCATCGGCTGGGACGTTACGGTGGTAAGCGATGCCGACCGACGTACCTTTAATCGGGCGGTTACCGCATTTCGCGACCGACTGGCGGCCGCCCCCGGGGCTGACGCCTTGTTTTATTACGCTGGTCACGCAATGCAGGTGGATGGCGCTAATTACCTGATTCCGGTAGGCAGCGATTTCGAGACCGTCGACGACGTGCGCGCCGACGCCGTCGACCTGGCCGACCTGACCGAAGCAGTCAGCCGGGCCGGCGCCGGTGTCTCGGTTATGATTCTGGACGCCTGTCGCGATAATCCTTTTGCCAGCCGGATGACCCGCTCGCTGGGTGGAACCCGGGGCCTAACGGTGGTCGGCAGCGGCGGCGGTGCTTCCGGTTCGGCCATCATGTTTTCCACCGCGCCGGGCGAGACGGCTATGGACGGCTCTGGCCGCAACGGAGTGTTTACCTCGGCCCTATTGCACTACCTGGACGGCGACCTGAAGCTGGAAGACCTGTTCCGCGGTGTTATTTCCGACGTGTCGCGGGTGTCAGGCGGTGCGCAAAAGCCCTGGATTAACGCAAGTCTTACCGGCGATTTTTACTTTGTGTCCGAGGAAATCCGCCAGGCTCGGGCGTCGGCTGCAGCACAGGCCGAGGCCGCGGCACGCCAGGCCGAAATAGACCGCGCCGTGGCGGCGGCTCGTGCCGAAGAGTCGGTCAAGGCTGCCCAGGCCGAAGCCGAAGCCGTTGCGGCTCGGCAGGAAGCTGCCGCCGCCCTGGAAGCCAAAGCCCAGGCCGAGGCCGTTGCCAAGGCAGCCACTGACGAGGCGGCCTTGCGGACCGCCCAGGCCGAAGCCCGTGCCGCCGAAGCCCGTGCCGCCGAGGCCCTGGCCCGCGCCGCGGTAGCCGATCAGAACGCCGCCGCCGCCCTGGTAGCCGGTACAGTTCCCGGTGCGGCCCTGGCAGCCGGCTCGGGCCAGGCGCTCCCTCCCAATGCTCCTGGCGCGCTCTGGGTACGGCTGACAGCCGGCCAGGAAGGCACGGTAGTGGTCGAGCTTATTCCGGAGGATGGTTCTGAGCCCCTGCTCTTCGATAGTAACGCCCTTTGGCCGGTGACTATTCCGGCGGGTTCCTATACCGCAGCCGCCATGTTGACGGGAGATGAACAACCGGCCTGGGAGTCCGAGGCTTTATTTTTGCCTGGAGGTACCATAGTCCTGGAGTTGCCCCTTATCGACTGGTCGCCCTACCACCAGCGGCAGGCACGACTGACCGAGCTGAACGCCAGCTATTCCCGGCTGTCGCGTCGATTGACCGGAGCAGCAGACCGGGCAACTATATCGCGGGTATCCGGCTGGGTTTTAGTGGGGCTAGGTACTGTTTCGGCGGTCTTTGGCGGCCTGGGCTATCTGGACAGCGTTACCGGATATGAAGAGTATCTGAATGCCACTACTCCACCTGCCGCCGCCGCCGTCCGGGCACGAGCGGTAGAGGCCGACTACCAGTTTAAGATCGGCATAGGCAGCGCTCTCCTCCTGGGCAGCTTCTCATTACCCTTCTTATTCTCCGACGGAGGCGCGGCGCGCACCAGCCGCAGCCTGGCGGCGGTACAGGCTGAAATCACCGAACTGGAGGCTCAGGAATGAATGCCAGACTGAACCGGCTATCCGCCACCATGCGAATCGCGTTACCCTTATTCATCATGCTGGCCTTATTTCTAACTATGGCCCTACTTCTAATGGGCTGCGAGTATTCCAGCCAGTG
Source organism: Spirochaetota bacterium (assembly GCA_018815555.1). GTDB lineage: Bacteria > Spirochaetota > Spirochaetia > Treponematales > UBA12059 > UBA12059. The sequence continues at coordinate 1,744 of JAHIWF010000118.1, read as the reverse complement.
GACCAACCAATACGATCCCTATTCCTGGTATTCGGCAGCCCGGGTAGCCAGCACCTACACTGATGATGCTCTGGACATCGAAGTGAGCGGCTTGTCGTTGCTTCCCGGCGGTGGTGTGGCGCTTACAGCCGGAACAAATGTCGGAATGCGCGTTGTCCGCCAATATCTGCCGGATGCCGCTACCTGGGCAGAGTCCACTCTCCCATCGGAGGGTTCCGCTCCCGCTGATGGTCCTGGCACAGCTTTCGACACTATTTACGGCGGTATTGAGCTGGGATCCGATGGGCTTTGGTATTGTCTCTCGTATAACAAACTGAATCGCCGGAATTCCGGCACTGGCGAGGCGGAGCTGGTGGCTGAGTTCCAGTCCGAAATAATTGATTATGCCGTGGCTACTGACGGTACGGTGTATATTTCGGTTCCCCTCGACCGCAAGATCTACCGTTGGACCTCCGGCGGCGGACTACAGACCTTCGCCGGCACCGGCACTGAAGGCGCGGCCGGTGATGGCGACAGTGGCCAAGCCCAGGAAGCGAACCTCTGTGGCCCCGGCCATCTGGCCTTGAGTGCGGCAGACGGCAGCCTCTACTTTGAGGATTATGAAGGCTATGAACTCGATCCTGACGGCGGTGATACCTGGTTCGGCCATTCGCACCTCCGTCGCGTCGACACGACCGGAATCCTGGCTACCGTGGCCTTCGCCGGCGACAAGGAGATAGGCTCGTTCGAAACCGAGGGTTCCTCGGCTCTCGAGGCCAAACAATTAGACGGTTTGTGTTTCGACGTGCTTCTGGTAGCCCCGGGCGGATGGATCATCTTGGCTCAGGATCCCTTTGTGTATACCATCTCTCCGGACGGAAAACTGTACACCATTGCCGGCCGTTCCGACCCGCAATCGTATTTTGGGCCGGAAGACTGGGATCGCGATACCTGGCCGCTGGCGGCCGAGATCAACTTCCGTGTTTCCAAAGTGCCTTACAATGGCGGCTGGTTTTCGTACGGCGCGGTCGATCCGGATACTGGTACGGTGTACCTGGTGCACCGCCTGGCCGGCAACATGGAAACCTGCCGCATCCTGGCCCTGGAGCGCCGGCCCAGCCATCCTTGAGCACCTGCAATGGCACGCAGAGGCCTGTGGCTATCTGGCCATCCAGCTGGGGCAACAGGGCGGTAACGATGGTGTAGCCCATGCTCCCGTCCGCATCCGGTGCGAATCCGACCGGGGCGCCGGGGCAATTGTCTTCGATGGTTAGCGGCATTACGTCCTCAGATAATTTGGTGCGGATGCTCAAGCGTGGCCGTTTGTGGTTAGGCTGATATTATCGGCCACGATGTCGCAGTGCGGCTGAGCGCTGTCGGCCTCCCAGAAATTCCTCAGTTCGGACAATGGGTCGGTCAGGTAGTTGGTTGCCGGAATGACTGACAGGTTGCCCGACTGATACAACTGCTCGTGCAACCGGGCTATGGTGTTTACCCGTCCCTGACTCTCTAGCAAAAGACGCGGTCATACTCAGCGCGCAAGTGCTCCGACTGAATAGATTGCAGGCTGGAGACGATCAGCAGGTTGTTCTTTACACGGTGGTGGATTTCCTGCCCTATGTTGCCAGTTCTTTCTGAAAACGCGCATGAACATTGTATACCCGGGTGAGTGCTGCTTCGTATTTTTCGGCGGCGATACGTGGGTAGGCATTGGTCGGGGTTATGAGATCTTGCATACTTTTACTGTACTTGGTAATCCGCACTT
>JAHIWF010000117.1 GCA_018815555.1 Spirochaetota bacterium | reverse complement strand
TCGTCCAGCGGGTTACGACAGACGGCCTGCACATTGCGCACACTTAGCCTTTGGTACACATCCAGCGAGACTTCACGATAGATGCCACCATAGCACAGATAATCAATCTGGCCGCCAAAAGGCGGAATATCTTCCCGTTCAGTGGCATCGACCACTACCGTCAGGATGTTAGGCCGGCCGACCAGCAGTCGGGAACCAAGCTCAAATTCAAAGGGGGTGTAGCCGCCAAGGTGTTCTCCCAGTAGCTCGCCATTAATGAATACCGTCGCAGCCGCCATCACCGCTTCGAAACGCAGCAACAGCTGCTGGCCCGGCTGCAACTGCAGCTCCGGCAATATTTTTTTATAACAGGATATTACCTGATAACTGGTTTCGTCAAAGTAGTTGTAAGGCAGTTCCTTGTTGGAATGCGGCAAAGCTACCGCTTCGAAACCGTCCAGAGCGGCACTTTTTTCCATGCCGGGTTTGTAGAGAAAGGCGAAATACCAGTCATTCATGAGCTCGATTCGTTTTAGCATGATACTATCCTTACTTTCCGGCACCCAGCATGCCGGCTACGAACTGCCGCTGCATGGCAAAGAATATAACCAGTGTTGGACTTGTGGCCAGGATGATAAACAGCATGATTACCCCAAAATCGGGGGTATAGGACGAAGACAATGATGAGATGGCCAGCGTTAGCAGTTTCTTGTCGTTGGTTTGCAGCACAATCAGCGGCCACAGAAAACTGTTCCAGTACGACATGAACACGATAATAGCCGCGGCCGCGTAGGTGGATTTCATCGACGGCACATAGATATAGAAAAAAGCCTGCAGCTCGCTCAAGCCATCGATACGTGCGGCTTCTACCAGTTCTCGGCTGAACGATTTGGTACTCTGCCGGAAATAAAAGATTACAATAACCGAAGCAACCGAGGGCAAAATCACCGCTATAAACGAATTAAGCAGTTGCACCTTGGCAAAAATGCGGAACAGCGGAATCATAACCGCGGCAAAAGGAATCATCATGGTTAAGAGCAGAAAGGCGTACAGACGTTCGCGATGGCGGTTACGGTACATCTCAAAGCCATAGCCGGCCATCGAGGCCACCAACAATGTAAAGAAAGTACCAACCAGGGTAACAAAAGCAGTATTCCGGAATACCAGCGGTAGGTTAACCAGTTTGTTCAGGTTGGCAAAATTATCAAACAGCGCCATACCGAGGCTCAGCTTGCCCATACTGACATCTTTGGACACATTGGTCGCGCCAATTACCATCCACAGAAAGGGAAATAGGCAGAATGCCGCCACGATAATGATAAACACATAAGAAAAAACCAGTCCTGCCGAAGGTCGGCCACGCAGGCGGCGGAGTAATAATTGCTCATGCGGCATGGTCGTCTCCTGTAAGCTTGAACTGCACAAAGGCCAGAATGGCCACTAAAAAAACGATTACATAGGAAATAGTGGCTGCATAGCCGAAATTGGGAGTAAAGCGGAACAGCACATTGTAAATATAATGTGATATGGTGATGGTGGCATTGGCCGGACCGCCACCGGTTATGTTCATGGATTCGTCAAACAGCTGCAGAGTACCTATGGTGGACATTACCGAAGTAAAGAGTATGACCGGTTTTAGTAAGGGTACGGTTATATAGCGGAACTGCTGAAAAGCGTTCGCCCCGTCGATGCGGGCGGCCTCGTAATAGCTGGGACTGATGTTCTGCATGGCCGACAAGTAGAACATCATATTGTAGCCAGTCCAGCGCCAGGTTAGGGCAATAATGATAAGCACCTTGGCCCAGAAGGGATCCAGCAGCCACGGTATGGGTTCAGCAACCACATTGATGGCCAGCAGCATGCGATTTACCAGGCCGTCCAGGGCAAACATGCTTTTAAACAATACCGAATAGGCTACCAGCGAGGTTACACAAGGCAGAAAGATGGCAATACGGAAAAAGCCGCGGAATTTAAGTTTCGGATTATTCAGCACCGAGGCAATTGTCAGGGCCAGAATAATCATAATCGGAACCTGAAAAATAAAATAAACGAAGGTATTTTTTAACGCCTGCAGAAACACCGTGTCTTTAAGCAGCCGCTGGATATTGCCCAAACCGTTAAAATGGTAGACAGCACCCCTGCCGGTCTGAAAAGAAAGCAGAAATGAACTGATAACTGGATAGATACTGAAAACGCCTACTAAAATCAGCGCAAACGAAACAAACATCCAGCCGGTACTTCGGTGAAAGCCAGCGGTACTGTGATGCCGGACCAGGCCGGACTGCCGTATGGTCTTCATGGGTTTATCCTTACAATAAGAACCGGCGGGGCGCAGCTTAAGGGTGCCCCGCCGGCCTTGCTGAATCAGCAAGTGAAAGTTGATTTATTTAATTGCGTTCTCGAGCTGGGCTTGAGCCGCTTTAAGAGCGTCGGCTACCGAACCGCCGGCATAAATGCTGGGCAGAACCGATGCGATGGCAGAATCAGCTTCATAGGTATAGGAACCGAATTCTACACTGGGAATCTTCTGCATGTAAGCCGAGAAGTTCTGGAATACTTTCTGTCCGCCGAAGAAGGGATCGGCAACCATGTAGGCGCTGCCGCCTTGGCTGGGCAGGAAAGAACCGACCGCGCCGCGGTCTACCAGTATCTTCTGATAGAAGTCATTATCCTTGGCGTAGATCTGCTTCAGGAAGTCGATGGCAGTGGCTTTGGCCTTGGAGCTGTTCAGCACGTACCAGCTGGAACCGCCCAGATTGGAAGCATTAACCGCACCAGGAACATTCAGACGGGGGATGGGAGCCAGAGCCCACTTGCCGGACTGGGTAGCTTCGGCCTTAACCGAACCGGTAATCCAGACGCCGGTGCTGATAGTAGCAGCCTTGCCGGAGTTGATAGCGCCAACCCACTCGGCCCAGCCGGAGGTCTTCATGGTGCCAGGAGAGTTGATAAGTTTGGCATAGGTAGCTACAGCTGCTTCCATAACCGGGTTGCCGGCCAGGAAGGGCTTGCCGTTCTTGTCAAAGTACCAGGAACCGGCGGAATGCAGCATAACGCGCACCAGACCACCGTCGGTAGGATCAAAAGCACACATCGATACACCGGTCTTGGCGAATACGGCTTCACCAATTTCGATAAAGCGGTCCCAGGTGATGTTTTCCATGTCGCTGGCCCGGAAACCGGCAGCTTCGAGGATGTCTTTGCGGTAGTAGGTACCGGCAACACCAGTGTCGAAGGGAACGCCATAGGTTTTGCCGCCTACGGTCATCAGCTTTACCTTGTAAGGAGCAAACTGGCTGTAATCAAAGCTGCTGCTCAGATCGGCGAAACTATCGGGATACGAGCTGAGGTATTTCTCAGCATTGTAATCTTCGATAAGTACGATATCCGGCAGACCATCAGTAACGCCGGACGACAGATTGATCAGCAGTTTCTGCTCAACATCGGCTTTGGCCATGTCGACAATCTCGAACTGCACATCGGGGTTAATTGCCTGATAACGGGCCTTGGCCTCTTCCATGATGGCGATGTTAAAATTAGGATCCCAGGCCCAAATGGTAATTTTCTGCGGACCGGCAGCGGCGGCTTCTTTATCGCCAGCGGCAAATACTGACAGGGTCAGCATCAAAGCCAGCACGACAAACAGAAATTTCTTCATACGATTGCTCCTCTTTGGTTTTTGCATCGCACAACAGGCGATGGACCGCCCCAAGCTGGTGTTAGCCGGCGGCCTTTTTGCACTATAAACCGTTTTTAGTAAAAGTCAACCGTTTTTTTACCAAATAAGTACGGATTTTTACAAATATTTTAGTAAAATCTATATTGACAAAGCAGCGGCCCACGGCAGAATCCGCCCCGGGCCACTGCGCCGCCTTGCTGAGAAGCTAAAATCTGGTGGAAGGATGTGCTCGTCTAGCGGTTTATAAAAGCCTGTATATTTTCCAGACAGGCTGATACCGGCTTGGTCAGGCGACAGCTGCCGCGGATAACCAGATGCGAAGGAATGGTTACCTTTTTGGGTATGCGCCGGTATTCCAGGCGTTCTGTAAGCAGCTCAACTGCGGTTTCGCCCATGAATTCCGAGTATAATTTTACAGTAGTAAGTGGTGGAAAGGTATACTGGGCAGTAGGAATATCATTAATGCCGATAAGTGAGATATCTTCCGGAATTTTCAGCCCGGCTTCGTAAACCGCTTTCATGATGCCCAAAGCGGTAGTGTCATTGCCGGCAATGATCAACTCCGGCAAATTGCCTTTCTGCCAGGCCTCCTTAAACAAGTGATAGCCGCTCTTGGCTGAAAGAGTCTCCAGAAACACATAACGCTCGTCAAACAAGCCTTTTTCTTTCATATACTCAACATAGGCGGTATAGCGCTTCTCACCCAGATAGGTACGGTACTCTGCGTATTTCTCGAAGCCGCCGAAAAATCCTATGCGCCGGAAGCCCTGATCCAGGGCAAAATCCAGAATATGGGTCATGGTCTGGTCAACTTCCACCACCACACTGTCGATTTCTTCTTCGCAGGGAGACGAATCGACCACCACAATATCGCGACAATGCTGGCGGATGGAATAGATATCGCTGCGGCTGAATTTGCCGATGGCAATGAGACCGTCCACATTGCGCAGCTCTTCGGCGTGGTAACTGTCGTCGCGTTTGTACAAAAGAATCAGTTCATACCCGCACTCGCGGCACTTACGTTCGATGCCGATGCGGATGGATATATAGTATGGATCGTCCAGTTCTTCTTCGACAGACAAAAAATGAATCAGACCGATACGGCGGCGCGGCTTGCGGCCTTTTCTGGAGCCGCTGGTGCCGTTTTTACGGCCGGGCGGTACATAGTCGAGCTGTTCGGCAACTTCCAGAATCAATTTTCGCTTATCCGGAGAAACTGAAAGTGTTTCGTCGTAATTAAGCACCCGGGATACCGTTGCTATCGATACACCGGTCTGCTCTGCTATTTCCTTAAGCGTTGCCATATCTGACCATCCTGATTTTACTGGTAAAAACAGCCCCTATTTTAGCGGCTAGGCGGATTTAATCAAGAGCCCGATCCAAAAAAAGGCAGCGATCCCGGCCTAAGTACCGAATAATCGCTGCCCTGGCTTACACCAGGCCGGCCGCAGCCGAGCGTTTTCTGTCCTTATTCATACTGTGTTATTGCAGGTAAGCCTGCACACAGTCCAGAATGTAGCCGGCCAGCCGCGGGTGAACCTGGTCATACGTCTTCTTGAAGCGCTCGTCCTCATTATACATGCGCGCCAGGCCAAGCAATCCTTCTGTATCAGGTGTCCAGAAGAGCTCGATGCTCTTCCGCCAGCGTTCAACCATAGTCCGGGCTGCCTGCGCTGCCGGGTCTGTGCCGATCAGGGCTGCCCAGTCACGGTTCAGTTGCTGGCCCTCCTGCTTCAGCTGCTGCCGCTCAGCTGCACTCAGTTGATTATAGCGGCGGTGCGATTCGCGCACCAACTCAGGGTCCCAGGTATTCATAGCCTCTTCCGTATAAGCCCTTTCCTCAGGCGTTAAATTTCTAAACAGATCTTCGTCCGTCATACTTCTATCTCCTCTCTGACGTGCAATTGTATTGTCCACGGTCTCCACCAGGCGTTCCAGGCGAGCGATGCGCTTTTTCAGGGCCCTTTTATGCGCCAACAAGGCCTGCACCACCGAAAAATCTTTCTGGTCCATCAAGCGCTTGATGGATGCAAGATCAAAATCCAATTCCCGATACAACAGGATCTGCTGCAAGTGCAACAGGGCCTCCTCCCCATACCAGCGATAGCCGTTAGCGCTGATTCGGGACGGCTTGAGAAGGTCTATGGAATCATAATAATGCAGGGTGCGGATGCTTACCCCCGCCAGGTCTGCTACTTGCTTTACCGTGTACATATGAAAAGCATAAACCCTAACGCAAGGTAAGGGTCAAGAGAAATGCAGAGTATTTTCAAAATTTTTTAGATTGACCAGGCCTTGGCGAATTTTCAGGGCAGCCAGAAGAGGGCCGGACAGGGACTAGCCCGGCAGCCGTAAAATCAGGTGCTGGGTCCACCTGCATCGGCCGATGCTTCGCTTGCACTGCCGGCTTTGGCTTTTCCTTTGGCTTTTCCTTCGGCTTTTCCTTCGCCCTCCGGCAGCTCTGCCGGCGGTACCGAAGCATTACCCGGGTCCGCGTTGCTGGTCAATTTGTCTTTTTCTTTTTCCAGGCGCTTAAACCGCCGCCGCAAACCAGTAAACTGCACCGAGTGCTTGAGCACCGAGGGCAGCATGATGACCACACCAAATAAAACACCGCCAAACAGGGCCAGCATAAGCACCAGTGACAACGATCCGGCTGCACTCCAGCCAAAGAACTGGACTGTTACCTCCATGCTGTTTTGCAGGGCAAAAACAACGGCCAGAATCATTACGGCGAGCATAAGCAATATATACAGAATCTTCATGGCAGCCTCCTGCGATAGATGTTACATTTGAATCAAAACAGAGGAAAGCAGCTGTTGCGCCCTTTCCACCTGGATCTTCAGGGCATTAAATCCGCCGGGAATGCCTTTACCGTCATAGTTGCTCAGGGCAAAGCGCTCCCGCGGTATGCCGAAAAAATTCTTGTCGAGCTTGCGGTTCCCGTTACTGTCCTGAAAGGCCGAAACCACATAGGCTCCCGGCGGCAAAGACAGGTTCCAGCGCAGGGTGGCCGCGTCCGGCAGCAGAATTATCGATTGCAGCGGCTGTTCTTTTTTGTACGAATCCGCTGTAGCAAAAATCGCGATAAGCACATCACCCGCCCCTACTTGTACTTCGCTGATTTCCACAATTACCGGAAGATCCTGACTTTGTGCGGTAACGCAAAGAGGTATAAAAGCAAACGACAAAAAAAGCAGAAAAGCAGCTCGTAAGGATTTGTTCATAGGTATAAGTTTCCGCCAGATACGGCCGGCTGTCAATATGCCAGTCGCCCCGGAACGGATTTCAGGGTATAGCTATGCCAAGCTGGTTCATAGTACTGCGCCGGCTGGCTACTTCCGGACGGTTGGGAGCAATCGCATAGGCCTGTTTTAAATAGAAAGCAGCGCGCTGGTAATCACGCTGGCCGGCGTAATAGTCGAACATACCCAGCAATGCGTCTACATTCATGCTGTCTTCGACCAAGGCGGTACGCAGGGCGGCCAGAACTGCCTCCGGAGCAGTCTGCAGCCGGGCACTAAGCCAATACAAGGACGAACGGTAGCCGGCACTGCCCCGGACAGCCAGATATTGCTGTATCAGCTCGGCGGCAGCTAGGCTCTTTCCGGTATCTATCAACATTGACAGGTAGGCAATGCGGGCAGCTTCAGATTCCGGGGCGGCAGCCAGCCAATCGACGGCCAGTTTATTCAGATCGGAACTGCGGCCGGCATTGCGATAGGCCTTATATACCAGCTCATAGTCGGTCAGCTGCAGGCCGGCCGTCAGCAGCTGGTCGGCCAAAGCGGCGGCAGCCTCAAAATTCCCGGCTTTGGCCTCGGCTGTAAGAAGAATGCGATTGGCTTCCCGCGAATCCGGATTTCGCTCCAGTACCGAGCGGGCCAGTGTTACCGCTTCTTCCTGCTCCTGGCTGTTGCCGCCGCTGCTTAGCACCGAAGCTGTGTATAAGGCCAGTGAAATATCGGAGGGATAACGCTCGAGTGCCCGACGCAGATATACCAGGGCATTTCGCCGGTCTTTGCTATACTCCAGAGCCACCCGCGCCCGCAGCAATAAATAGAGAAGCTTGTTGGCATCGACCCTGGCATATACTTCCAACAGCGGCTGGGCCTGGCGGTATTCCTTGCTCTCCACCAAAATGTGGGCGCGCATAAGTACAAATTCAGAATTGGTCGGTTCTTCCAACAGCACATTGGCAATAAGGGGACCAGCCTCTACATAATTCCCGGCTCCATAGAGGGCTTTGGCTTTGGCCCGACGGAACACCAGCGTGCGCACCAAAAGTTGATCTACCGAAGATAGCAGTTCGAGTGCGCTTTCGGCCTGGCCCCGGGCAACCAGAAGACTGGATAGGGCCAGCTGGGCTGGATAATTATCCGGAGCCAGTTCTACGGCCCGGCTATATGCGATAAAGGCATTTTCCGGATCACCGCTGCGTTCATAAGCCATACCGCGAATAAGCTCAGCCAGAGAAGATGCCTGATCCAGCAAGTCAAATACCTGCAGGGCATCCAAAGCCTGGTTGGCCGCATCCCGGGTGCGGAAGCGAAAAACCACCAGGGCCGGCAGCAAACTTTGCAGGGCATTTGCGGTATTAGCGGATTGGGTTAAGCGGCCATTACGCGCATCAACGAACATACGCACCAGCGGATCAGTCTGGGGAACATCACGCAGGACGGTAGAAGAATCCATGAGCTCCGGATACACCAGTTTGGCCAATTCAAAAGACAGCCAGGTATAGACCAACTTCTGATCCTGGCCCAATAACGCGGAACTGGAAGCAGTTTCCACAGCGGAGGACAGGGAGGAAGGATTGCCGGAAACCAACAAGCTCTCCATGCCGGCCTGCTCGGCCACCAGTGGATTTATCAGCGGGGCTGAATCCAGAATGGTTGTTTCTGATACGCTTACACAAGCCGCACAGGACAGTATTATGAGAAAATATACTACAAGACGGACTAGGCCGTTCCTGTTCATACTGTCCTGCTCCATTCCCGGAACTCAGAGCCCGGCGCTGTCTATCTCTTTTATGCGATGCTTGTACATCGATTTATTTATTAAATATATCATGAACAGAAACAAGCCGCCAGCCAAAATGAAGGCCGGCCACCATATAGTTATGAACGACCGGAAGCTCATCGAGCTGAAGCCGAACGAAAAAATACAGAAGAGCGTACCCAGTATGAGGAACGCGCTGCCCGGTACAAAGAACACCGGCCGCAGCCTTTTGTAACGCATAATTCCCGCCGGAATGATGGCAATACCGGAGGCAATAACAAAAAGCGGCCAGACAACCCGGATGGTGAGCGGGGTTACATACACAAGCAGGATTAAACCAGAATAAAGCAGAACCAGCAGAGAGACAAAAACCAGCTTCTTCTGGCCCTGGCGATACAGCACAAAATACAGGCCGAGCGATGCGACCAGTCCGCTGGCAATAGGCCAGAGCATAAACAGCCGTGGGGCTCGGCCGGTGGTCCGCAGTAAAAAAGCCAGTCCGAGGGCGACACAGACCTGAGCCATAATGAGAATAATATCCAGACGAGACTTACTTTTAGCTATTACCATACTTTAATAGTAATCATTTGCCACTTTTTTGCCAATACTTGCATAGCCGAAAAACCACATGATATAGTGCATATAATGAAAAGATTAAATGTGCTGCTGTTTTTAGTCTGTCTGTCGGCTGCCTCACTCGCCAGCTGCCGGATTAAGCAGGATTACTATATACACTCCGATCTGGCCGAAAAAGATACTGTCCGCGAATTGTTGGCACTCTACCCGGAAGCCAGTACCGAGGAGAAGTTTGCCATCGTACAGGAAGTAAGCGGTACCTATCTGCTGCATGGCGAAAATGACCGGGCTATTTCCTACCTTTCCGGAGTAATCGAAAGCAATCCTGACTTTATCTACAATACCCATTTTATGCTCAGTATTGCCTGGGCTTATACCCAGAAAAAAGCAGATTCCATCGCGGTATTGTACCTGGACCGTATATTGAAAAACTATCCGGATCTTCTGGTACGTGGTGAATCCATACATTACTCCAGCCTGCAGCGGCTTTTACAGCTGGTACAGGAACCTACACGGCGCATCGAATACCGGCGAGACTTGATTGAGCGCTTCCCCGATAAAATTAATCTGGGCACGGAATATTTTCTGCTGGGTAAAGATTATGAAAAAGCCGGCGAGTGGGACGCAGCTTTGAATGTCTACAAGCAATTTATCCTGCATCATAACCAGGAAGTTCCCGGACACCTGGATGCCATACAATACGCCAAAAACCTGGTAGACCTCAATGCGACCAGAAAAGACTGGACCTACGAGAGTCTGGACGAACTGCTGCGCAATGTAAAAACCGCCTTGGCCACCCGCAATGTATACCGTCTGGGTCAATTGCGCTCCAAGGTAGGCTTTTTTGCCATGGATTGGCATCAGGATAAGAATGAAGGCAACAGCCAGATGGTTTTCGACTTTTCGGCCTTTATTGCCGGCGGCCGCATCTATTATGCTGAAACCCTGGATTCGGCCTCAAATGCCCAGGAAGCCTTCCTACGCAGTTGGGGCTGGACCGACCGCATCCCTATCATGTATCTGTATTTCCGCAAGATAAATTTCCCGGCTGATCCGGAGTTTCACGGGCGTTGGGAATGGGCCGGTATTTATTTCGGCGAAAAGCTGCAATGACCCGGATCAGACTCCTGCCGTCGCTCTTGCTGGTGTCGCTCCTGCTTAGCAGCTACGCAATACCGCTCTTTGCGGCCGGAGCCAGCAGCAGCGACAGCAGCAGCCAAACCGCAGAGCAAGCGGCCGCTAGTACAATCGAAACAGATACCGGACCGTCGACCGACGCGCCGGCAGAACAGCTGCCGCCTGCCGTTCAGCTTGAGCCGCCATCACCTCGCCCCCTGCGGCAGCCGGCCACGGACACGCCCCCGTCTGCACTGTCCATAGCACCGGTTCGTCACAGCCGCGGCATATTTACGCTGCCGGACGATGATATCCAGACAGCGCGCTTCGTCAGCCTGTACCAAAGTCCGGGGGGGCAAGCCTGGCTGCGCCGGGTTTTCGAGCGCGCGCTACCCTACAGTGCGTATATACTGGACCGTATCCATCATTATGCAGTACCCGAAGAGCTGTTTTTCCTGCCCTTCATTGAATCAGAATTTCTGGTCAAAGCCGTTTCCCGCTCCGGTGCCACCGGACTCTGGCAGTTTATGCGCAACAGCATCGGCGGCTATAATATGCATATTGACGAATGGCGGGACGACCGCCGCGACTTCATGAAGGCCACCGAAGCCGCACTGCTCAAGCTGCAGTGGAATTATCAATACTTCGGAGACTGGCTGCTGGCTCTGGCTGCCTATAACTGCGGTGTTGGAGCCTTGGACCGGGCCATCGTTCGGGCCGACGGCGAGCGTGATTTCTGGAAACTGCGCGCTGCCGGAGTACTGCCGGCCGAAACCGCGACCTATATCCCAAAATTCCTGGCGGTAGCCGCGGTCGGCATGCAGGCCGGCCGGCTGAATCTGGCTCCACCTGCCGGAATTGCCCTGCAGTGGGCAAAACTGCCCCTGGACAGCCCGGTGGACATTCAGCTTCTGGCCGAGCACATCAAACTGCCGCTGGATACTATAAAGGCCGGCAATCCGGAACTGAACTACAACATAACCCCGCCGGATGGCGTATACGAGTTAAAATTACCGCAGGAATATATTGCCCCGGCCAGACTGGCACTGGCCGGCAGCCAGAACCTCATCAAGGTGTATGTGCACACAGTCGGCTCGGGCGACACCGTGTCGGCCATTGCCCGCCATTACGAAGTGGGCATCGACATGATTGTACGCATGAACAGCGGCCTGAACCCTGACCGCATCCGCATCGGCCAGAAACTGGTCATACCGGCCTTAAAAGAAAAGGTCCCTTATGCCGGAGTAGAGCGTGCCGGTGCCGATCATGACTTTGAAGGCAGCTATATTGTGCAGGCTGGCGACACCTTATGGAATATTGCCCGCAGTTTTGATGTCGCTGTCGAGCTGCTGGCAGCCAAGAACAGCTTAAAGCTGGATTCAATCTTGCGCGAAGGTATGAGCCTGAATGTGCCGATAATGAACCAATGATGGATACGTTGCGGAAAATGACAGTCCTGATTGCTCTCCTGTGTGCTGTTGTGTTGCAGTCGGCAGCCCAGACTGCTTTGTTCAGTACCAGCGTGGCGGTAAACTGGGAACAGGGGCAAATTCTGGCCGAAATAGCCTATGACCTTAACGCGGCCGGATTGCGGCTGCCGGCCGGTCGGTCGCAGGCTGAACGGGCCATCGAATCCATGATGACCCACCAGGTACGGCCGGCGATTCTGGAAATTGGCGTAGATTCCTGGAGGACGGTACTGGACTGCATTCAGGATCAGACTATCGATGCAGCTGCTCTTGAGCTGTTTCTGGAAAGCGGCAAAAAAAGCAATACCCGGCTGAGCGATGACCAGCAGCGGCTGATTATTAACTATCAGTTCAGCCTGCACGACCTGGCGGCCATGTTTGTACGCCACACCAGCCCGGTGGAACAGGCCGGAACCAGGGTTTTTGCCCCTACCCGCGACTATTCCGGCATCCTGATTTATGTGCAGGGCCAGTATCCGGTTCGCGGCGAACACCGCAGTGGCATTCTGAAACCGAGTCTGTTCCCGCGTATCTACGATGAAAACATGCGCCTCTTAATGGAACGCAATTTTGTAAATCCGGCCGACATGAAACGCTGGAGCAGTGTGGGCTGGGCTCCCAGCCTAGACAGTCCGGTTATCGAGCAGCGACTGGGCCAGGATCCGCTGCGCATCATGGCCTACAGCATCTTCGGCACCCGACTGTCCGATCTTATTCTGTCCGACAGCGACGCCCAGAAGATCCTGGGCAGCGCCAACAACCGCAACCTGATACGGCAGGGCCGTGTCGTAATTGTTTACAACCCGTAAAATCAATAATCGAAACTGATACCGAACCAATCCTCGATAGCCGACTGGCTCTGGTCGATCATGCCGGGTTGTACCGGCGCGGTGGTTTCACCCACCAGCCAGCTGCGGCCATCCCAGGGGAAACGCGCGCCCTGTCCGGGCATGTCGAACATGGCCAGGGCATGGCTGTGCGGCAAGGAAATCATCATGCCGGCATTGATATTCTCTCTTTTTAACAGAATGGCCAGCAGCAGGGCCCGGGCGTCACAATCGCCGCGTTGTTCAGAAGCAGCACTGATGGGATTTACCACGTCCGAGCCGGTAGGATCTCGCTCATAGATGAAGCTTTGCGTCCAGCTAAGCAGGGCAGCCGTATAACCCAACGGATTAGAGGGAATGCCGTAACGCGGACCGGCCGCATCCGGCCGGAAATCGGCCGCCAAAGCCTGACTGCCGTCTGCGGCCGCCGGGGCAGCAGCTACCGGACCAGCCCAGTCGCCTCCCTCCCAGGCGGCTGACAGCAGCAGGGCCAACCGGTCCAGGCTGATGGCGGACTGGCGGTAAATTAGGCGATAAAATCGCTGCATGGCCGGCTGTATCAGTTCTGGAGCCGAACCGTAAGGCATTAACACCCGGTATTCACGCTCAACCAGCTGCTGGGCAAGCAGCGCTTCTTCTGGCTGCCAGTCCAAGTCGATAGTGGCAGCACCGAAACGCAGACTTGCCCGTTTTGGCCGGCCAGGAGTCAGGTTGGCCAGTGCAGCTGTACTGACCGGTCCCGGATGGCTTCGCCAGGAGGCATCGAGCGAAAAGCCGTCAATCGCCGACTCCAGAAAATCGATGTCGGCAGTATAGTTTCCCAAAGAAGTATACGACAGCATCAGCAGATAATAGGGGCTTATGCCATCAGCGTTGGTCTGCTGGTGCAGCATAAAAGCCAGGCCGCGTACGCGTTCCCCGCCTTGCCCGCTTGAAAAAGTTCCCAGAGCCGCCGGCATGCTGCCATACATGAAATTCTGCAGCTGCATGCTGCTGTCCAGCTGACTGCGAATCTGTGCGGTGAAAGCACTAAAACCGCTATAGGCGGAGGATGAGTATAGCTTAAGCTCGGCAAGCGCTACCCCGTCCGGCCCGCTGAAGGTAAAACTAGTCTGTCCGTCGCCGCCCATAAAGGTATAGCCTTCCGGCAGATCCAGAAAAAACCCGCGGATGGAGTTAAGCTCCTCGGCAAAAAGGCGACCGCCGGCAGTGCTGCAAACAAGGACTAAAAAAAGTAACGGCCGTATAAAACGGACCATATGTTTATTTAAAACATTCATAGCATCAGTATAGCGTAATCTGCTTTATCTTTCAGCCGGCAAGGGATGGGCGGTGAATTTAAAGATACGAGCAATAGAATGCAAATCGCCCCTTGCACGATCGCCAAACTGCCTATATAGTGTGCCCGCATGATACCCCTTCTGTATCAAGATGACGATATACTCATTCTGGACAAGCCGGCCGGTCTGGCCGTGCAACCCGGAGCAGGTGTCAGCATCTCGGTTCTGGAGGTTTTACTGCGTGACCACGGCCTTTCCGGCTGGCTGGTACACCGGCTGGACAAAGATACTGCCGGCTGCCTGGTAGTGGCCCGGTCGGCAGCCAGTGCCCGTCGTCTTTCCGGGCTGATGGAAACCCATAGCATGGAAAAACTGTACCAGCTGGTGGTTCTGGGCCGTCCGGTACCGGCGGCCGGCTGGCTGGAACAGAATGTACAGGTGCATGGCCGCGACCTTAATGCCCGTACTCAGTATCGCACGCTGTCGACAGTAGCCTTGCCAAGCGAAAGCCTGGAGCTTTCGCTGCTGGAAGTGCGGCTGGAAACAGGCCGCATGCACCAGATCCGCCAGCATTGTGCACACGCCGGCTGGCCCATCCTCGGCGATGACAAATATGGCGATTTCCGCCGCAACAAGCTACTGGCCAAAGCGCTGGGAGCCAAAAAACTGTTTCTGTACGCCCAAAGTATCCGGCTGCCCCTGCAACCACCGGTACAGGCGGCCGCAACCCTGCCACCCCATTTTGCCGCCCTGTACCAAAAAACCGGTCTGGGCGATCCGGCAGTCAGCAGAGGGCAAGCATGAACGGCAGCCTACCCTTCAGCTGGACAGCCGGAGCTATCTGGCTGCTGCCGGATGGAACGGTCATCAAGATACCGGGCTTTCATGACGAATGGATTCAGGCAAACCAGGAGCTGGTGCCAGGCTGCACTAATGTCTGCGATGTGGTTATTCGCAAAAGCTGGCTTTCGATTGTTACCTACTCTGAAAAATATGTGGAAATTATGCTGCCCGGACGGGAACCAGCCGAATTTATGGAGCGCATGCTGCATTATCTAGGCTTAAATCTGCAGCACTGGGATAACGCGCTGGTAATGACAATGGAAGAAGAAGGTTATTTCAAGATCGAAAACCGCGATTTCGAACAGTTGGCGGCTTTACGCCAGCGGCTGCTATGCAGCCCCCCTCCCGACAGCGGACAGTAACAAACCCGGCCCCGGAAGTCAGCACATGCGGCTACTACTGCCACGGAAACCGCAGCCGCTACAGCGCTCAGCTATCCGCCTTTAATGGTTCCAGCAAGCCCTGCAGGGTCCGGGCATTCTGCACTGCCTTACCGGCCGCATGATTGTTAAAAGCCACCCATACGGTACCGGATTTGGCCATACGCCGCAATTTGCCCTGGGCTAGTGCCAGCTCCTCATCCGAATACAGATAATCGTAGCGCGAAACATTGTCGCCCTGCCACCAGTTGGCCGCATTGCGCCCATGAAAGCGGAAATAGCCGAAAGCAGTACTCAGCCGCTCATCGGCCGCCGGCAGACCGGCCAGCCGGGGCTGGTCAACCATAACAGCGGCCACATTGCGCCGGGCCAGTTCGTCGTAGACCCGTTCGCCACCCCACTCGTCGTTGCGGAATTCTACCGCCAGGGGCAAACCGGCCAGAGCTGCCAGTAAGACGGAGAGATAGCGGCGGTTATCGGGGGTATGGTGAAAACTGTAGGGCAATTGCAGCAGCACACAGACCAGCCTGTCCTGTTCAGCCAGCACTTCCACTGCCTGCCGGTACTGCCGGGCTGCCGCTTCCCAACCAGGCTGCACCTCGTGGGTAAGGCTGCGGTGAGCCTTAATGGAAAAACCGAAAGTGGCCGGAGTGCGCTGCAGCATAGACTGCAGGCTTTTACGCGCCGGCATGGCGTAGTAAGAGTAATTCAATTCTACAAAAGGGAAGAAAAGCGCGTAGTACTCAAGGAAGGAAGCTTTGGGGAGTTCTGCCGGATACAGAACTCCCCGCCAGTCATCGTAAGCATAACCGCTGGTACCTATCCTGATGCTGTCCATCTAGCGTCCACCTAATAGGATACATAATAGGCAGCCGGGCCGGCCGCCAGTGGTCAAGCTATAATTAGTGTAGCAGATTATTCAATATCCAGGTCAGCCAGCGTTACCTCGATATCATCCACCTCCACATCAATGTCCCAGAAGGTATAGGTATCGCCATCCTCATCCTCGACCATAATATCAAAGATAGAATCAGAATAACCTTCGAGGGTTATCCGGATGGTATCGCCATCCAGCAATACTTCGTCATCCAGTACGTCTTCCTCCCAGTCATCGCTGGTGTGATGACTAACATAGATATAATAGATGGTATAGCCGGTATTGTTGGTAATATCCACATAACCGTCAAAGGCCATCGCCGCAGCACTGGCAAACAGTGCGAATAACAGAACCAAAGCTACTTTCTTGAGCATAGAGTCTCCTTCCGGAGCGTACAGCTGACACACAGCATTGCAAAGCTCCAATCATTTAATGATAATTCGGGTAGGAGCTGTTTTCAATGTAAATGGAGGAAATTTATATGAATCTGTATATATTGCTGAATCTGCTGGTACTGGCCGGGCCGCTTGTACTGTCTTTCGATAAAAAGGTGGCATTTTTCAAGCAGTGGAGGGCAGTGTTTCCGGCAATTCTGCTGGTAGTGCTGCTGTACGGGGTCTGGGACATCTGGATGACCGCCCAGGGCATCTGGTGGTTCAGTCCGCACTATGCCGGCAGCGTGCATATTCTGGGCCTGCCGCCGGGTGAATGGCTGTTTTTTATCTGTGTGCCCTATGCCTGCATTTTTATCCTGGCCTGTGTGGACGGCTATGTTAAGGACAAGCTGCTGCCGCTGCCGCGCTGGCTCTGGTTCGCCCTGGCTGCTGTCCTTGTGGCCCTGGCCATTATTTTCCGCGCCAGATTGTACAGCATGACCAATCTGGCAGCGGCCGCCATCATTCTGACAGTATTGGCCCTCCTGCACCCGGCCACCCTGCGCAGCCGCAATTTCTGGCTGGCCATTCTTATCAGCTACCTGCCTTTTGCCCTAGCCAACGGGGTACTTACCGGACTGCCGGTGGTTTTGTACGACGACAGCATGAACTGGGGCATCCGGGTGGGCAGCATTCCGCTAGATGATTTTCTGTACAGCCTCTCAATGCTGGTACTGGCCCTGGGCGGCTACCGCTATCTGCGCGGACTGCAGCAGCGCCGCGCAAAGGTAAACCAGTGAGCCGGCGGGCGGCGGTAATCGGCGCCGGCATAGGCGGACTGTCAGCGGCAGCCCTGCTGGCCAAGACCGGCTGGGAGGTGGATGTCTACGAACAGGCCGCCGAGGCCGGCGGCAAGGCAAAATCGCTGCAGCTCGGCCGCTACCGTTTTGATACCGGCCCGTCGCTGTTTACCATGCCCTGGGTGTTCCGCGACTTTTTTGCCACCCTGGGACTGGACATGGCAGACTGGCTGCGGCCGCTTCCGCTGGAACCGCTATGCCGCTATTTCTGGCCGGACGGCAGCCGGCTGCAGTCTTCGGCCTGCGCCGACACGTTTGGCAAAGAACTGGCGGCGTTTACCGGGCGGGCCAATACGGCCGCCGAGCTGGAACATTATTTTGCCCAGGGGCGTTGGCTTTGGCAGGTAGCCGGCGAATTGTTCCTGTGCCGCAGCCTGCACGAGGCGGACACCTACCGCTCGCCACAAGGCCGCTACTCCATTCCGCGGCTGCCCGGCATTGGCCTGTTCCGCAGCCTGCACCAGGCCAACGCCCAAGCCTTCAGCGACCCGCGCCTGGTACAACTGTTCGACCGCTATGCCACCTATAACGGCTCCAGCCCGTTCAAAACACCGGCCACCATGCGCATCATTCCGCATGTGGAGTATAGCTGGGGCGGCTGGGCGCTAGAAGGCGGCATTGTGGAAGTGGCCAGGAGCCTGGAACGGGCCGCACTGCACTGCGGCGCCCGGCTGCACTGCAATACCAGGGTGCAGGACATCGGACTATCGGCTGATGGCAGGCGGGTGAACAGTGTTACTATCGGCGCGGCGGACGGAAGCGGCGACAGCGAAACCCGGCCCTACGACATCGTGGTCAGTAATGCCGATGTGCTAAGCACCTACAGCCGGCTGCTAAAACAGCCCGCCGCCCCGGAAGCCCGCCGCTACCGCCGCCTAACCGCGTCCTCCTCCGGCATCGTGTTTTTGTGGGGCATCCGACGCCGTTTTGCCGAACTGCTCTCGCACAACATATTTTTCTCTAGCGATTACCGGCAGGAGTTTGACCAGATTTTCGGCGGTCACGGTGCTCCGGATGATCCCACAATATATGTAAACATCACCGGCCGCACCAGCCCTGACGATAATCCTCCGGACGGTGAAAACTGGTTTGTACTGGTAAACGTCTCGCACGACAGCGG
>JAHIWF010000116.1 GCA_018815555.1 Spirochaetota bacterium | reverse complement strand
GCGCCGGAAACAAAGGGACAGGTTTTGGATTGGTTTTGTGGTGCGTTTTCTTCTCCCTGCCCCAAAAAATTGACCAGGAACATCTTGTCGATTCCGGGACGCAGAAACTGTTTCAGGTAGGCAACGTGTCCGTGCTGCAGCTTGGACGGATAACAGGCCTCGGAATGAGAGCAGGCCAAGCCCAGATTGGCAATCTGGTCATTGGATTCCGGTGAAACCACAACCTTAAAGCCAAGCTGCGAAAAAAGCGAGGTATAAAACACTGCCCGCTGGTTAAGAAAATGCAGGGCCCGCGGAATCAGGATGCGCGGGCCGTCGCTGTCCGACAGCTGGTCCGGTCCGACCGAGTATTTAGCCAGCTCCTGGTTTAGTATTTGCTTGTACAGGCCAACATAGTCAGGTGCCCGCTGTACCATCGATTCAGTATTGCCCTTCGGGCAAAGTCCGCCGGAGAAGATCTGGTCCTTGCCTATGGTGTATACCTGCAGTTTGCAGTCACGGGTTTTACAGGTATCGGCTATCATGTTTGAGCAGGCTTCTACCCGTTTTTCAAAGCGGGCATCAGCCAGATCAAAGCCGCGGAAGCGCAGCACCGCTTCCAGCCCGGCTTCGCTCAAGCGCTTAAGCTCGTTGTATGCCACCAGAGCGGCGCCCAGAGCGCCGAAAAGCTGGCGGTGCGGAAAGGCATGTACTTCCATGCCAGTGTGCAGGGCGAGGGCTGTCAGGCAGTCCAGCCCCTTAAAAGGTCCGCCCTGGGCGGAGGCGAAGCGGCCGAAGGTTTCGCTACCTACAAACTTGTTGGCGTAGCCGCCCATAAATCCATGAGCGATGGCGGCGGCGATTTCCTGCCTGGGGAAATTAAGGGCCAGCAGTTTCAGAACGCCGGCTTCGGTAAAAATGGCGCACATCTCGTCGGTTATCGGCGTCCGGGTTGCCGCCAGGGCATGTTCGCGGAAGGAGGCAAAATCGAAGCCCAGCATATCCAGCATGTTTTTCATCGACTGACCGGTGCCGGCCATGCAGGACAGATTCATTTTGGATTTCTTTACCGTGCCGTCGTCATTGAACACTGTAAATTTGGCATCCTGGCCGCCGCACTCAAAGATGGTGTCTACATCAGCATTAAAATGCTTTACGCCGTAGGCATGGCAGGTAATCTCGTCTTTGGTAAGATCCACACCGGCGTTTCCGGCCGGAATGGAGAAATCGGTAAACAGGCGGTGATAAAAAGCCCCGGACGAGCCGGTATAGGCGATACCTCGTACCAGTAGTTTGCCGCCAAGGTGCTGCCGTATTTCGGCGAAGATGCGCTGAGCGGTTTCCAGCGGCTTGCCGTCGGTATCCAGACAAATTTCGGCCAGTATGGCCATACTGTCGGCCTCGGCGATCAGGGCTTTGGTCGTTGTCGATCCACCGTCCATACCGATTACCACCGGAACCGGCTTGTCCAGCTGGCGGAACACCACCAGACCGCCCGGCGACTTGAACAGGGCCGGTTCTTCGTCGTACAGCTTAACCTTGTGCAGCACGGAAGACAGGGCCGGGGCAAACTTGATTTCCTGTTTCTGGGCTTCCATAATACTACCCAGATTGTCCACCGAGAAACTGGATTGCTGCTGTTCTCTATATGCCTTCAGTGCGGCACCGGCAGCGGCTATTTTTTCCAGATTGGGCGAGCGATGCAGTTCCAGCCCCA
The DNA here is from genome assembly GCA_018815555.1 of Spirochaetota bacterium. Classification (GTDB taxonomy): domain Bacteria; phylum Spirochaetota; class Spirochaetia; order Treponematales; family UBA12059; genus UBA12059. The sequence continues at coordinate 7,591 of JAHIWF010000116.1, read as the reverse complement.
GCTGCTTGCTGAAAAGTGCGGTCAGCTGCTCGTTAAGAAAAATACCGCCGCTGGCAATAGCATGCTTTTTCGGGTCTATCGAGCGGGTGCCCAGAACATCACTTACATAGTTGCGGGCAATGCGGTCATACATGCCCTTCAGGATGTTTTTGATCTGCTCTCCGGAGTTCTGCATATGAATCATGTCGGACTGAATGATTACGCCGCAGCGGCCGCCGACATCCAGCTCTTTGTTATATTCCTTGATCGTAGTCTCGGCCAGGCGGTGGATTTTTTCGACCTGCTCCTGCAGCATGCGTCTGTTCTGGATTCGCAGTCTATAGGAATCCTCCTCGTTATCGGCGTAGGGCTCGAGCAGGGTAATCGGCACCTGGTCGCTGAAATAGCGTCGGACCTGCTTGTTGATCAGAATGCCGCTGCCACCGCCGCACTTAGTGCCGGTGCCGTGGTCGGATACAAAGGATTTTCCGGTAAGCACGGTGTCGGTTTCGCGTTCAAAAAAATAGGGATCCTTGGAACCGACATGAATAATGTATTCGGCCTCTGGTGCAATAATTTCCGCGCCTTGTGATATGGCAATCGTGTCATAATAATAGGGATTCCCGGTTACCTCGGCGATCAGCTTGCCGGCAGAGCCGGTAAAGGCCCAAGCCCGGATTTTGCTTTTACCCAGACTTGTGTCGAGCAGCAGGTAGGCTTCTTTAAGCGCGTCCAGCGGATTGCCGAAATGCATCAGAGACGGCGGTGCATACAGCAGTTTGCCGTTTGCGTCGAGCACGGCCGAATGTACGGTATCGGAACCAATGTCGAAAGCCGCAAAACAAGAATTTTCAGCCACGCTGGCGTAGAGCTTCTCAGTTGTTTTAGTTCGCGTATCAGCCATAGGGGATGTCTCCTTGGCACTTAGTATACGGGATGTTTGATCGGGGTGCAAATGAAAAAGTGCGGCCTGTGCTGTACAATTGACTCATTCTGGTTGATACTGAGTACAGGAGTATGCCGTCATGAGGTTCATTCTTTTGCTTTTCTGCTTCTTTCTGCTTTTAACCCCATTAGCTGCGGTCGGCAGTTCGGGTGTTAACCAGGCTATACGTTTGTCCTATAATTTTCAGTTTGACCAGGCCAAGCGCTTGCTGGAAAGCCATCGGCAGCAGCAGCCGGCCGACCCGGAAGGCTATATCGGCCAGATAATTATCGATTTTCTGCAGCTGCAGCAGGATCCCCGGCCGGCTCATTTCGAGGCCAGTTATGCTAATCTCGAGAAGGCTGAAGCTCTGGCCAAGCAATTGCAGCCGGCACAATCGGATACCGACAGTGATTTTTTCTTCTGCATTATTCATTATTACTATATGAAAACCTACAGCCTGGACAAGCGCTGGCTGGCCACTGTGGCCAGTGCCAATCGATCGCGCAAACTCGCTCTAGATTTAGAGGCCTATAGCCAACAATATCCGGATGTGCTCTTTATTTTGGGTGACCAGGATTATACGGCAACCCTCGTGCCAGGCTATTTAAAACCGCTATTTCAGGCCTTTAATTTCAGGGCTGAACGGGCAGAAGGCTTAAATAACATCCGGCAAGCCCTTGAACACGGTCTGTATACCCGTTTCGAGGCCGCGCAATTGTACATCACTCTTACCACTTATATCGAAAAAGATTATTCTAGTGCGCGGGCCAGCGCGGAGCAATTTCTGGTCGATTTTCCGAATAATCTCTCCGTGCAGTTCATGTATATCGACATTCTTCTGCGGCAGGCGGAAATCAGCCGTGCCCGGGAGTTGCTGGCTTCCAGCGAGCAGAGCGTTCGTGTATTGCCGGCAAACAGCAAATGGCATCCGCGGCTTCTGCAAATGCAGGGCAACCAGCTGAATGCACAGGGTATGTACCGGCAGGCCATTGCCAGATATCAGGAAGCCATGGTTAACCCGAATATCAGTGCTGTTTCCGTCGGTGAAATGTATTTGGAAATAGGCAAACTCTATGATATTTTGGGCGAAAGAAGATCTGCCCAGGCTGCCTACCGTGATTGTGAAAAAAGCGACGGCCTGGAAGTGCACAAAGAAGAGGCCCGTCAGTATGTCCGCAATGCCTGGCCTAAGCAGCGTGCCAGCTATTAATACAAAAAGCATGCAAAAGCCGACTTGCCAATGCCTGCAGAGTGTGTTAGTATTTCGGCGAACAGAGAGTCAGCTCAAGATTCGTTCTTGCTACAGTCTGTAACAATCTACCAAGGAGACTACCATGGCTTACAAGGTAACCGATGCCTGTGTCAACTGTGGCGCCTGTGATTCTGAATGTCCTACCCAGGCTATCAGCGAGAAGAACGGTGCACGCTACATCGATCCGGACAAATGCACCGATTGTGGTTCCTGCGCCGCAGTGTGCCCCGTAGAAGCTATCATTCAGGGCTAAGCGCCCACCTGTTGCGGACTTTAAGTCCGTTTCAATATTGCTAACCGGCGGGCTTTATCGCCTTGTCGGTTTCATGAACCGTTCAGCCTGATGGCCGGACGGTTTTTTTTTGCCTGACGATGCAGGTAACACTCAACCGGCCTTGATCTGGTTAGCTATAGATGTAAAAGTATACTTGCATGATTTAGAATGTGGACGTAAGCTGTCATAAAAGGTTTAAGCGTAGAGCTGTGCAAATAGCTCAAATGGAGGTTCTTTATGGCCGTTTCTCCTCCTGATTATGTCCAGAATCCTATGGCCGACCCCCGGGTGCTCACTCTGCTAGATGGGCTTAAGGCCTGGCCGGGTCCACTGCTGAACAGTCACAAAAGCGCCCGGCAGCTGTTTCATCATCTGGTCTTTCTGGCGGATATTGGATTAAGCACCGGCACGCCGGAAATCAACGACATATGTACAAAGCTGCTCGCTTCGTTTGGTCAAGACGGTATCCCGACTCTGAATATGAATATTGGCGAGGGACATGGCGGCAACGGCGAGCCAGTAGCAGCCTGGGCCTTATGCGATGCACCAAATACCCTGTACGGCCTGGCCAAGCTGGGCTGTACCGATCAGCGCATTCCGGCTGCAGTAGACAGGCTCGCCGGCTATTGCCAACCCAACGGTTTTGGCTGTGTGGTGTCGGCCAGTCTGGGGTCCTGGCACGGGCCTGGCCGGAAGCAGGATCCTTGCCCCTATGCCACACTGATCATGCTCAAATTGCTTTTGCTCTATGGCGACCGCTACTCTTCGGCTATAGCGTACAGTGCCGGAAGTCTGTTGGACCTGTGGGCCGATAGCCGCAGCAGACATCCCTATATATTTTATATGGGTACAGATTTTCGAAAATTAAAACTGCCCTTCATCTGGTACGACATCCTGCATGTCTGTGAAGTGCTCAGTCAGGTTCCCGGATTAGCTTCTGATAGCCGTTTACAGGAAATGTTCGCGCTGATAAAAACTAAAGAAACGGCAGACGCTTATATTCCAGAGTCGGTATATCAACCCTTTAAAGACTGGGATTTTGGGCAGAAAAAAGCGGTATCGTCGTATATGGCCTGGCGTATCAACATAATAGAAGAACGCTTGAAAAGTTGACCAGTTTAAAAAGCAAGCTGCCGGTACAGCCCTTCCAGAAGCTGTGCACTTTCGTCCTGGCCCAGACAGGGGTCGGTGATTGACAGTCCGGTTTGCAGCCGCTGCGTGGACGTACCCTGCCAGCAGTTTTCCGGCAGGCTCTGGCTGCCAGTGTGCAGGTAGGATTCTATCATAATTCCGCGGATGGTACCGTTTGAGCGACGAAGTTCGATCGCCTGTTGCGCAAGCTCAGTCTGGCGGGCCGGATTAAAGCCTGAGTTGGCATGGCTGGCATCTACGATCAGCGGCAGGTTTTCCGGCAATTCCGGATGCTGGCTGGCCGCAGCCAGATTAGGCCCCTGCCGGCCGCCGCGCAGAATCAGATGCGGGCAGGGATTTCCCCGGCTGCTCAGCTCATACAGCGTGCTGTCCGCTGCCGCTGAATGCAAGGCCAGGACTGGGCCGGGAAGGGCGGCTGTCTGGATGGCGTGCAGGGCGGTATCGATGCTGCCGTCTGTGGCATTTTTAAAACCACAGGCACAGGGCAGGGCCGAGGCCGCCTCGCGCAAAGCCTGCGATTCAACGCCGCGCGCGCCAACCGAAGCCCAACTTACACAATCCGACCAGTATGGCCACAGGAAAGGGCTTACCATTTCCACCGCCACCGGCAGACCAAGCTCGGCCACCTGTACCAGGAATGCACGGGCTGCCTGAATCCCGGACTGCGGGCTTGCCTGCAAGGTTGTGCTTCCGTCAGTGGCGCTACCGGCGCCGGATGCCATAATGCCGGCCGGCAACGGTTGCCTGGCCAAGCCACGCCAGCCGGCACCGGTTCGGGATTTTTCGACATAACAGCGCATAGCAATCAGCATGCAGTCCTGCATGCGCCGGGCAAAAGGCAGCAGCCAGTGGGCATAGTCCAGCGCTTCCGCCGGATCATGTACCGAACAGGGGCCGATAATTACCAGCAGCCGGCGGTCGCGGCCCTGCAGAATAGAGAGGATAGCCAAGCGGTTTTCTGTGGCAGCACGGGCCGCTGCCGCAGAGAGTGCAGTCTGTGCACTGAGAGCGGCTGGGCCCGGGAGTACCTGGGCAGAAGAGAATGCAGGATCAGTCTGCGGCTGCCCGGTATTCATGCTTTTTTTAAAGATCCTCGCGCTCGATCGGGCAGGTCATGCAGCGCGCACCGCCACCACCACGGGCCAGCTCAACGCCGTCGAACCCGACCACCAGACGTTTGTAATCATCTGGATTATCCTTGCCCTGCAGAAAATCGCGGGCGTGCTTTAAGCTGAAGCCGGATTTGTCCAATGCTTCGGCAGTGCGTTTGTTACAGGCGTACATCAGAATTTTTCCGGGAGCAAACGAGAAGGAATTGGCCCCGGACATCCACTGCTCGCGTTCGGCATGTACCGGATTATCCCCACCGGTGAACACCGGCTGCAGATCCATTCCGGCCTTTTTAAGCCCGGAAAGCAGCGAATCTTCCTCGCTCAATACCGCTTCCCGACCCGGTGCCGCATCAATACGTACCACTCTGGCCCGGGTGTGTCCGGTAATCACCGGCGCAAAAACCAGACAGGCATCGCGGTCGATCACTGTAAATACCATATCCAGATGAATGGTAGCGCGGGCAATAGGCAGCATGACCGCAAATATGGTAACCGGTTCCTTCCAGCTTTCGACAATGGCCTTGGTAATGGCGTCGATACCGGAAGCACTGGTGCGTTCGGACACACCGATGGCCAGCATGTTTTTGCCTAATACCTGGAAATCGCCGCCTTCTATGGAGAAGACCCCATCGGCCAGGGCCGGACCGTCTATCAATTTGCCGGAACCGCGGAAATCCGGATGATGTTCAAAGATCATGCGGTGGATAAAAGATTCCGGGCGTCGAACCGGGAAACGCATGGCGGAGGCAATTGAACGGTCACGGTACACCATAGCCGCATCGCGCATAAAATACATGTTCGGTAAAGGCTTGATGTCAAAACCGCGTCCAGTCAGGTAATCTTCCAGCCGGATATGGCGGGCCGGCAAACCGCAGATAGCGGCATTGCAGAGTTCCGTCGCCGGCATGGCAGCCAGTTCATCGTAGCGGTGCGCAGCCTGGTAGAAGTCAGCCAGTTGTCTGGCCAGAAATTGACGCTGTCCGGACTCGGCCAGGGTCTCGGTAAGGATGTCGCGCAGTTCGTGGACTTCGGCCACCTTGCCCAGAAAACCTTTCAGTTCGGCATGCTCACGCATAACCAGGTCCATCGGAATAATATCATTGTACAGGTCTTCTTCGGCAGCGCTCGGGCGCATTGCTTCGACTTCCGGACCTGGCGTATGTACTATGACCCGACGAAGACGCCCCGTTTCGGACGTCACGTTCAGCTTCTTCATATGTCCCCCTTTTAGACAATCAAGAATGCAGTGTAGATTGATGCGACACAGAATACCAGAGTTTTAGGCGCAACGCAATGTTTTTCGCCAGCTACTTTGTTTTCAGTAAGAAAAATAGTCTATTGACCAGTTGTGCGTACCAGTATGTATGCACAGTTAGCCGGCAGTACTAGACCCGTCTCCGGTAGATGTATTGCCGATTTCGTTGCCGACAGAGGCTCTTGCCACGAACCTATCCAGGCCTCGGGCAGCAGAACAGTCGCTGCTTCGTCCGCTGAATTAAGAGCGACCAAAACCTGTTGTCCGGCCAGTACACGTGCATAGACCAGCTGACGATGTTGAACCAGTATTTCTTGATACCTTCCGCATTGCAGTGCCGGCAGAGCTTTGCGCAGATCCGCCAGTGTGCGTAAATATAAAGCCAGTTCTTGCGCGGCTTCTGGCGTGGTCTGCGGACAAAGTGCCGGCGGCAGCACGGCGACTGTCTGCTCATACCGGCGAGCAAAGCGCTGCAACAGTTCCGGCTCACTGTTCTGCTCCTGGTCACTCTGCAAGTCCAATTGTATAGCCGGCCGCAGTTCGGCATCGGACCATTGTGTACGCTGACCGCACAGGCCGAACTCACTGCCATAATAGATTGACGGGATTCCGGGCATGGTGTAAAGCATGGTATACAAAAGGGGCAGCTGATCCGGCCGCTGCAGCACCGAGGCCACCCGGTTTACATCATGGTTGTCGGCGAAATTATACAGCAGGGTTTGCCGGTACAACCCCTCAGCCCCAAATTGCCGGCGCAGCGTCCAGGCCATCTCAAAGAAGTTGCCGTCGTTCAGGCTGGACCACAGGCCCTTGTAGGCTTCGTAATTGGTAACCGAATCCAGCTGCTGCGGGTTTGCCCATTCAGTGTAGTTGCCGTGCACCACTTCGCCAAGCAGCCAGCAGTCTGGTTTTACCGATCGGCAAAACACGGCCAAATCGCTGCGGAACGCTGGATCCAGTACATCGGCGGCGTCCAACCGCAATCCATCCACGCCGAAATCCTGCAGCCAGGTCCGTACAGCTCCAAAAAGATGTTCCTTAACCGCCGGGCTGCTTGTGTTCAGCTTTACCAGATCCAGATGCCCGGCCCAGCCTTCATAACTGAAACTGTCTCCGCATGGGTTAGGTGTGGAAAAATCGAGCGCACAGAACCAGTCGCGGTAGGCAGAGGCCTCTCCGCGTACCTGCAGGTCTTTAAAGGCAAAAAAATCTCTGCCCACATGATTCAGTACCGCGTCCAAGACTACGGCTATGCCGCGTTCATGACAGGCTTGTACAAAGGCCCCGAAATCCTGATTAGTGCCCAGACGGCGGTCTACATGATAGTAGTCCACCGTATCGTAGCCATGAGCGCTTGATTCCAGCAAAGGGCCGATATATAAAGCGTTTGTGCCCAGGTCGGACAGCTGCGGCAGCCAGTTATGCAGCTGCCGGAAAGCCGTACCAGCAGCTTGCCGGAAATCGTTGCGGCGCGGACTGCCGCACATGCCGAGCGGGTAAATGTGATAAAAAATTCTGCTCTCGATAGTCTGCTTCATGCTTGCTCCTATGAAAAAATGCCGTGCATGTATTGATGCACGATGCGGTATATGTCATCCTTGCTGCCGTCGCCTGCCTTACGGTTAATGGCCGCCAGCAT
>JAHIWF010000115.1 GCA_018815555.1 Spirochaetota bacterium | reverse complement strand
CAGCGGCCGAAAATTTCCATGCACACCTTGGCGTCATCGTCCCCTGAATGCGCCTTGCTTTGCCTGATACCAAAGCCGGCCGCCAGATTGCGTAAAGAATACGAGGGCAGGCGGGGGCGGGCCGCCCTCGCTAGGGCTATTGTATCATAGACCGGGTTGGCCGGTACAGCCAGGCCGGCCCGGGCCGCTTCGGCCTGCAGAAAACCACAGTCAAACGGGGCGTTATGGGCCAGCAGGACCGCTCCATCCAGAAAAGTGAAAAATTCTGCCGCAACGTTGCTAAAAGCTGGTTCGCCGGCAATATCCAGGTCGTAAATACCATGTACCGCGCTGGCCGCTGCCGGAATTGAGCGCCCCGGATGTACTAGCGTATGGTAAGTGCCCAGCACCTCCGGCAGCCACTGCTCATCCTGTTCGCGCAGCACAAAGCGAACAGCCCCGATTTCCACCACACGGTCGCTGGCCGGCGAAAGTCCGGTGGTCTCAAAGTCGAAGGCCACAAAGTGCTGGCCGATAGCCAGCAGCTGATACAGCCCGTCCAGCGCCCCGGCATCCATAGCCGGGGCCGAATAATAAGCCATCAGCCGAGAACCTTGCGCAGGTCGGCATCGATAGTGCTGACCTTGGCAGCACAGGCTGCCTTGGCCGCAGCCAGATCGCCGCCATCCACTGTGGTGCGGGCCAGAATATAAAATTTGATCTTCGGTTCGGTGCCCGAGGGGCGTACGGTAACCAGGGTGTCGTCTGCCAGATACCACTGGATCACATCGCTCTTGGGCAGTCCTATCGGTTGGCTGGCAGACGGGTTTGCGGTATCCCAGACCAGACCGGTCTTGAAGTCGCGGATACGAACCACTTGTATACCGCCGAGGGCCTTGGGTTGGTCACTCCGGTACTTGGCCATGATGCCTTTCATGATATCCATGCCGCTGGAGCCTTCGAAATACTTGTTGATGCCGCTTTCCTGATGGTAGCCGTGCTGCAGGTACAGTTCGTCGAGACGCTGCAGCAGGCTCTTGCCCTTGCTGCGCCAGTACAGGGTCATTTCGGCTGTCATGGCGGCAGCGCTGATGCCGTCCTTGTCACGGGCCTCGGTCTCTACCAAGTAGCCGTAGCTTTCTTCGGTGCCGTACACAAAGTCCAGGCCGGTCTCTTCGAACCGGCGCATCAGGTCGGCTATCCACTTAAAACCGGTCAGGCATTCATGGCACTCCGCGCCGTAGGACTCGGCAATGCGGCGCTGCAGCTCGGTGGTAACAATACTGCGGATAGTGGCCGGCCGCTTGGGCATACGGCCCAGTTCCTTGCGCGACAGCAGAATATAGTCGGCATGCAGCGAGCCCAGCTGGTTACCGGTAATAAGTACGAAATCACCCGTGCCGTCCGGTACGGCAATGCCCAGACGGTCGGCGTCCGGGTCGGTAGCCATTACCACATCGGCCTTAACTTTGCTGCCAAGCTCCAGTGCCATCTTCAGGGCCGCGGCTTCTTCCGGGTTGGGGTAGGCTACTGTATGGAAGGTTTTGTCCGGCTCGCGCTGTTCGGGAACTGTTGCCACCGACAGGCCAAGGTCACCCATGACGCGCTCAAAATGCATGGCGCCGGTACCATGTAGCGGTGTGAACACCACTTTTACGTCTTTGGCCATGGTTTTAAACAGTTCGGGCCGGAACAGCTGGTCTTTAACCATCTGTACGTAGGGTTCGTCCACTTCCTTGTCGATCATTACCAGCATGCCTTTGGCCAGGGCCTCGTCTTTAGGCATTACCTTGATGTTCTGTACAGCATTTACCCGGTCGATGATGCCCTTGTCATGCGGCTCGATTACCTGGGCGCCGTCGTTCCAGTAGGCCTTGTAACCGTTGTAGGCCGGCGGATTATGGCTGGCGGTAACCACCACGCCGGTATCGGCTTTCAGCAGCCGGATGGCGTAGGACAGCTCGGGGGTGGGACGCAGGCTGGAAAACAGGTAGGCCTTGATGCCGTTGGCGGCAAAAATCAGTGCGGTATCCAGGGCAAACACGTCCGAATAGTTGCGCGAATCATAGGCGATACAGGCTGAAAGGCTTTTACCCTTTACGGCGGAGTTCAGATAGTCACACATGCCCTGAGTAGCCCGGCGTACCACATACGAGTTCATGCGGTTGTAGCCACCGCCGATCAGGCCGCGCAGGCCGCCGGTGCCGAACTCCAGGTCGCGGTAAAAGCGGTCTTCCAGTTCCTTCATATTGTTGTCGGCTATCAGTTTTTCAACCTCGGCCTTAAAATCTTGGTCACTTTCTTTTTCCAGATACTCTTTTGCTCGGGCCAGAATCTGATTCTTATCCATTATAATTCTCCTTGCACGACTTTTCGTTAACAAACACAATGCACTGTTTCCGCAATTAGCCGGCAAGCTCAGTACCGGCTCTCAATCTACAATATAGTACAGAACAGCCGGGCATGGCAAATGCGGCGGCTGTGCATATTCAGGATTGCCCCAGTTTGACCAGCAACTCAGGCAGCTCGTCGATACGCTCCAGGATATGGTCAGCGCCGGCCGCCAGCAGTTCCGCCCGGCCGCGAAAGCCCCACGCTGCGCCTACCGCCAGCATACCCGCTGCCTTGGCGGTGGCGATATCCACATCCGAGTCACCGATAAAGGCGCAGGCCGCTGCTGGCACCCCGGCCGCCGCTGCGGCCTCCAGCGCGCCGGCCGGATGCGGTTTTACCGGCTGCCCGTCGATAGCTCCGCGCACCAGTACAAAGCGGTGTTCCGGAAAGGTTTTACGCACCACTACCTGGGTAACCACATCCGGTTTGTTGGAAACCACCGCCAGCTTCTGGCCAGCTTGTTTTAACGTGTGCAGGGTGGTTTCGACACCGGGGTAGGGCTTGCCGGCCTGTTCACCCTGGTCCTTGTATATTTGCAGGCTTTCGGCGAAAAGTGCATCAAAATCGACTACTGCCTCGGCCGGGATGGCGATCTTAAGCAGGTTGCGGAACCCTCGGCCAACCATCAGCCGGTAGTCTTCCACCGGATGTTCCGGCCAGCTGTGGGCACGCAAAATCGGATTTACAAAACCGGCGATATCCTCCAGGGTATCCACCAGCGTACCGTCAAGATCAAAAATGCAGGCTTGTATCATGGCCGCAGTGTAGCATAAAAGCCGTCCAAACGGCTATTATCGGCAGTATGGGACAACAGGAATTTGAAGATTATTATGCGCACCTGTATGGCGAGCGCTGGCCGCGGCTGCGCGAAGCCCTGCTGGCACCTGGCTTGGCTGTCGACTACGCCTTCGGCCTGAAAGAAGCCTACCATTTGGATGCCGCTTCGGTAGCCGCCGCCTGCAGCCTGCCGCTGCCCTCCGAGGGTCAGTTGCTGGACGCCTGCGCCGCCCCCGGCGGCAAAACCCTTATCCTGGCCAGCCGTCTGGTTGCCGCCGCCGCCCGCCCGGGGTCTGACCCCAACTCCACCGCAGACAGTTACATCCCGGGGTCAGACCCCAGCCCGAATGCGGACAATTTCCGCCCGGGGTCTGACCCCAACTCCACCGCAGACAGTTACATCCCGGGGTCTGACCCCAACTCCACCGCAGACAGTTACATCCCGGGGTCAGACCCCAGCCCGAATGCGGACAATTTCCGCCCGGGGTCTGACCCCACCGGGTACCGGTATCAGGCGACAGCAGCGCCACATACAGCCGTCGTCTTTCCTCCGGGGGCAGACTCCGCAGTCAGCATCCTGGCTAACGAGTTGTCCAGCGACCGGCGGCGCCGGCTGAGTCTGGTCCTGGATCGCCATCTGCCAACAGAGCTGCGTGCACAGCTTACCGTATCCGGCTTTGATGCCGCCGCAGCCGGCGGCCGCAGCAGCGAGCACGGCCGCTTTTCGGCAATTCTGCTGGATGCGCCTTGTTCCAGCGAGCGTCATGTGCTGGCCGACAACTCGGCTCTGGCTCAGTGGACGCCCGCCCGGGTTAAATTCCTGGCCCAGCGCCAATGGTCGCTCCTGTCCAGCGCCTTTCTGCTGCTCGCGCCGGGCGGCTGCATCCTGTACTCGACCTGTGCCTTGTCGCCGGCCGAAAACGATGGTGTGGTGGCCCGGCTGCTCAAAAAACAAAAAGACCGGGTCGAGCTGCTGGTGCCCGAACCGGTCGCTGTGCCGGGCCTGCCGCCCGGATTGTCAAAACAAGCCGAATCTACAGAATTCGGCCGCATGTATATGCCGGACAGCTGTTCCGGCGCCGGCCCGATCTACACAGCCCTGCTGCGCAAACTGTCCTGAATCAAAAATTACGGCCCGGGAGCCCGCAGGACACTGCAGCGTAGCTGTCTGATTCCGATACTGCCGTCAGTTACCACCTCACATTCTGTAAGCAGTCGGCAGCGCCTTTAGTCAAGTGCTTCCGGCTCTATTCCTGTTCCTTGTCCAAATCCTCTTCTTTACCGCCGATATTTTTGTAGGCAGCTTCTTTCTCGTCTTTCTGTGTTTCCAGTTCTTTAAGTTTGGCTAGGGTTTCAGCAATGGCCGGTGATTCCCGGGTAACCGATTTGTGGTCTTGTTCTACCAGATGGTCATAAACTTCCACACCAAGCTTGGTTGTGTATTTCATTATCTGTGAGCGAATCTGGCTGATTTCCATTTTCAGCACGCCTTTTTCGCCCAGCTGCTGAGCCTTGTCGCCAACCACCGTAAATGCTTCTTTGGACGCTGCCAGACCCTTGTCTATCCAGCCGCGCATTTGATCTACAAACGCCATGAATGCCTCCATTTTTTGTGTGCTCATACCTGCCCCGATTACTGCACGTTCAGTTACTGCAGACAGCAAAATCTACTGTATAAATAATCGTATTATTTTTATTAAAAGGCAAGTAAGTTTGACCAGGCGCATATCTCCATATTCTCTGCCGGCATAGATTGGCATAAACAAAAAATTAGAAAAATACTGGAAACTGGCCCGAATTCGTCTTGACAGAATCCGGCGTATACCCCTATATAATGTGTAGTTAATTCAAGAGGGATACCATCAATTGTATACATTGAACAGGAATGTGCCGATAACTGAAACATGGCAGCACATGGTTTTCAGCCGGTCATCTTTGTTTCTCCCCGTTATTGTCAAGCGAAATTCCTGTCTTCTGCGGAGCAGCCTGTGAGGTGTCCGCACTGCCTTTCCATGGACGACCGGGTAACCGATTCACGCACCTTAGCCAACGGCGAAAGTATTCGCCGCCGCCGCGAATGCCTGTCCTGCGGTTACCGTTTTACCAGCTACGAGCGCATCGAGGAAAAAACCCTAATGGTGGTAAAGAGCGACGGCCGCCGCGAGCCCTACGACCGCTCCAAGCTGGAGCGCGGGCTGCGCCGGGCTCTGGAAAAGCGGCCGGTATCACAGTTGTCAATAGAAAACCTGCTTAACGAGATAGAGGACGAGGCTGCCATGTTCGGCCGCAATTCCAACGAAGTGCCCAGTGCCGCTTTGGGTGATCTGGTGCTGAATAAGTTATATGAGCTGGACAAGGTGGCCTACGTGCGCTTTGCCAGCGTGTACCGCAAATTTGAAACCATGCAGGAATTTATGCAGGAAATAGAACGTCTCGAAAATAACCGGGACACACAGGACGAGGGGAGACAAGGTTGATGGCAGCGGAACAGCAGTTTTTCCCGGAGTGGCGCAGTGTTTTGGGCAGTAATGGCGAAAATCGCCGTTTTGTGGCCAAACGCAGCGGCAAGATTGAACCCTACGACCGGGAGCGCATCGCAGCAGCTATCGACAAGGCTTTTCGGGCTGTCAAAGGCGTTGCCGACAAGGCGCAAGTAGACAGAATCACTGCCGATGTAGAAACCCGTCTGGCGCTGATGCTTTCCGGCCGGCACCCCAACTCCATTCCGGCTATCGAGGAAATCCAGGATCTGGTGGAAACCGCCCTCATCGAAGGCAAGGAAGCCCAGGTGGCTCGGGCCTACATCCTGTATCGGGCCCGCCACGAGGCCCTGCGCGACGCCCGCAAACTGATGCTGGACATTAATACTACCATGGACGGGTATTTGGGGCAGGGCGACTGGCGGGTAAAAGAAAATGCCAACGTCAATTATTCACTCGGCGGCCTTATTCTGCACAACTCCGGCACCATTACCGCCAATTACTGGCTCAAGAATATTTATACCGAAGATATCGCCGAAGCCCACCGCGAGGCCGACTTTCACCTGCACGACCTGTCTATGTTCTCCGGCTACTGCGCCGGCTGGTCGCTGCGTCAGCTGATCGCCGAAGGCCTGGGCGGCGTTCCGGACAAGATTACCAGCGCTCCGGCCAAGCATCTGTCCACGCTCATCCAGCAGATGGTCAATTTTCTGGGCATACTGCAGAACGAGTGGGCCGGGGCCCAGGCTTTTTCCAGTTTCGACACCTATCTTGCCCCCTTTGTAAAGATTGACCACATGGGCGACGAAGAGGTTCGGCAGTGTCTGCAGAGTTTCATGTTCGGTGTAAACACCCCCAGCCGCTGGGGCTCGCAGGCACCGTTTACCAATGTTACCCTGGACTGGACCTGTCCGGCTGACCTGCGCGACCGGCCGGCGGTAGTCGGCGGCAAGGAACAGGATTTTAGCTACGGCGATTGCCAGGAGCAGATGGACAGCATCAACCGGGTGTTCATCGAGCTGATGCTGGGCGGGGACGCCGAAGGCCGCGGGTTTCAGTATCCGATTCCTACCTATAATATCACTCCGGATTTTGCCTGGGATTCTCCCAACGCCAAACTGCTGTTCGAAATGACCGCCAAATATGGCACACCGTACTTTCAGAACTTCGTAAACAGCGAACTTGACCCCAGTGACGTGCGCTCGATGTGCTGTCGTCTGCAGCTGGACAAACGCGAGCTGCGCAAGCGCGGCGGCGGTCTGTTCGGCTCGGACGAGCTCACCGGGTCAATAGGCGTGGTAACCCTGAACATGCCGCGTATCGGCTATCTGGCCCAGGGCAAGAACGACTTTTACCGCCGCCTGGACCGCCTGATGGATCTGGCCGCCCAGAGTCTGGTCATCAAGCGCAAAGTATGTACGCGCTTACTGGACGGCGGGCTCTTCCCCTATACCCGGCGTTACCTGAAAAATTTCGACAGCCATTTTTCCACCATAGGCCTTGTGGGCATGAATGAGTGCTGCCTCAACTTCATTGGCAAAGGCATCGCCGATGTCGAGGGCAAGCAGTTTGCCCAGGAAGTGCTCGATTACATGCGCCGCCGCCTGGCCGACTATCAGGAAGATACCGGCGATCTGTTCAATCTGGAGGCTACTCCGGCCGAAAGTACCTCGTACCGCTTGGCCAAACATGACCGCCAGCGATACCCGGACATCATCAGCGCCGGTGTTGAGGAACCGTATTATACCAATTCCACACAGCTGCCGGCCGACTATACCACCGACCTGTTTGCGGCCCTGGATCATCAGGAAGCCCTGCAGACCGCGTATACCGGCGGCACCGTGTTTCATATCTTCTTGGGTGAGGCAATCGACGATTGGCGGGCAGTCCGCGATCTGGTACGCAGCCTTACCGCAAAATACCGGATTCCCTACTATACTTTGTCGCCCACCTTCTCGGTGTGTCCGGTGCACGGCTATATTTCCGGCGAGCATTTCAGCTGCCCCAAATGCAAGGCCGAAAAGGAAGCGCGTCTGCGCGAGGAAATTGCCTTTCTGGAAAGGGAATTGGCGGAAAGCTGAAAACGGTCGCCGGAACTGACAGGCCGGAACGGATGAACTGGCTGCGGCACATGCACGCATGCGTGCATGTGCCGATGGTAAAGCAAACGGAGGGGAAAAGAATTATGAACGAACGCAGCATCAAAGAAGCAAAACTGGCCGAGCTCAAAAATCAACTGCTCACGGTAGAAGGTACTCCCACCGAGGTATACAGCCGCATCGTCGGCTACTACCGTTCGGTCCGCAACTGGAACGTCGGCAAGCGCCACGAGTACAGCAAGCGCAAAACCTACGAACTGGATTTTTCGGCCAATGAAATGATACAGCCGCAAGCCCAGCCCCTGCCGATGAATACTCCGCTTCTTTCGCTTGCCCACGATAACCTTAATGTAAAACAGGGCATGGCCGAGGCCTATCTGCTGTTTACCCGCGAAACCTGTCCGGGTTGCGGTCCGGTCAAGGAATATCTGCAGGGCAGCGGCCTTAAGGCCACTATTGTGGACGTGGACACCCCTGACGGTCTTGAAAAAGCCCGGCAATATAATGTTATGGCCACTCCTACTGCCATACTTTTCTCCGGCAAGGGAGAAGAAAAAGTGCGAGCCTACAACCGCAGCCAGTTGGCCGGGTTTCTGGGCAATTCTGCCACTACTCCTCAGCTGAGCCCGTCGTTCTAGAACTGCGAGCCGCTAACAATGCAAGTTGCCTTGCAAAAACTCAGTCTCATTGACTATCCCGGCAAGGTTGCCTGTGTGCTCTTCCTGCCGGGATGCAATTTTCGCTGCCCGTACTGCCAAAACGCCGACCTGGTGTATAATCGTCATTCCGAAGAGTTGGTAGCGCTGGAAGAAGCTTTTATGCATCTTGGCCGCAGGCAGGGTATTATCACTGCAGCAGTTATCAGCGGCGGCGAACCATTGCTGCGCGAAACTATGCCCGAGCTGGTACAGTCTTTACGAAAACGCGGCGTTTTGGTAAAACTGGATACCAACGGGGCTTTTCCGGATCGTATACTGGCAGCCGACGCCGATTTTTACGCGCTTGATATTAAAACCAGCCCCGACCGTTATGACGAACTGTGGCAGCTGCCGCCGGAGGATGCTGCGGCGCGCATACTGCGCAGTATTGATGTGGTGCGCGGCAGCGGCAAGCCGTATGAGTTCCGCATTACCTGTGCCCCGGGTATTTTCGGCAGGTCCGAGGCCGAGGCTGTAAGCGCCTTGCTTCAGCCGGATGATGCCGTTGTACTGCAGCGCTGCCGCCTGGATACGGTACTGGATCCGGATTGGGCCGCTGGTGTAAACGAGTATACGGAGGCTGAGTTGTCCGAGCTGCTGCAAATTATCCAGAAAAATTGCCCGCAGGCCCGTCTGCGCAATAACTGAAAACAGCTTGACGATTTTCTTCCAATATTGTATATTCCTGCTTAGCCGATAGGGAAATAGGGTTATGTAATCCTTCCTCGTTGCGGCTAAGGAGCCTTATTTGTTTTCTGTTTCCGCTAGAACCCAATATGCAATCAGAGCCATGGTTTGTCTGGCCCGGGCCGAAGGCCGACAGCTTACCACCGCCGAGATCGCCGCTGCAGAACAGATTCCGCCCAAATACCTCGAAGGCATCATGACTGCGCTGAAAAACGCCGGTCTGGTTTCCGGCGAGCGCGGCAAGCATGGCGGTTTCCGTCTCTTAAAAGCTCCTGCTGATATCCCCATGCTCAGAATTATAGAAGCGCTGGACGGCAGTGTCATGCCGGTTAATTGCGTACATACCCCCGACTTGTGCTCCCTTGGCTGCTCGTGCATGCCGCGGCAGTTCTGGATCGGTCTTAAAGACGTTATCGATGCCTATATGCGCGACCACAGCCTGCAGGACATCGCGGAAGGAAATGACCATGGCCACTAAATTTGTCTACATGGATTATAATGCTACCACACCGCTGCACCCGGAGGTTAAGCAGACTATAATCAACGAGCTGGAAATGTACGCCAATGCTTCCAGCATGCATGAGTCCGGTCGCAAGGCCCGTTCGCGGGTGGAGCAGGCCCGCGCCTCGGTTGCAGCGCTGATAGGTGCCAGTGCCAACCCGGAACAGCTGGTTTTTACCTCCGGCGGTTCGGAGTCCAACAATACCGTGTTTGCCACCATGTTCCATCTTGGCCGTAGACAGCAGCGTAAAGGAATTGTAACAACGGCTATTGAACACCCCTGCGTGCTGAATGCCGCCAAATGGCTGCAGGAAGAGGGTTTCCCGGTAACCTTCGTCGGCGTGGACGAACATGGCCGCATCCGCATGGACGAGCTTAAGGCTGCCGTAAACCATGATACCCTGCTGGTTTCGGTCATGGCCGCCAACAACGAGATCGGTACCGTGCAGGACATGCCGGCCATCGCGGCCATAGCTAAAGCCGCCGGCGCTTATTTCCATAGCGATGCCACCCAGGCAGTGGGCAAAATAGCGGTGGATGTAGAAGCCTGGAAGGTTGACTACCTGACCATGTCCGCCCACAAAATTTATGGTCCCAAGGGCGTGGGCGGCCTGTTTATCCGCAAGAGCACTCCCATAGAACCGCTTATCCGCGGCGGGCATCAGGAACACGGCCACCGTGCCGGTACCTATAACTCCGGTTCCATTTCCGCCTTCGGCAGCGCGGCCGAGCTGGCCCGGCAGGAATTGGCCGACTATGGTACACGTATAGGTGCCCTGCGCAAGCGGCTGAAAGACGGTTTCGAAAAAGCCATACCGCACATCCGTATAAATGGTCATCCCGACTTCGTGCTGCCTAATACGCTTAATGTATCGTTCCCCGGGGCCGAAGGCGAAGCTATTCTTTTGTATCTGGATCTTTCCGGAATTGCCGTGTCCACCGGCTCGGCCTGTGCCTCCGGCAGCCTCGATCCAAGTCATGTGCTGATGGCCACCGGCGTTGGTCCGGAGCTGGCGCACGGCTCCATCCGTTTCAGTCTCGGCCGCGACAGCAGCGAAGCCGATGTCGATTATGTGCTTGAGACCGTGCCCGGTATCATCGCCCGTTTGCGGGCTATGTCTACCGTCAGCGTACAGTAATAATTGGAGGAAAATATGAGTGACGCGTTCACCTGGCTCTATTCGGATATTGTTAAAGATCATTTTACCAATCCGCGCAATGTGTTCAACCCGGCCGAGAATTTCGAAGCCGACGCTGATGGTCAGACCGGCAACGTAAAATGCGGCGACCAGATGCAGTTTCTGCTTAAAGTGCAGGACGACAAGATTGTCGACGTACGCTGGCGCACCTACGGCTGTGCCAGTGCCATCGCCAGTACTTCTATCCTGTCGGAGGCCGTAAAGGGCATGACCCTGCTGGAAGCCTATAATATAAAACCCGAAGACATCGCCAAGAAATTGGGTGGCCTTCCGGACAACAAAATTCACTGTTCGGTGCTGGGCGACAAGGCCCTGCGTGCCGCCATCGACAGCTATCTGGCTAAAACCGGCCGCGAGGGACTCTATCGCAATGAAGGTGCTACCGTTATCTGCAGCTGCCTGAACATTACCGACCGCGACATCGAAGAGGCGGTCAAACAGGGAGCCCACGACTGGGAAACTCTGCAGGAGCGTACTAAAATCGGTACGGTTTGCGGCGGCTGCAAGGGCAAGGCTGAAGAACTGCTGCACGAATACGTTCACATTTTTGCCGAGTAAGGCAGATGCCGCCGGTAGACGAGTTCGTTTCAGCCGTACTGGGCCTGTATCGCAGCGAAGGCCGCAGTTTCCCGTGGCGTGAAACCCGCGATCCCTGGCGTATTCTGGTTTCCGAATTCATGCTGCAGCAGACGCAGACCGTCCGGGTTCTTCCCAAATACCTGGACTGGTTTGTGCAGTTTCCCGATGTTCAGGCCCTTGCAGATGCCTCCCTGGCCGATGTATACGCCGCCTGGAAGGGCTTGGGCTACAACAGCCGGGCTTTGCGGCTGCGCGACAGCGCCAGGATAATCAGCAATGACCTGGCGGGGACTGTCCCCGACAACGAAACCGCATTACTTGCACTGCCGGGCATCGGCCCGTACACCGCACGCGCAGTACTGGCCTTTGCCTACAACAAGCCGGGTATCGTGCTGGAAACCAATATTCGTTCCGCCTACATTTTTCATTTTTTCCCGCAAGCAGCCAAAGTCTCCGACCGCGAGCTGCTTCCGCTAGCCCAAGCCGCCATGCACCAGGCCCTGGCTGGCGGTTGTACGGTGCGCGACTGGTATTACGCCTTAATGGATTATGGCGTATTCCTTAAAAAGCATGAAACCAATCCGACTCGTCGCAGCGCTGCCTATACCCGTCAGTCGCGCTTCGAAGGTTCTTTGCGACAAGCCAGGGGAGCCTTACTGCGCGCCCTGGAGAGCCAGCGTAGCGCTCCACTTTCCGAAATCGCCCAACACACCGGCCTTAGCGAGCCGGCCGATTACCATCGCCTGCAAAAAGCCGCCGAAGCACTGGTAGCCGAAGGCCTCTTGTGCTACGATCAGGATCGGCTGCGCTTTGTAGACTGAGCCAGAAGCGTATTGCCGGGGAGTGGTAAACTATGAGCGAATTATGGGATGTGTACACCAAAGACCGTAAGCCGACCGGACGCAAGCACCAGCGCGGCCAGCCCATTCCCTCAGGTGATTATCATATTGCTGTACTAATTTGGGTAGTCGATTCTGCAGGCAATTTTATTATTACCAAACGGCATCCGGACAAGCCCTGGGGCGGTTACTGGGAATGTACCGGCGGCTCGGTAACCGCCGGCGAAGACAGCCTTTCAGGCGCTGTGCGCGAACTGGCCGAAGAAACCGGCTTTACCCCTGAGGCCAGCAATGGCCGTCTGGTGCATCAATTTGCCGACTATGACACCCTGTTTGATGTCTGGCTGTTCCGCCAGGATTTTGCGCTGTCTGCGGCCAAAATACAGCAATCAGAAGTTACCGATATACGCAAGGCCGGCCGTCCGGAAATT
>JAHIWF010000114.1 GCA_018815555.1 Spirochaetota bacterium | reverse complement strand
GCAGTTAGCATAATACGCGTCACCTTCGGGCAAGGCCCACACTCCGTGATCATCCTTTACTTTCTCGGCCAGCCCGTCAAAATAGGCGATCAGCCGGCGGTAGGCCGGATACACCGACTCGGCAATGCACCAATCTACTTCGGCGAGTATTTTATCACGTCGGGCTGCTGGCAGCTTCTTGCCGCCGTCGATTTTATCGCGGAACACGGTATACAGCGGATTTTCGGCCGCCGGCTTGGCAATAAAAGCTTTCATCTCGTCCAGCACGCGCTGGATTACGAAGGCCGGGGGCACACAGCCCTTTTGCTCGCGCAAGCGCAGGCCGTCCAGCACCTGGTCGAATTTCCGGCTGATGGCTGCCAGCCGCCGCGGATAATTTTTTATATCGGCAACCGAATCCAGGGGATGCATGGTCAACATAAAATCGGGAGTGGAAGACTGCACGCCGAACATCTGGTTAACCGGATAGTCATGGTAGCGCCAGATCTCGTCGCGCGCCAGGTCGTCCAGAAACCACTCCATCACATCCATCGAAACCAGCAGCTCGGCACTTTTACCGCGCCGGCTGTAGCCGCGCAGGAACTCTAGGTCGCGTTTCATAAAACGGAAAGTTTTTGTCGCAAACTCCTCGGAGGCATCGGACAGCTTGGCGTTATGCCGGTGGTAGCCAAGCCGTTCAAGTATGCCTAGGTAGGTCAGCAGCTCCGGCCCCTTTAGCACAAATTTGAGAAAGGTGCGCGAAAACAGCTGACGTACCGTCCAGGGCCGTCCGGCCAGAAACGCGTACCCGAACCAGAGTGCAAACAAAACCAGCGCCGCCAACACATACCATACAGTCATTGCAAGTCCTCACTTTCCTGAAGCGCCAGCATACAGCCAAAACCGCGACTTGTCAAAAAAAGCTTTTTTAAAAACGCCAGGGTGACCAGGGTGACCCCGTGCGCACAGCTGCCGGAGAAACGCCATCCCGGATTTGCATCGGCGCGGCGCATGCGTTAGCATTACAACCATGGAAAACCTACGCAAGATACGCCGGATCGTTACCGGTAGTCCCGCCACCGACGGCGCCGGAGTACGGCTGGTACGCGTGCTCGGCCACCGCGACGTGCGCGATTTTGATCCCTTCCTGCTGCTGGACGCCTTCGATTCGACCAAGCCGGACGACTACATCCGCGGCTTCCCCTGGCACCCGCACCGCGGCATCGAAACGGTAACCTACCTGGTTTCCGGCCTCATCGAACATGGCGATAGCCTGGGCAACAAGGGTACCATCGGCGACGGCGACTGCCAGTGGATGACCGCCGGCAGCGGCATCATCCACCAGGAAATGCCCAAACCGGCCGCGCGCATGCTGGGTGTACAGCTCTGGGTAAACCTGCCGGCCAAAGACAAAATGACCAAACCGGTTTACCGCGACCTGGGCAGCAAAGATATTCCGGTGATAGAAGACGGCACGGCAACGGTACGACCGGTGTGCGGCAGCTACAAAGGAGTACAAGGCCCCTTCCAAGGTGACTACGTACGCCCGCAGTTTCTGGATATCGCGGTGCAGGCTGGCGCGGATTTTTCAATGCCCACCGATACCGAAAGTAACGTTTTTGTGTACCTGCTGGCAGGTGCGGCGCGCTTCCCCGACGACAACACTGGGAAGCTTGTACCGGAAAAATCAGCCGTACTGTTCAGTCCGGGCGACAAGCTGCAGCTGCAGGCCGGCCCCGCAGGCGTGCGCCTGCTGCTGCTAAGCGGCCGGCCGCTGGGCGAAGGCATCGCCTGGGGCGGGCCGATAGTCATGAACACGCAGGAAGAACTGGATCTGGCGTTCCGGGAACTGGATGCGGGGACGTTTATAAAGAGTGTTAAATAAGCGATTTTCCCGCAACCCGCTTTTTTCTTGACAGCCGCCAAATCTTCCCCTATGCTCCTTTCAGCTGCACCCTGAAAGAGCGTTCTAGGCACCCCGCAACAAGGATAGTCAATGCCCGAAAAAGCAAAAACAGAGCTCCTGCCCCGCGAAATCTATGCCTTGTTCGTGGTCCGGCTGGTGGTTTCGGCAGGAGCTTTTGTGGGGCCCTTTCTGGCCATGATGCTGACCATGAAAATGGGCTATAACGATGCCTCGGCTGGTGTTTTTATGGCCTTTCTTTCGGTACTTTCGGCCCTGGGCTTGGCGGTCGGCGGCAAGCTGGGAGACAGTTTTAACCGGGCGGCTACCCTGCGCACCCTGCAGTTTGCCAGCGCGGCCATTTTCGCTTTGTGTGCGCTGTTGGGCTTTAATCGCTTTACCCCCTTTGTAATAGCTGCCGGAATGGCCACCCTGTCGGGTACCTGGCCGGTGATCAACGCCCTGGTTGCCGACCTGGCGCCCGAGAACCGACGCAAGGAAGCTTTTTCTCTACTATACTGGGGTAACAATATCGGGTTTTCAGTCGGGCCGCTGATAGCCGGGTTCCTGTTCAATTCGGCTCCGCGCCTCTTGTTTTTGGGAAACGCGGTGGCTATCGCAGTAGCCGGGCTGGTGGTCAGTTTCTTTGTCTACCGGCCAAAAACTATTGACCAGGCTGACAGCCCAAAGCCTGAGACGCCGCCTCAGCTGGTCAACCTGAACTCTACAGCAACGGAATCGAACCTGGCGGCCAAGGATCTATCTACGCTGGCCATTCTGTTAAAGAATCCGATTCTACTCATGTACGGGCTTTCTTCTATCTTGGTAGCTTTTGTGTACAACCAGCATACCTTTGCCCTGCCGATTTTTCTGAAAGACGCGCTGGGAGCAGAGGCCGGACCTAAGGCCTATGGTTTTGTAATGACAGCCAACGGGCTTACGGTAGTTGCGCTGACAGCGGTTGTGGTGCTCTTCTCGCGCAGGCTGCCCAGCCTGGCTGCGGTGGCGCTGGCTTCGGTTTTCTATGCGGTCGGCTTTGGCGCGTATGCCTTTGTCGGCGGGCTTGGTCTGGCCCTGGGCGCAACAGTAATCTGGACCATCGGCGAAATTCTGGGAGCCACCAACGGTAATGCTTTTATAGCCGAACGGGCCCCGCCGGCCTACCGCAGCCGCATCAATTCGGCCATCTCGCTGGCCTACATCGCCGGAAACGCCGCCGCGCCGCTGGTGGCCGGACCGGTCTCGCGCGCATACGGCAGCCATGCCGTCTGGCCGATGATAGCTTTACTGTCCCTGCTGTCGGCGGCGATAACGCTGGCCATACACCTTATCGACAAGCGCGGCCGCAAACGGCTGGAAGGAGTTACTCTTGCATAACACAACTGAAGTACAGCAGAGGCTGGAACAGGCTGCTGCCGAGATAGCTAAAGTTTTTATCGGCGACAGCCGGCCGGTACAGCTGCTGCTGGCCGGACTTATTTCCGGGCTGGCGGTGCTGATCGAAGATATTCCGGGAGTTGGCAAAACCAGTCTGGCCCGGGCGCTGGCGGCGGCTTGCGGGTTGGACTTCGGCCGCATCCAGTTTACTCCCGACCTGCTGCCCGGCGACATAGTAGGCATGACCATCTGGAGCCAGGAAGCCCGCCAGTTTGTGTACCGGCCCGGTGCCATCATGCGCCAGTTTATCCTGGCCGACGAGATAAACCGGGCCTCGGCCCGCACTCAGTCAGCGCTGCTGGAAGCAATGCAGGAAAACTCGGTATCGGTGGACGGTACCACCCACCCCTTGCCCAAACCTTTTTTCCTGATAGCCACCCAGAACCCGTCCACCCATGCCGGAACCTTTTTACTGCCGGAAGCGCAGCTGGACCGCTTCGGGCTGGGCTTCAGCATAGGCTATCCCAATCCGGAACACGAACTGCGCATCGGCGAGCTGGTACACCAGGCCGATCCCTTCGAAGCCATCAGGCGGGTGCTGAGCGCCTCCGATATAGAAACATTGCGGGACCGGGTGCGCGCCATTACGGTAGACCCCAAAGTGCGCACCTATGTGGTGCAATTAACCGGTGCTACCCGGCATTGTGACGCCTTCCGTGCCGGTGTAAGTCCGCGGGCCGGGCAGCATCTGCTGCGCGCCGGACAGGCCATGGCCTGCCTGCGCGGACGCGACTATGTAATGCCGGAAGACATCCGCGACCTGTGCGGCCCGGTGTTTTCCCACCGGCTGCAGGCCAGTCCGGAAGCCAGACTACAGGGCAAGTCGGTGGCCGGCCAGCTGTCCTCCCTGCTTTCCCAAATACGGCTGCCCTCCGGCCTATGACCAGAATATCACTGCGCCCCGACTGGACACGCTGCTTTCTGGTCGGCGTTTTACTGTTTGTGCTGTACCTGGCCAGGGCCTACCTGGGACCGCCCTTCGTCAAACTGTATCATGGACTTGTTTTCCTTTTACTGCTGGACCTGGCACATGCTGCCTGGAGCGTGCGTAGTCTGTATTATTTCCAGGTGTTCTCCACCACCCGACCGCTGCGCGGGCAGTCCATCGAATACCGCATTCATCTGGACCTGCAGACCTTCATCTATGGCTGCCGCACAATCCTGCTGCTTCGAGAGAACAACAATCTGTTGGAAACAAGCCGTCAACATACAAGCGGCAGCCTGACCGAACCTACAGACTTTTTTCCGGCACCGGAGCAGACGCTGGTTAAAGACAGCTTGATTCCCTTTCCGAACCGAGGCGTTTTCTCGGTTTGCCTGTCCAGACTTGAACTGGAAGACAGCCTGGCCTTACTGAAAATAAGTCTGCCTATAGCCCATGAAAAAATACTGGTACTACCCCGACTGGTTGAACTGCCCACTTGTCATCTACTGAAAGGCAGCGGACAGGAAGCATCCGGTTTCGGGCAAAATGGCCAGGAAAGGGATACAACCCGTTTTCGCGCGATTCTACCCTATTACCCGGGGGCTGATATCCGGCACATCGACTGGAAACGCTTTGGCGCAACCGGAACAGCATTCCTGAAAGACTACGAAGCCGGCATTACCCCCGGAATAGCTCTTTATCTGGACCGACGCCGTCATGGCGACGACAGCCCGGCAAGGCGCGAAGCTGAAGACTGCAGCACCGAAGCCCTGTTGGCAGTTGCCTGGTATTTTTTGAATAAAAATGTTCCGGTACATTACCGTGACGAGCAGGAATTAAACCTGATAGACTCCCGTACTTATTTTGACCGCATGCATGAGGCACTGGCACGCATCCGTTTTACCACTGCTGCTGCCAGAATATCTGTTTCACCAGCTTCGGAACTGGCAGCCGATCTTAATGACGGCAGCACCCCGGCAAGCAATGTTATCGCCTTTTTCTCCGGCTTCGACAGTAGCCTGATTGCCTTTCTGGAGGATTACCATAATGACCGCCTGCATACCAGCGCGGTTTTGTGCTGCGACGACCTGAGCGAAGCCCAGCTGACCCGCCTGGCTGAGTACCGCCGGCAAGGGACTGGAACAAGACTGCATCTGGTACGTAATTCCGCCACCATCCGGGAAGACCTGTCATGAGCTTATTTTTACGCCTGGTACTTGCCACCGGCTCGGTGGTCTTCTGGCAGCTGCTGCTGCTGCCAGACCGGCTTAATCAGATACTGTGGCTGTATTTGTTTATAATCTGCCTGCTGCCGCTATTTTCTCGGCCTGCGGCCAAGCCCGGTCAGGCCGGTTCTGCGCTGGCGCCGGCCATGCCAGTAAAGGTTTTTACGCCCTGGTTCTTCCCGGCACTGCTGGCTGCCGGTGGCGTGGCCGTACTGCTGGGTATGCTGGTGGTGCCGTATTCAGCCTACCTGATCTGGTTCGACCTCTTGCTAAAAGGTGCTGCGCGCGGAACAGTATCCTGGACAGTAGCCGGGCTGGCCTGCTATCTGTCGGTACTGGCGCTGGCCGCACTGGTACGCGGCCGCATTATCCGCCAGTTTCTGCTATGGCTGCTGGTAAACCTGCTGCTGTTGTATATACTGCTGCGCGACTCCAGACTGCTATTGGCAGCCGCTACGGCCGGCCTGCTCTTTATGCTGCTGCCCCTGGCTGGCCGCAACCGACCTCTGCACAGCCGCCGCGGGCTGGCTACTGTAGGCATTCTGGCCGCTGCCGCATTTTTGCTGCCGCAGTTGAGCGCCGGG
>JAHIWF010000113.1 GCA_018815555.1 Spirochaetota bacterium | reverse complement strand
CGGGCAGGCGCTGCCGGAACAGCCGCTGAAAGCGGTGGCTACGGTGGCCGCCGGCAAGGCTGCAGTGGCAGCGGATGGCAGGGCTGCCGGAGTTTTGCGGCCGGGGATGGCCATGCGCATTATGACCGGAGCGGCCCTTCCGGCCTGGTCGGCGGAGCTGCTTACTGCTGCCGATAGTGTAGGCCCCGCCGTAGACGAGCCCGCTAGTATTTCCCTCGATGCCGGCGGCAGGCGCACGGCCGCTGCAGGCAAAGCCGCCGGAAATGATGTGACCGGAAACGAAGCAGCCGGACTGCAGCCGCGCATCCAGCGTTTTGAATGGTCGGAAGAAAAAGACGGCCTGGTGTTTTTTAGCCGCAAAGAAAGTGAAAGAAATATAATTTACTGTGGCGAGAATATCCGGGCAGGTGACTGTTTGCTTGAGCCAGGGCTGCTTAAGGCACAGGATATCGGCATGCTGGCCGCCGATGGCCGGTCCGAAATTGAGCTTGCCCGCAGGCTGAAGGTCGGTGTCGTATCCACCGGTACCGAGCTGGTCGATGCTGCCGCGACGCAGGAACTTGGTGCGAATCAAATCTACGATTCCAATCGTCCTCAGCTGCTTGCTCAGCTTTCCGGTTTTCCGTGTGAGCTTACAGATTACGGTATTGTAAGTGACGATTACGAGCAGACAAAAACTCTATTGCGTACGGCCTTGCTGGATAACGACCTCCTGGTGCTTTCCGGTGGTGTATCGATGGGCGATTTCGATTACGTGCCCAAGGCACTGCAGGAGCTCGGCGTGCAGACTGTCTTTCATGGTGTGGCCATGAAACCCGGCAAGCCGACCTATTTCGGCCGGCTGGGGACAGTCCGGCTGGAGACAGCCCCCACCGGCGCTTCCGCGCCGACCCGTGATGGGCTGGCCGCTGCCGGGAGGTGTTCAACTACCCCCGACGGCGTTTCCGCCGCCGTCTCTCCCGACCGCTACGTTATCGGTCTGCCCGGCAATCCGGTATCGGTGTTCGTTAACACTGAAGTGCTGGTAAAGCCGCTGCTGGCCGCGCTCTCTGGCCTGGATTTGCCCGCCCCGGTGGTACAGGTGCCGCTGGTTACGGCCATGCGCCGGCGAAACGCCGAGCGTGCCGAATTCCTGCCGGTGCGCTGTGTGCCCGGTGGAGTGGAGGCGGTGCCCTACGGTGGTTCATCTGCGCTGCAGGCCCTGGCTGCAGCCGACGGTTTTGTGGTACTGCCGGCCGCTTGTGCCGAAATCAAGGAAGGAGAGCTGGCGGATGTACGATTCGTACGGTAGGCATATTCATTATCTGCGCATCTCGGTAACCGACCGCTGCAATCTGCGTTGCGTGTACTGCATGCCGGCCGAAGGCATCAGACTAATTTCGCACCAGGAAATCCTGCGTTTCGAGCAGATAGAACAGGTGGCGCGGGTTGCCGCCGGCTTGGGTTTCGACAAGCTGCGTTTAACTGGCGGCGAGCCGCTGGTGCGCCGCGGTATCGTCGACCTGGTGGGTATGCTGGCGGCTATACCCGGTATCAGCCAACTTTCGCTTACCAGCAACGGCACCTTGCTGGCCCCCCTGGCCGCCGGCCTCAAAGCCGCCGGGCTTAGCTCGATAAACGTCTCGCTGGATACCCTCGACGCCCTTGCTTACACTGAACTCACTCGCGGCGGCCGCCTGCAGGACGCCCTGGACGGCATCCGGGCCGCCCGCGCCGCCGGTCTGCCGGTAAAACTGAATACCGTGGTCAGTGAAGACAGCGATGGACAACAGCTGGCACAGGTCCGGGAGTTCGCCGCTGCCGAAGGCTGTATGGTACAGACCATCCGCCAGTACCGGCTTGATGAACAGAAACAGGATGATGTACATTTTATGCGTCCGCCGCCCTGTGCCGACTGCAACCGCATCCGCCTGCTGGCCAACGGCCTGCTAAAGCCCTGCCTGCACGGCGATGCCGCTGTGCCGGTAGACTGGAATGATATAGAAACTTCACTGCAGCGCTGCGTCGAACTTAAGCCGGCCTGCGGTCAGTCGGCCAGTGATCATAATGTAAGTGCAATAGGAGGCTGAGATGGCAAACAGTACTACGCTAACCCATGTAGACCAGTCCGGGCGGGCTGCGATGGTCGATGTGTCGGCCAAGCCTAAAATACACCGCAGCGCCCGCGCCGCCTGCAGTATCTGGATGGAAAGGGCAACTGTAGAATTGATTCGTGCCAACAGCATGGCAAAAGGCGATGTGCTGGCTGCTGCCAGAATCGCCGGCATCATGGGCGGCAAAAAAACCGCCGAGTTGATTCCGCTCTGTCATAACATCGAGATAGACTGCATCTCGGTGGATTTTAGTGTACAGGATGACCACATCGACATCGAGACGCAGGCCATCTGTACCGACAAAACCGGCATCGAGATGGAAGCCCTCACTGCGGCCAGTATCGCCGCCCTTACCATCTACGATATGTGCAAGGCGGTAGACAAGGGCATGCGCGTCGAGCAGCTGCGTTTGCTGGAAAAAACCAAGGAGCATACTGATGCCCGAATCTGCTGAAATTTGCAATTTCCAGATTGTTTCCATTAATATTTCTACTGAAGTCGGCGTGCGCAAACAGCCTGTTGCCAAGGCCTTTTTGCGGATCGACCACGGCATCGACGGTGATGCCCATGCCCGCAACTGGCACCGGCAGATATCACTTTTGGCCGACGAGGATATCGAAGCAATGCGCAACAAGGGTGTGGACCTGGATCCCGGTATCTTTGCCGAGAATATCACCACTCGCGGTGTTCCTTTGTCAACGCTGCCGGTGGGAACCCGCCTGGTACTGGGCGATGCCGAGCTGGAAGTTACCCAGATCGGCAAGGAATGCCATCACGGTTGCGCTATTTACCAGGCGGTGGGCGATTGTGTGATGCCGCGCAAAGGGATTTTTGCCAAAGTGGTAAAGGAAGGGTGGGTGAGCCATGAAACTAGCTGTCATTACTGTCTCTGACCGGGCCAGCCGCGGCGAATATGCCGACCGCTCCGGTCCGGCCATGCTCAGGGCTTTTCAGGATGCCATTCCCGACCTTTCTACCGAATACAGTATCGTATCGGATGACCAGGAGGCTATCTTGGCCGCATTGCAGAAACATCAGGGCTGCGACTGGATTTTTACCACCGGCGGTACCGGCCCGGGGCCGCGAGACATTACACCGGAAGCCACCAGAGCCTTTATCGACCGCGAAATGCCGGGGCTGGCCGATTATCTGCGGCTGGAATCCTTAAAAGAAACCAGCAACGCCGTTTTCAGCCGGGGCATAGCCGGCATGCACGGCAATACTTTTGTGGTGAACGCCCCCGGCAGCGAACGGGCCGCTTTGCTCTGTGCCCGCTTGTTCAGTCCGCTGCTGCTGCACGGTTGCGACATGGTGCAGGGCCGCTCACACTGAAAACGGCCGAACAGCTACTGGTCAAGCGTCTTCGACAATCCGGAAACTGTCTATATTCTTATGCACCTGCGTAAGCAGTTTATTGTTTTCTTCGGTAAGCTGCAGCACAGCTTTGGTTGAGTTGTCTATATCCACAATTCGCGTGCCGACGGCTTCTGCTGCCTGCTGAATGCTGTGGTTGGCACTGGTAAGCTGCTCGGTTTGCCGGCCCATTTCCACGCTTTTCTTGCGCAGCACTCCGGCACCGTCTCGCACCTTGGCGGTTGCCTCATTCATCTGCAGCATGGTGCTGGAAATCTGACTAGAACCTGCTGCCTGCTCGCTCATGGCATGCTCAATTTCGGTCATGTGGTTGGCTACTTTTTGTACCCCGTCCAGAACATTGGCAAAGGATGACCCCGCCGATCCGGAGGCCTGTACCGCCCGATCTATCGAATTTTTAGCTGTTGCCAGTTCTTCGGCGATATCCTGCGACTGTTTTGCTGTCTGCTCGGCCAAATTGCGGATTTCATCGGCCACAACCGAGAAGCCTTTGCCGGCGTCTCCGGCGTGGGCAGCCTCGATGGCGGCATTCATGGCCAGCAGATTGGTGGTTTCGGCGATACCGGAGATTACGGCTACCGCATCCAGCATTATCTGGCTTTTTTCGGCCACCGAGCTTACTGCAGTCAGGATGGCATCCAGATTGTCCTTCCCCTGCTCGGAATGCCGTACCAGCTCTTCCACTCCGCGCTTGGTGTCCTCGATATGTTTGGAGATGGAGTTGATGTTTCCCATCATTTCTTCGGTTGCCGCCGTTGTCTGATGAATCGAAGCTCCCTGGTTTTCTACCAGGTTTTCCATAGTGCCGGCGAAGTTTTCCAGATCCTGAATCAGTGTAACGATGTGGTTGATGACCACGCCCTGTTCGCCGATGTCTTTGCCGGACTGTCCGGATAGGTCGACTATATTGCGCAAAGCGCTGGAAACTCTGCGTATTTCTCCAACCAGCTGGGTGCCATGATTATTAACGGTCTCGAAATCCTGACCCAGGGTTGCGGACATCGTGGCATAATTGGCTGTGGCGGCGTCAAAGGCTGCTTGTTGGGTTTTTAGCAGGCGTTCAATGGTGCGCGGCAGCACCTGCAGTATCAGCCCGAACAGGAAAATATACAGACTTTTGTAAATCTGTCCGGAGGCGGAGGCATGCGGCGCGTACTGCAGCAGTTCCGGTGGAATCGCCCCTCGGGTGGTCCAGTACACCAGATTATAGCCGACCAGGGTAACCAGCGTCGCGTACAGGATCAGCCAGCGGTTGTGGCGTAAAGCAGCAATGAAGATAACGATCGGGTAGATCAACACGATGGCCGTAGTGGATGCGCCGGAGGGGTGCATGAAAAGAGTAGTGGTCAATATTGACGAACTGACCAGCAGGCTGTCCAGGCTTACCGAGGCCCAGGGAATCCAGGCCGGATTGCGGTGCCGAGCAATAAAAAAGCTGAGGAAGATATTGTAGAGCAGCGCAGTCCCAATGCTGATCATGGCGGTATAGCCGGCGCGGCTTTGTGCCGGGTCGAGTATCTGCGAAACGGCGACAATACCTAAAAATGCTATCATCAGCCAGCGGAATATCCAGGCTGTCCGCTCGCCACGACGGGATTCTGCGTTGTACAAAGAATTAAACATGCTCATTGCGGACGTCCTTCGCTGGATCAACTAAGGATACTGCTTTGTGTCTGCATCCCTGAATCTCCATTTTATGAGCACTGCGGCGCTTTGTCAATTAAAGAGTAGTTCCGATTTTGCCAATAGCTCCCCCGAACGGAACATATTGCATATCTGACCGTTCGGGGGTAGGTATTACTCGTCCTCATTCTCCTGGGCCCGCTGAGCAGCCCGCTTTTTTTCCTGCCATCTTTTGAGGACCACCATTTTCAGTGCGCCGATTGCGATAACGCCTACTGCAATAAGTAACCACCAATACCATGCCATATATACCTCCTTCGGCCTCGAGTTTGCGGTCTCAGGCCGTAATAACTTTGTTTGCCTTGCGCTTGTGCCCCGGTGTCAGTGTCGGTGCAAGGGCTGCGGCCAGCAGCAGGCTCGCCGCCAATCCGCTGACAGCGCAGAGCAATGCGTTCAACAGGAAAGCACCGTCATTAACAGTATAAATCCCTTCGAAGGCTTTGAACAACCAAAAATTCGGCAGTATCCAGAGCAGAAACTCCAGCTTCTGCGGTATAAACAGACTTACCAACGGCAGGGTCAGGAAGACGAACATGACCAGCTTGAGGGCGGCGACTGCCTGTATCTGGTTGGCGGCGATTCCGCCTACCAGCAGACAGATAGCCAGCGGGAAGGTGCTGGAAGCCAGAATCACCAACAGTAGGCGGCCCCAGGAAAGTCCGGCCGGTCCCAGAATAAGGTGGGCGGCCAGAGTGCCAAAGATGCTTACGGCGAAGGCCCACAATCCACGGCTGAAGAAATATTCGAAGCCACGCAGCGGGCTGACCGAATAGGAGCGGGTGACTTTGTTTTCTTTTTCGTCTATTAAGGCGAAGGCTGCCGCAATGCCGCCGATCAGAACCGAGAGCATGCCCAGAATTACCCGTGCGTAGTCGGCCAGTCCGGAACGGGTGCCGGTCTGCCGTTCGGTCTGGTACTGGGCTTCCGGGCCGTTTGCCGCCGTGTACAGGACGGCCTGCATCAGGGCGGCGGCTTCCGGGCCTTCGTTGCCCTGCAGCAGTATGCTGGCCCGGCCGTCGTCGTCGGCGATAATTCCGGCTACATGGTCACTCTGGTGTACCCGCCGTTCTACCGCGTTCGCACTTTCCAGGGCTTCTACCTGGCCGAAGCGTTCCAGCTCCGGCAGCAGAACCTGGATGGCTGGATTGTTCTGGTCTGCCGCAAAGTGCAGCTCAGCCTTGCCCAGCGCCGGCAGCAGAAAGGCCATAATGGTAGCGAGTAGTATCGGTGCGGCCAAAATGTACAACACCATGCTGTCGCGGGTGGCGTTGGCCAGATCGCTCTGTATCAGGCTTTTTATGC
This sequence comes from Spirochaetota bacterium, assembly GCA_018815555.1. Lineage (GTDB taxonomy): Bacteria > Spirochaetota > Spirochaetia > Treponematales > UBA12059 > UBA12059. The sequence continues at coordinate 3,573 of JAHIWF010000113.1, read as the reverse complement.
GTTGTATACTGTGTTTCATGCTGCCCCCTTCAGTAATTTAAAGCGCAGCGCTAATGTACAGAATATGGCACTGCCGGCCAGCCAGCTGGCGGCCAGAATCAGCGGCAGAATTGGCAACTGCCCTCCCGGCTGCAGAAAGTGCTCGGCCAGTTTCAGGAAGGGCCAGGACGGGGCCAGACTCAGCCAGAAAGGCTGGAATACCGGATTTACGCTACCCAGGAAGGGAGCCATGTTTAAAACAAGCACGCCCAGCCCGGGAAAGAACCATTGCGACAAGTTGTCGAAAAAAGTGGCAAAACCCAGGCCCAACAAGGTCAGGCTGGCCGCGGCAGCTGTAAGGGTAAGCAGTATGCCGGCCAGGTTTGGCTGTACGCCGCGCAGCAGGCCGGCTGCCAGCACACCTGCGCCGTACAGCAGGGACAGAAGCGTAAAGGTAGCCAGTTTAGACAGCAGGTAGGCCGAGCGTTTGGCTGGTGTAACCAGAAAAGCGCGCAGGGTGCCTTCCTGTTTTTCCTGAAAGACAAATACTGCCACCAGCAGAAAACCCAGAATGCCGGCCTCGAAGATCAGGAAAACCGGCAGACCGCGCAGGTACAGCGGCGGTTCCGGCCGCTGTGCTTCCAGATAGTGTACTGCCGGCATTGTGCCCTGAGCCGACGTGGCAGACACGGCTGTTGTGTCCGCAGCAGCTGAGTTGCGCGTGCGGCGCAGCAGTTCGTCGATACTGGCCTCCAGCAGGGCCAGTGCGCTGTCTGGAAGGTGCGCGCCGGCCAGAATGGTGGCTTGCGGCTGTTCCAGTGTGCCGCGCAGGATGATACCGGTAAGGCCCGGATCATCGGCCAGGCTGGCGCGCAGGCCGGCTTCATCGGAGGCGAAGCGCAGCTTGGCCTGTGCAGCATAGGCGGACTGCAGTGGGCTTCCGGTCAGCTGGTCCAGCACCAGTTCTTTGGGTTTGCCGGCTATGCGCTCCGGCAGCAGCAGCGTCAGGGTCATCATCACGACCATAAGTATCGCAGTTACCAGTACATGGCCGTTGCGCCAGAGCAGGATGCTGTCGCGCTCCAACAGTGTAAACACCGGCTGCCGGCTGCGCGGCGGCCGTGCTGATCGAAGTGATTTTTTCATCCCAGCCCCCTTCCGGTAAGCTTGATGAAGATTTCTTCCAGGGTCGCTTCCTGGCTGTGCATGGTTTCAATGCGCCCGCCGTCGATAAGTGCTTTAAGCTTGGCGGCTTCTTCGGGTTTTTCGGGAAATAGGGTATGCTTGCTGATGCGGCCGTCAATGCGCTCTTCTACCCTTACCGAGCGTGAGCCATAGGCCAGTTTCAGTTCGCGCGGTGCGTCCATGGCCACGATTTTGCCGCCGTTCAGGAAGGCTACCACATCGCAGAGCCGGTCGGCGTCGGCCATATTGTGCGTGGTCAGGAATATGGTACAGCCTTCGTCGCGCTTTTGCAGTATCAGTTCCTTGATACGTTCGGCGGTGGACGGATCCAGGCCGCTGGTCGGCTCGTCCAGAAACAGGATGTTTGGTTTATTGACCAGAGCGCGGGCAAATACCAGGCGCTGTTTCATCCCTTTGGAATAGGCAGCAGCCCGCCGTCCGGCGGCATCATGCAGTCCGACTTTGGCAAGCAGGTCCAGCGGGTCTTCGGTAGGGCCGTCAAAGAGGCCGGCGTAATAGCGCAGGTTTTCAAGACCGCTCAGTTTGCCGTACAGGTTCGGGTGTTCGAAAGACACGCCTACCCGCTGGAAAAAGGAGCGGCCCAGCCGGTTAACCGGCACGCCGTCGTATGCAATGTTGCCTTCCTGCAAGGCCAACAGCCCGGTCATCAATCCTTGTACCGTGCTTTTGCCGGCACCGCTTGGCCCCAGAAATCCGAAAATCATGCCGTCGTTAATGGTAAAGGAAATATCATCAACCGCGCAAGCACCCTTGCCCTCGTAGTCGTGGCGCAAATTCTGTACTGTTATCATTATAAAACCTCCGTTCCAAGTATCATTTTTTTCAGGCCGCTGGAGTCCAGCTGTATACTGCCGGCCGGCGCACCCAGTATGCGTTCCATCGATGAGCAATAGGAAGCCAGCGCACGCAGAACCTGTTCTGTTTTGGCGGTACGGGCAGTGGCGTCTTCTGGCGCAACGGTTCGCAGCATGGTTTCGCTTACCCTGTCCGACAGATACGTGCCCAGCTGCAGTACCAGCGAGGCGGTTTCCTCGGCGTCTGTAACATTAAACTCGCCGGACTGCATGCCCTGGCTGATAATCGCAGCAATCAGCGGCACGCTGGCCTTGATGCTTTGAGTTTCCATGCGCTTGCGCAGCCGCAGATTGCGGTCGTCGTACATGATGCGCATCAGCTCCAGGATAAATTCTCGGTTCTGTGCCTTGTAGCTTACCGATGAGTTGAACAGGCCGTTAAGTTTCTGTAGGGCATTTTGACTTTTGTCATCGACTAGGGGCTGCAGCATGCGGCTGACCTGCGCGGCCTGTCGTTCTGCCAGGGCATCCAGCAAGTCTTCTTTGCTGCCAAAATAATGGTAGAACGCCCCTTTGGACATGCCCAGGCTGTCGATGATGGCGGCTACGGTGGTTTCTTCATAGCCGCGATTGGTAAACAAAGCCTGCGCTGCATCCAGGAATTGCTCGCGCCGCTTATCGCTGTCTTTTGGCTCGCTCATAGTGACTCCTTGCGCCCGGCGGCCTTGGTTCGGCCTGCGGGCGGCATAATACAGACCGACCGTCGGTCTGTATTTGTATACCATACTGCCGGTCATGGATATTGTCAAGCTGAAAATGGAAATTTTAGAGTATCGGAGGTTTTAGTCGCTCCAGCGCACGCGCAGGCTGACTGGCTGCTCCAGCACCATGGCGTCCAGAATCGGCAGGCTGAACTCCAGGCTGCGGCGGTCGCTGCTGATGCTGCCGCCTTCGGCTTCCAGAATACGGCCGGGTACCTGGATGCTTAGTTTGCTGCTGCTCTGGTCCATGGCGCTGATGGCGGCCTGGCCAAGCAGGGCGGCCAGCATGCTGCGGTAGTCGGCTTTGCTTACCGGCAGGTCGTACAGGGCGGGTGGGGAGAGCGATTCCAATAGCTGGCGGTCCAGGCTGGGAAACAGTTCGATGAGGGTGGCGGCATTGCCGCGGTTTATCAGCAGCTGCAGTTCCTGCCAGCCGCTGCCGCGGGTCAGACGCAATACGCCGGCCTGCTTCATGTCGGCATCATTTTCCAGGAAGGCCGACAGGCTGGGCAGGGTAAAGACACCGCTGAAGGAGTTTGCGGCGGGCAGGCGGGCTTCCTGCACCCGGAAACCGCGTAGCAGCATGCCGGTGCTTACCACTTCGGCGTTAAAGAAGCTGCCGGCCCGGATTGACGCCTCGCTGCCGGCCAGATTCTTCAGGCGCTGCTCTACTACTGCCGGTATTTCGAACTGTACCGACAGTACGGCCGAGCCGTCGCTTTTTAGCAGCAGGCCGGTGTTGGCCGAACAGCTGCCGAAAATAATTGTTGCCAGCAAAAGGCTGGCGGCCAACAGCGCGCGCCGGCTGGTCAGGCCGCTGCCCCCAGTTTGTG
>JAHIWF010000112.1 GCA_018815555.1 Spirochaetota bacterium | reverse complement strand
GTGCGCGGTATCGAGCATATCCGCGATACTGAGGACAAAAAGCTGCTGGCCGAGTACAGCATCGACATAAAAACCAAAGACGAGCTTTCGGTGCTGGCCCAGACCATCAACGAAATGACCAGCAGCCTGGTACACGCGGCACAGGAAGCCGACTTCCTTACGGTAGGTAAGGAAGTGCAAAAGATGTTCATCCCGCTCATTAAGAACAGCTCCGGCGAAAAACTTACCACCGGTGTGGATGAGCGCGAGACACATTCCTTCTTTGGGTACTATGAAGGCGCTAAAGGTGTGTCTGGTGACTATTTTGACTACCGCCAGCTGGATGAGCGCTATTGGGCTTTCGTCAAGTGTGATGTGGCCGGCAAGGGAATCCCGGCCGCTCTCATCATGGTCGGCGTGGCCACTATTTTTGCCACCGAGTTTCAGGGCTGGTCATACAAAGTTAATGGCATCAAGCTCGACAAGGTTGTGTACAAAATAAATGACTTTATCGAAGAACGCGGCTTTAAAGGCCGCTTTGCCGCTTTTATCATGGGCGTGTACGACAGCCAGACCGGCGCAGCCTATTTATGTAACGCCGGCGACAATCTGCTGCGCCAGTATGTCGCTGCAGATGATAAAATAATAACGCATACGCTTCCCAGCTCGCCTACCGCCGGAACCTTCTCCAACGATTTGGTGGAGATGAAAGCCCCCTTCCAGCAGGTGGTAAAAAAGCTGGCTATTAACGACATTATGCTGCTGTATACGGACGGTTTCGAAGAGTCCAGCCGGGCGAGGCGTACCCCCGATTACAAGCAGATCATGGAACGCAAGATTATGACTGACCGCGAGGGCAATGAAACCATACATATGGAACCCGGCGTGGAGCAGTTGGGTGAGGAGCGCATACAGGAAGTGGCTGCAGCCGTACTGAATAGTGGTACTTATACCTTGGTAAAAGAAAACGATCCACTTGGCCCGGGTACCGAGTACCATTTCGATTTTTCCGGTGCCAGCGGCACTGTGGAAGAGGTGGTAATGGGTATTGCCGCGGTGGAGAAAGTATTCCGCATGATACCCGATCCGAATGCCAACGAGAATGACAGTATTATGGTAGACGCCAAAATAGACGCCATGCTCTCGAAGCATTTTAAGGAATATGATCTATATTGCAGCCACCGCAAGCCACATCCCGATCCAAGGCGCAGCGAGTACCTGTTCTATACCCATCTGTCCGAGGATGACCAGTACGACGACCTTACCATGATGGTGATCAAGCGCAATACATAAGCCGGCACGAGCTTTGGCCGCCGGCTGGCTCGAAGCCCCGGCGGCCGCATCTGCCTGTCGGTCGTGCCTGTCGGGAGGAACCAGCCAGCTGCACCGCAGTGCCAGCCGAACAGGCAAACGCGCCCGCTGCAGCCGAACTGGCAGTTCCTGCCGCCGTCAGTCTGGCCTAGCCGGCCTGGCAGCCGTCGCCGCAAGCCGCAAGCCGCCGCAGCCCGGCATCACTATTACTTCCTTATTACATTCCCTTCCGCCATCACCATCTTCGGAAAGGCGGCCAGCGACAAGGGCTCGTGGTTCCAGGCCAGCAGGCTGGCGGTCATGCCGGGGGCTATGCTGCCCAGTCTGTCCTGTAGGCCGAGGATTTTAGCATTACCGCTGGTAATCAGGTTTATGGCGGCAGTTTCGCTCATGCCCTGGATCAGGAAGAACTTGAGGCTGTCGCGCAGCGCGGCGCTCAGGATAACCGGATGGTCGGTCATTAGGCCGTATTCGGCCTTGCTTTTCATCAGCAGGGCGCAGTTGCGGTAATCCTCATTTTTCAGCTCCACCTTGTAGGCCAATGAACCCAGCGGGCCGTACACGATGGGGATGCCGGCCTTGGCCAGCGCGTCGAATACCGCCTTGTCGTTTACGTCGCCCAGATGGTCGGCAGTAGCCTTAAAGCCGTACTTGCGCACCAGGTCGATCAGGTAGTACACATCGTCATTCTTGTGCACATGTACCTTTACCGTTTTCTGGCCGCCCAGTAGGTCCAGCAGGGCCAGATCCTCGCCACTAAAACCCAGCCGGTGTTCGGCCTGGGCTGTATCCAGCAGCTGTTTCTTATCGACAGCCGCAAGCTTTTCCTTTTCGGCCGTCCTACCGGCTTCATGGCTTTTTCTGACCAGTTCCAGGTCAAGCTTGGCCTTTTTGGTCAATACTTCGTCCAGGCGCTTCTCCAGCAGCTGGTATACGCCCATGCGGGTATTGGGACGCTCTCCCTTCCACTCGGTGGTGGAGCGCGGATTATAACCCAGGGCCATTTTGTAGCCATAATCGGCCAGCAGGGCCTCGTTACGGTTGCGGGCAAAGTTACGGATTACCCTGGCCTTGCCGCCTATCAGGTTGCCAGAGCCCGGCACGATGCAGCTGTACAGTACACCGAATTCCACTGCGTCACGGAAGGCCCGGTCGTCAAAATAAACCGAATTAAGCGGATCGGAGAGTGGCATGATCTGGCCGGAAATATCGTTGCCTTCGGCTTCGGACTGGGGTTCGCCTTCGCGGAACATGCCGATATGTGAGTGGGCATCCAGGAAGCCCGGAGTAATAATGCCTTCGTAGTCGGCTTTTACCTGACCGGCGGCTGAAACCTCGATTATCGTCGATCCCTCGATAACGATTTTGCGGTTTTCCTGCCTTGTTTTGCCGTCGTACAGTACGTTGGCCTTGATAATGGTCTGTTTTGCCATGATTCTGCTCCTTTTCTCTTGTAAAGCTGCCAGGGCCGCTAGTATTTCCCCTGCATCGACAGGTGGACGGCAGCGGCTTGTAATGGAGTATATCATGATTTTTTTGTCTATGTTTTTACTAAAAACTGGCGAGAATGGAAATTTTCGGATACAATGGCAACATGAATATTGACCATATGCTTCGACCAGCCCGCGGGCTTGTTTTTTTTGCTGTGCTGCTTGTGTTTACTGCCATCATGAGTCCGCTCGGTGCCGATTCAACTGATGCTGCCGGGCAGACTCCTGTGGTCACTCTGGATCCGGCCTATGACTGGTCGGAATCAGTGCATCTGGACGGCGAATGGGCCTTTTTCTGGCAGGAATGGATTGACCCCGCTAAACCGGCCGCTGAACTGCGTGTGCCGGATGGGGTGTTTAAAGCTCGAACCTGGCCGAGTCAGGATTATCCCCTTTTTGGCTATGCCAGCTACCGGCTGGTCGTGGAGTCTCGATCCTTTCCGGTTACGATGGGTATCAGTTTCCGTGGTTTCTATTCGGCTTACCGGGTTTTCGTAAATGGCACCGAGATTGGGCACAATGGTCGACTTGGAATGGAAAGTGCCAGCGAAATTGGCAAGGGTGATGCCCGTTATTTTTATTTTTCTGTTCCTGCCGGTGTTTCCCGACTCGAACTGGTGATTCATGCCAGCAATTATTCTTATAATTACCGGGCCGGCATGCTGGAAGGTCCCTGGCTGGGGTCGCAGTCCGAAATAGCTGTTAAGCAGTCACAGCGCCAAGCTCTGGACATCCTGTTTATCGGTTCCATGCTGGTAATGGGTGTGTACCATATTTTTCTTACCCTGTTCCGCAGGAAAGACAAGGCTGCTCTGTTTTTTGGCTTATTCTGCCTGATCATGGCCTATAGAACTTTTTTTATAACCGGAGAAAAACTGGCCTTCAGTCTTCTTCCTTGGCTTACTGGCAGAATTTTTACCTTCGCCCAACTACCGGGTATTTACCTGATCATGCCTTTGTTCCTCCTGTATGTATACAACTTATTCAGGCAGGATGCTCACCGCAGGATCGTTTACTTGTTACTGGGTGTATCTGGGGTGTTGTTTATTGCCGGTATAATTTCTGCACCCTTCAAAGCGATACGCTTTTATAACTTTGTGCTAGTTCCCGGAATGGTGTATATTCTTTTCGTGCTTTTTATGGCCTGGATAAAAAACCGCCCGGATGCCCGCCTGATTGGTTCCGGATTTCTGGTGCTGTTTGTCCTCGGCATTAACGATATCCTGAATGACATGAAAATTATCGATACTGCCTATTTTCTGTCTAATGGTCTGTTTTTGTTTCTCTTTTTTCAGTCGGTGGTTCTAGCCCGGCGTTTTTCGCGGGCCTTTGTACAGGTGGAAAAACTTTCCGCGGAGCTGGAAAGCCACAATACCGAATTACAAAAACTTGATAAGCTTAAAGATGAATTTTTGGCCAATACTTCGCATGAGCTTAAAACTCCGCTGAACGGCATTATCGGGCTGAGTGAGTCGCTGGTGGATGGAGCCGGCGGGCCGGTCAGCGACGCCATGAAACGCAATTTGGAGCTGATCGTGCTCAGCGGCCGACGCCTGTACAGTATGGTGAACGATCTGCTGGATTTCTCGCGTCTCAAAGAAAATCAGATGACTCTGGATATCGTTCCTGTCGATATCCGTTCGGTCTGTAATCTGGTGCTGGCACTTAGTGAAAATATAGTGCCGGAAGGAAAAAACCTTACTATCCTCAATGAGCTGCCGCCGGATGTTCCCGGGGTATTGGCCGACCCGTCGCGCTTGGAACAGATTGTTTTTAACCTGGTGGCCAATGCGGTTAAATTTACCGAAGCTGGTTATGTGCGACTTAAAGCGAGCTGGACAGACCATATCGTTACTATAAGTATCGAAGATACGGGCATCGGTATCCCGGAAGACAAGCAGGAGCTGGTATTTGAGTCTTTCCAGCAGGCCGACAGTTCCATTTCGCGCCGCTTTGGCGGCAGCGGGCTCGGCCTGGCAATTGTAAAGAAATTATTACTGCTGCATGGCGGCGATATCAGCCTGCGTTCACGCCCGGGGGAAGGCAGCTGTTTCAGTTTTACCCTGCCGCGGGCACCAGAACACAGTGCGCTGATACCGAACTCGGTAAGCCATATCCGGGCCAATAAGACGCTGGGCAACAGTAGCGATATCATTGACATGGCCAGGATTCAGCAGCTGCAGGCAGCTGCCGTTCCGGCTCTGCCCGCAGCTGCTGCCCGGTCGCTGACGGAAATCCCTCTGGACGTACTTAACGGCCAGCACATCGATCCGAACGCTCCGGCCCGCCTGCAGGGAACAATTCTGGTGGTCGATGACGAGTATATAAACTTGACGGTACTGATAAACAACCTTACCCTGTTTGGTTATACTATTGTATCTGCCTCCAGTGGAGCCGAAGCACTTCGCCTGATTGAGCGACATGGTAAACCGGATGCGGTAATACTGGATATCATGATGCCAGACATGAGCGGTTACGAACTGACCAGAGAGCTGCGCAAACAATTTACCGCCAGCCAGCTGCCAGTTATTCTGTTAACCGCCCGAAATCAGTCTACCGACATCGTGGAAGGCTTTAACTGCGGTGCCAACGATTATCTGACCAAGCCGTTCTCCCGGACTGAGTTGATAGCCCGGGTAAAAACCCATATCGATCTGGCTAGAATCAATATTTCCTACAGCCGCTTTGTGCCCTCTGAATTTTTGGGTATTCTGAATAAAAACAGTATTATCGATATCAAGCTCGGCGAGCAAGTTGAAAAAAATATTGCAGTGCTGTTTACCGATATACATTCTTTCTCGGATATGGCTGAATCATTGAGCGCCGCTGAAATATTCAATTTTATCAATTCATATCTCGGTCGGTTTGGCCCGGTGGTGCGTCGCAACCGTGGTTTTGTAGACAAATATGTCGGTGATGCTATTCTTGCCATTTTCCCGGAAGGTTCGGCCGACGCACTGGCTGCGGCACACGACATGCGCCAGGAACTGAATCGTTATAACTCATTCCGCCAAAAATCCGGCTACCAGCCGATTGAATTCGGTATCGGTATCCACAGCGGGCCGGTTATCATGGGAACGGTCGGTGAAACCGAGCACATGGAAACTACGGTGATATCGGATATCGTCAGTGTCGCTTCACGGCTGGAAGCCCTTACAGGTATGCTTAACAGCCCTGTGCTCACAGTGCGCGGAAGTGTGCCAGACGATTGTGCTGTCCCCAGAAGATTTATCGGCGAAGTGCCGGTTAGGGTCGGCCACAAAACGGTTCAGGTTATGGAAATCTTCATGGATCTACCCCAGAACCAGTCTGGCGGCCACTCGGCGGCTCCGCAATCCGGACAAGTCGCCGTTGATGAAACTGACCAGAGAATCATTCAAAAAGCAAAGTTGGATACCCTGCCGGTGTTCCAGCGCGGCTTGGAAAAGTTTCAGAACAAGGATTTCGCCGCTGCCGAAGAACTGTTTACAGCTGTTTTAGCCGAGAATCCGGTCGACCGGATTGCGGATCTGTATGCACAGCGCTGCCGGCTCCTGGCTGGCACTAAGTCTTTACCGGAAAACTGGGCATACATCACACCTGAGTGGGTGGATTGATCATGCCCTTATTTAAGCCGGTGCTTTTTCAGGGCAGAGGGCAGAGCAAGCGCTATTTTGAAGGCTGGTATTTTAAACAGGTAGATCGTAGCGGACATGCCTGGTCCTTTATTCCGGGAGTATCGCTGAGTCGTGATGGCAGCGTTAAGAAAAGCTTTGTCCAGGCTATTGACGGATCCACCGGCAGTACCCGTTGGTACGAGTTTCCGTTTTCGGCATTCAGCAGCGATCCGGAGCGGTTTTCGGTTAAGGTTGGCGACAACCATTTTTCCGAGGCCGGACTGCAGCTGGCCCTGGACGGACCTGATGGTCGGATCAGCGCAAGCCTGCGCTTTGGACCCTTTCTGGCGTTTCCGGCCCGCCCCTGGAGTCCGGGCATCATGGGGCCATATTCTTTTGTGCCGTTTATGGAGTGTCGCCATGGATTGGTTTCGCTTGACCATAGTGTAGACGGTTGGCTGGAAGTAGACGGACATCGGCTGGATATGGATGGCGGCCGAGGCTACATTGAAAAAGACTGGGGCCGGGCCATGCCCTCCAGCTGGATCTGGAGCCAGTCCAACAACTTTACCGAACCCGGTTATTCACTGATGTTCTCATTAGCTAATATTCCCTGGCTGGGTGGACGCTTCCCCGGCTTTCTGTGTGCCTTCCGGCTCTCGGCCGATCCGGCAGTACAGATTTTTGCCACCTGGAATGGTTCCAGAATACGCAGCCTGCAGGTTAATGATACCGACATACGGCTTAGTATCGACCGCGGGTCAAAATGCCTGGAGCTGGTTCTACAGCGGGGACGGGGCGGCCTTTTGCTAGCGCCGGTAGCCGGTGCCATGGATCGGCGCATAGCCGAATCGGTGGACGCGGTCATGCAGGTGCGCCTGCTGGACGCCGGCCGGCTTATCTATGAAGGCAGTGCCAGCCCGGCCGGGCTGGAGGTAGTCGGAGCCATGTCCGAGCTCTCCGATTGACAATAGTACAGGCGGACGCTATAGTAGGTGCATGATTATTTTCCGTCAAAGCAAGGTATTTTACTATTACTTCTCAGCACCGCCGATAACCGGAAAGTAGTCCGATCTCTGCCCAGGCAGAAATCATTAAGACTCCCGGTTGCGGGGGTCTTTTTTTTTAAGGCACGCGCTTTCCCGCCGCGTCTTGGCTTACTGCCGGAAGTTTGGTTGCCGCACGAGACAGCCTGCTTTCCGGTAGGCAGCAGAGCGCAGCCTGTGAACGCGTACTGCAGCGCAGCTTGGCTGCTGCTATAATTTGTTTACAAGGAGTATTGCATGGGGTACACAACGAAGGCTTAATCGACCTGTTCGCACGCACGACCGACGACATCGTCAGTCTGGAGGAGTTTCGCGCTTTGCTGGATTCGCGGCGCCAACTGCGCATAAAATTCGGCGCGGATGTAACCGCTCCCTTCCTGCATCTTGGGCATGCCGTCAATCTGTGGATGATGCGTGAAATGCAGGAACGCGGGCATCAGGTGCAATTCCTGATCGGCGATTTTACTACCAGAATAGGCGACCCGACCGGTCGCAGTACCGGCCGCCCCGAGCGCAGCCAGGCTGACATCGAACATGATGCCGCGGCCTTTCTGGAGCAGATAGCCGCGGTGCTTATAACCGACAACCCGGCGCTGTTCACTGTCCGTCGCAATGCCGAATGGTGGGGTGCGGCCACCGCGGCTGACCTGGTGCAGCGGCTTGGCGCGGTTACCGTCTCGCGTTTGCAGTCGCGCGATATGTTCCGCTCCAGGCAGGAAAGCGGCAGTGAAGTGCGCATGCACGAGCTGATCTACCCGGTGCTGCAGGGCTGGGACTCGGTGGAGCTGGCCTCTGACCTAACCATAGTGGGCAGCGACCAACTATTCAATGAATCAATGGGCCGTTTTTTTCAGGAGCGGCAGGGACAACAAGCGCAGGTAATCATTACTACCAAAATTACTCCCGGGCTGGACGGTGTAAAAAAGCAATCCAAAAGCCTAAATAACTTTGTAGCCCTGGCCGACAGTCCGCGCGACAAATTCGGCAAGATCATGAGCTTGGCCGACGCTCTGGTGGTACAGTGGCTGCAGGTGTACACTACGCTTCCTCTCCCCGAAATCGAACAGATTGACCAGGGCTTGGCGGCCGGCAGTCTGCACCCGATGGAGGCGAAGCGCATTCTGGCACAGGCGCTGGTGGAACGCTACCATGGCCGGCCGGCCGCGGCCGCTGAAGACCGCTGGTTCCGGGAAACCTTCAGTGAACGGGCTTTCCCGGCGGATGCGCCTCAGCTGTGTCTGCGCCCGGGCAGAATAAAACTGCTGGACTTATTGGTCCTGCTTGCCCCCGACCAGTCGCGCAGCGAACTGCGCCGCCTGCTTTTGTCCGGTGCCGTCTTGCTGGGTGCCGAAAAGCTGGCCGATCCGCAGCAGCTGCTGGATTTTCCGGAAGGCAGCTGCCACGAAGTAAAGCTGGGCCGCCGCCGGCATTTCCGGCTGCTGGTGCAGGAGGAGTAAAAATGACAGCAGCCGGGTGGGGCTGGCGGCCCGGCGTTACCGGACCGGCCCTGGCCGGCGTGGAGCAGCTGGTCACTATGGTCAGCCTGGTAAACCGATTTTTGCTGTACGGAAAACCGAAATTATGCTTTAATACAAGCAGCGATCTGTGTCTGCAAAAAAGGAGCAAGCATGAACAGTATGAACGGTTATTATTACGAAGAACTAGCGGTGGGCATGAGCGCCGAATTTTCCAAGACAGTGAGCGAGGCCGACATTTACGGTTTTGCCGGCATATCCGGCGACTTTAATCCGGTGCACGTGAACGAAGAATACGCGCAGACCACTATGTTTAAGGGGCGCATCGCCCATGGTATGTTGTCGGCAGCATTTGTATCCACCGTACTTGGCACCAAACTGCCCGGCCCCGGCTGCATCTACGTAAGCCAGTCACTGAAATTCAAGGCCCCGGTTCGCATCGGCGACACTGTTACCGCCCGGGTGGAAGTAACGGCGCTGGTACCGGAGAAAAAATTTGTAACATTAAAGACCAGCTGTCTGGTCGGCGGGAAATTGGTAATGGACGGCGAGGCCACTCTGATGGTCGCGTCGAAGGAGGCTTAAATATGGAAGAGGTAATGATCCGACTGCGTATGAGTTCGGCCGATGCCCACTACGGCGGCAATCTGGTAGACGGCGCACGCATGCTGCAGCTGTTCGGCGATGTGGCCACCGAGCTGCTTATCCGCCATGACGGTGATGAAGGGCTGTTTGCCGCCTACGAAAAAGTGGAGTTTCTGGCTCCGGTATACGCCGGCGACTATATCGAAGCGGTGGGTAAAATTGTCAAAGTGGGCAATTCGTCGCGCAAGATGGAATTTGAAGCCCGCAAGGTAATCCGGCCGCGCACCGACCTTAACGAGTCTGCTGCCGATTTTATGGCCGAGCCGGTTCCGGTCTGCCGGGCGGTCGGTACCTGCGTGGTTCCCAAAGACAAGCAGCGCATCGCGCACTGAGCCAGGCCAAGCCGGATGACTACCAATGCCCTCCGGTTGGCCAAAGCGGCCGGCCGGAATGTGGAGACCCGGGAATACCCGGTGGACGAGGACGATCTCAGTGCCGGCCATGTGGCCGCTGTGCTCGGACTTGACGCCGACCGGGTGTTTAAAACCCTGCTTGCTCTGACCGAGCAGGCCCAGCCCTTTGTCTGCGTGATTCCCGGCAGCATGGAACTGAACCTGAAAAAAGCCGCCCGGGTCATGGGCTGCAAATCGGTAAG
>JAHIWF010000111.1 GCA_018815555.1 Spirochaetota bacterium | reverse complement strand
GTTTGACCAGATTTTCGGCGGTCACGGTGCTCCGGATGATCCCACAATATATGTAAACATCACCGGCCGCACCAGCCCTGACGATAATCCTCCGGACGGTGAAAACTGGTTTGTACTGGTAAACGTCTCGCACGACAGCGGTCAGGACTGGCCGGCCATCACGAACAGCCTGCGTCAGCGGGTGCTGACGCGGCTTTCAGCGGCACTGGGAGTATCGATAGTTGAGTTGATCGAAGAAGAAAAGATTATCACACCGGTAGATATCGAGCGGGACACCGGCTCCACCTACGGCAGCCTGTACGGCATCGCCTCGAATCAGCGACTGGCGGCTTTTCTGCGCCACCCGAACCGCTCGCGGCGTATCGGCGGCCTGTATTTCGCCGGCGGCAGCGCTCACCCGGGCGGTGGCATGCCGCTGGCCCTGCTGTCGGGATCGTTGGCGGCCGGGCTGGCCAATAAGTACGTGCTGTAGAGCCAGGACCGGTGCCGCTAGCGGACGGCTATCGGCCGGCTTCGCCGGCCAACCTGAACCGGCCCCAAGCGGCACAGCAAGGTGTTACATGGTCTGATCGAGATGGCCGGCGCGCAGCAGTTTATAGGTATTAGCTGCCGTATCCAGATCGTAGATGTTGAAGTTGGTTTTCATGTCTATCTTCTGGTCGCGCACCGCGAAATTTAGCGACGACGATCCGTTGCTGCCGGAGCGGATGCGGTGGAACACGTTGCAGGGCCAGACCAGCATGGCCGGGCCTTCGTACAGCAGTTTGCCGTCTTTGATGATGCGGTTGGGTTCCACCACAAAGGTCATCAGCTGTTTGTGCTCGAGGGTGTAAATATCCACGGTGCGTACGCCAGACAGCACAATCAGGTTATCTTCCTGTTGCGGATGCATGTACCAGGGTCGCTCCACAGCTTCTATCGAACCGGGCGACAGGGCGTCACTTTCGTGCAGCACCCGGTCGATGCCGTCGATTTTGGGCAGATACTTCATCGGAAAGATGTCGAAGGCCACCCCTTTGGTATGGCGGAAGGGGATAAGTTCGATTACGCGGTAAAAACCAGGGATTTCTTCGATAACATGATCTTTCATGCTGCTTCCTTTCTGTTTCGGCCGCCAAATAGGTGACGGCTCTATGTCGGCTCAGGCCTGAGGGCCGAGTATGCGCAATTTCAGAACCAGATTAGGATCCGGGCACAAGGCCCGATACTTCGGCAGGTCGGCAGCGGCACAGACACCGGGGTAATCACCGCCATTGCCGACAAGCTCCTGCATAATCTGGAAATGCAGATGTGGCGGCCAGTTACCGTTTAGCGGAGCGTCGCCGATTTCGGCGAAGACCTCGCCAACGGCCAGACTCTGGCCAATGCTTTTGCCGCCCAAGCTTTCGGCCGACAGATGGCCGTACAGGGTAAAAAAGCTGCAAGCTTCCAGTTCGTGCCGCAGGATTATGGTCGGGCCGTAATTACCAACGCCGGCATTGTCGGCCAGGCTGTACACGGTGGCAGCGAAGGGGGCCAATACCGGTGTTCCGGCTGCCGTCCACAGATCCAGCCCCAGGTGCACGTCGCGTAACGCCGATCCTTCGAACAGGCTACTGTGGCGGTAAATTACCCGGGATTCGCAGTAACCGCCCAGGCCGATACGGCTGCCTGCGGCAGCCAAGCTGCTGTTTACAAAGGATTTAAAAGCTTTGATGTCGCCGGTGTCGAGGTTTAGGGCGGCCGGGTTGGCGGCACTAAAATCGAAAAGCACACAGGGCTCGCTGTCGGGGTCGAAGGGCAAGAGACGGCATTTCGGCTGCCGGGCTAAAATTGTGGAAAGTTCAGTTTGCGGGGAAAGGTTCATCAAGCCTCCAGATACAGGATAGGCCGGGCGGCGTTTCGGGTCAAGACCGACAGTAACACAGGCAGCGCGGCCTCGCCAGAAATCCGGCCAAGGTACAAGCAGCCTGGGCCAGGCTTACACCAGATCGGCGAACTGTGCATCGGCCAGTGCCAGCAGCTCGGCTGGCGGCAGCAGCATCTGCAGCCCGCGCAGTCCGGCGCTCACCGAAATGCTGTCCCATAGCAGAGCGGTTTCGTCCAGAAACACCGGCAGTTTTTTCTTCATGCCCACCGGCGAACAGCCGCCGCGTACATAGCCGGTCAAGCCTTCCAGTTCGCGCAGCGGCAGCATGCTTACCGATTTGCAGCCCATGACCCGGGCGGCTTTTTTCAGGTTCAGTTCCATGCTGCCGGGAATCACGCAGACAAAGGGCTGGGCCTGCTCGGTCAGAGCAAGCAGGGTTTTAAACACCCGGTCGGCGTCAAGTCCGAGC
>JAHIWF010000010.1 GCA_018815555.1 Spirochaetota bacterium | reverse complement strand
CTCGAGCGCGAACTGGCTTTCGAGGGTCTGCATTCCGGTATGAACGAAGAAGGGCCGGTCTGCTGGTTTGCCGGCTGGGTTCCTGAGGCCGAGGAAGGCGCTCTGGCCGCTGTGGCCGAACGCCTGCACTGGGGCCTGATATTGGACGAGCCCAAGGACGACGAACAGCCGCCTACCAAGGTGGAGAATCCGCCGGCCATTCGCATGGTACAGCCGATATTCGACTTCCTGGGGACCGTGCCCAATTATCGCGAGTACGATATTTCCGGCCTGTTCTTGTTCTATTTTGCCTTTTTCTTTGCCATGATTTTCGGTGACGGCGGCTACGGAGCCTTGCTGCTGTTAGCCGGTATCTTTGTGTGGAGCAAGCTTAAGCTGGCCCGCAAGAAGGTACCCGATGCGGTAAACCTGCTCCTGTTCATGTCGGCGGCTACGGTTATCTGGGGCATCGTTACCGGCACCTGGTTCGGCATTGAATGGGAGTACTTGCCGTCGATATTGCGGCGCATAACCATTCCGGCCATCAGCAACGGCAACATCGATGCCGGCGAGAACATCAAGGTGCTCTGCTTCATGATCGGTCTTACCCAGCTGGGCATAGCGCACATCAAGAATTTTATCCGCGACTGGCCGTCGCCCAAGCTGCTGGCACAGCTGGGACAGCTGGGCATGCTGGCGGGCATCTTCTTCCTGGTGCTTAACCTGGTCATCAATCCGGAGCGCTTCCCGCTGCCGCAATGGGCCATGGCCAGCATCGGAGGCGGTTTTGCGCTCAATTTCCTGTTTGCCTATTATGACGGCTCAAAGGGCTTCTTTAAGGGCTTTATTGCCGGCATCCTGGAAAGTCTCACCAACATTGTGTCGGTGCTGCTGGGTGTGGTTAACATTTTCGCCGATGTGGTGTCGTATATCCGCCTGTGGGCGGTAGGCTTGGCTGGTCTGGCCATCAGCCAGACGGTAAACAACATGGCCGGTCCGCTCTTGGGCAGCTTTGTGCTGTTCGCCGCCGGTGTGGCCTTGCTGGTCTTCGGCCACGGTCTTAACCTGATCATGGCGCTGCTCTCGGTTATTGTACATGGTGTTCGTTTGAACATGCTCGAATTTTCCGGCCACCTGGGTATGGAGTGGTCCGGCTACAAATACGAACCGTTCCGCGATTCGGCTCATTCCGAGCAGGTCTGACAGGTAACGGGTAAATACGGAAGGAGATACTATGAATATTGGTATGCTTGGAACAATCGCGGTTTTGGGTATTGCGGCTATCGGTTCGGCTATCGGCGCGGGAACCGCCGGACAGGCAGCTATCGGCGCCTGGAAACGCAATTACATGGCCAATAAACCGGCCTCGTTCCTCCTGGTGATCTTTGCCGGCGCTCCGCTGACTCAGACCATCTACGGCTTCATTCTGCTGCAGCAGATGCTGGCTTCCAAAATGGATCCGGCCCTGCTTTTCGGTGCCGGCATCATCGGCGGTCTGGCCATGGCCATGTCCGCTATCGCCCAGGGTAAGGCCGGCGCTGCCAGTGCTGACGCTTTTGGCGAAACCGGCAAGGGTTTCGGTCTGTACATCACCGTCGTGGGCTTGTGCGAAACGGTCGCCCTGTTCGTGATGGCCTTTACCTTCGGCGCGCTGTAAACTCTATAGTTGTCCGAAATAAAAAACCGCTCCGGAATGCCGGGGCGGTTTTTTTTCGGGGGCAGCGCAAAATTTCGGCCAGGTGCTGGCTGCAGTTCACTTATAGTCCTGGGAGTACCTCCCAGGCCGCTGTAATATAGAATCTTGGCGATTTTACTTTGCATGCTCTGTTTTATGTCGTATCCTTATAGTATGAATGCCAAAATTTTCCGTATTGTATCGGTTTTACTGGTATTGATGCTGTTGACGCTGTCGTCGGCAGGTCAGTTGCGGGCGCAGACCAGCGAAGCGCATTCCGGCCAGGCAGCTTCGGTCTATGTTATTCCCATCCAGGGCGATATCGAAGCCTCCACTCCGGTGTTTGTGCAGCGGCGGGTTAAAGAAGCCTTGAGTGCCGGTGCTAGTTCCATAATTTTTACTATAGACACCTTTGGCGGCAGGGTTGACTCGGCGCTGCGTGTCGCTTCAATTATCGGAGCGCTGCGCGGGGTAGAGACGATTGCCTTTGTCGGTGGCGGCGAAGACAATATGGGGGTCAGCTGGTCGGCCGGTGTGCTTATTGCCCTGGCTTGTCAGAAAATCTATATGGCTCCCGGCACATCAATCGGTGCGGCTGCTCCGGTGCTGGCTGCGCCGGACGGCAGCATGGAGGCCGCTGACGAAAAAGTTGTTAGCGCGGTGCGATCGCAGATGGCTGCACTGGCCGAGAAAAATGGTCATCCGATCCAGTTGGTTCTGGCTATGGTGGACGCCGATGTTAGTCTGGTTGAGGTATTCATCGACGATATCAGCCAGCTTATGGAGGCGGAGCAAGCCGGTCTGCTTGCAAAGGATGCTAAGCCAGACCTGCGTATTGGACGCACTATTGTGGCTGAGGGCAAATTATTGTCGTTAACTGCCGGCGAGGCTTTGCGCTATGGTTTATCCAGCGGCACTGTGCCCGAATTGCCGGCTCTGGTAGCAGAGCTTGGCTTCGAGGCTGACGCGGTGATTACCAGTCTTGAGCCTGGCTGGGCAGATGGTCTTATCATGTTTTTAACTTCCGCGGCGGTGCAGTCCATCCTTATCTTGATAGGTCTGGTAGCCTTGTTTATAGAAATTAACTCCCCCGGGTTTGGCCTTCCCGGCTCGATAGCCCTGATCGCCTTTGTGATCTTGTTCGGTTCCAATCTATTTATGGGCACGGTCGGCTCGCTGGAACTGATTCTCTTTATTCTGGGTATCGGACTGCTGATCATAGAAATATTTGTGCTACCCGGTTTTGGCGTTGCCGGCATCAGCGGTATCGTGTTTATCGCCGCGGCTCTGGTGTTATCGATGCAGGATTTTGTGCTTCCTGACGCTAACTGGCAGTGGGATATTCTGCTGCGCAATCTGGGTACGGTAGGGCTGGGCATTTTATCGGCTATTGTCGGCATTGGCTTGCTGATTGCCTTCGGGCCGCGGCTGCGCCTGTTTGATGGCCTTACCCTGAAGACCCGCCTTAGCGCTACAGCCAGCGGAGACAGCCAGGGCGGGATCCAGCGTGGGCCCCAGGAGTCGAGCCAGACGGAGTCTAATAATGCACAGTGGCCGGCTCTCGGCAGCAGCGGTGTTGCCATGTCGGTTCTTCGGCCGGTGGGACGCGCCAGGATCAACGGACTAGTATACAGCGTAGAAAGCGAAGGTACCTATATTGAAGCCGGGACGCCGCTGACTGTATGTGGTATTCATGGCAATGTCATTATTGTCCGGCAGACTGACCCTGACTTGCCGCAAATAGCTACCAAGGAGGAATGATATGTTAAACATTGCATTGTATGTAGCCATTGGATTAGTAGCGCTGGCCTTTTTATTTGTTTTCTTGAAATTTTTCGGGCTCTGGTTCCGGGCAATTTTGTCTGGCGCTCGGGTTGGCATGGGCAAGCTGATTGGTATGTGGCTGCGTCATGTCAAACCGGAGGTGATAGTCGATTCCAGGATTATGCTTACTAAGGCTGGAATCGATGTGGAATCCGATATGCTGGAAACCCACTTCCTGGCCGGTGGCAATGTTCCCCGCGTAAGCCAGGCTTTGGTGGCTGCCAACAAGGCCGATATTCCACTGCCTTTTCAGCGTGCTGCGGCAATTGACTTGGCCGGTCGCGATGTGCTCGAGGCCGTACGTACCAGTGTTAATCCTAAAGTTATAGATTGCCCGGATGCGTCCAAAGGCAAGACCACTATCGACGCGGTTGCCAAGGACGGTATCCAGTTGCAGGTAAAAGCGCGGGTTACGGTGCGCGCCAATATCGAGCGGCTGGTGGGTGGTGCCATGGAAGAAACCATCATAGCCCGGGTTGGCGAGGGTATTGTTTCGACAATTGGTTCAGCAGAATCCTACAAAATTGTCCTTGAAAACCCTGACCGCATTTCCAAGCTGGTATTGGCAAAAGGGCTGGATGCCGGAACGGCATTCGAAATTCTATCCATAGATATTGCGGATATCGACGTTGGCACCAACATCGGTGCCAAGCTGCAAGCTGATCAGGCCGAGGCAGACAAGCGACGCTTCCAGGCCGAAGCCGAGAAGCGCAGGGCCGCGGCCCAGGCTGTAGAACAGGAAATGGTGGCAATGGTGCAGGAAAACCGGGCCAAGGTGGTATTGGCCGAGGCCGAAATACCCCGGGCTATCGCCGAGGCTTTCCGTAGCGGCAAGCTTGGTGTTATGGATTATTATCGCTTGACCAATCTGCAAGCCGATACACAAATGCGCAAATCAATCGGTGGTGAGAATAGCCCGGAGGATAAGTAAATGGATGAAGTTATCAGCAGGGTTTTGACTCTTATCCCAATAGCCCTGTTGATTTTTCTGCGCTTGTTCTACGAGCTAAGCAAACGTAAAAAGAAAGCAGCCCAGTCGAAGGACCGGCCAGGGCTTAAACAAACCGCAAAAGAAGACAACTTTTTTACTGCGTTGCTGAAAAGGCTGAATGGCGATACCCAAGCTGCTGCTGCAGCCACACCAGGCCGGGTTTTATTGCATTATGAAGAATCCGCACTGCAGGCTAAGGCTGTCCAGCCCGCCCGGCAGTCTGCCAGGCAAGAGCAGCAGCTTGTTATGCACCCCAAGACCGAGGCGGCAAATGCTCCAGTGTTGTCCAGGCCGTCCACTCAAGACAGTACTTGTAAATTTCATCCCTTGAATCGTGAACGCCTGCGCCAGGCGGTGCTTCTGTCGGAAGTTTTGGGTCAGCCCCGGGCACTCAAGCCCTATGGGGCAGACTAAGTGCAGTTTCGCTAACTTGTTATTTAGGAATGTACCAGCCGGATTGTTGGGTTTATCCTACAATCCGGCTGGTATTTGGTGCGATGGATGGTTTTACTTCCGTGTAGCTTAGAAGGTAAGCTCCACTGACTTAAGCACCCGGGTTTTGATTCCCGGATACTCGATATATTGGATGCCCATATTTAGCTCCAGTATCAGGTCTGCGGCGAAGAGGGTTTTTTCTTCGGATAGCTGCATGTCCTTGCAGCTATGCGCGTCGGCTACCAGGGTCAGATCATAACCCCGGTTCAGGGCACCGTAGGCGGTGGCGCGGATACACCAGTTGGTGGCGGCTCCGGCAAGGATCAGCTCCGATACTTGCATTTCGTGCAGCAGGGTATCCAGTCCTGTTTCTTCGAAGGCCGAATTGAAGTGCTTCTGGATGTGATGATCGGCCGGGCCTGAGTCCAGTTCCGGCACCAGCTGCCAGCCATGGCTGTTTTCGGGTAGTTCACTGTCGTCAGTATGCTGGACATAGATAACCGGAACTCCGGCCGCTCTGGCCCTGCCTGCCAACTCCGCGATTCTGGCCGCGACTCCTGCGCTGTCATAAGCGTTTTTCATGACGGCGTTCTGTACGTCCACCACCAACAGCGCCGCATTACCGATTGTACCGATCCTTGCCATATATTCTCCTTACCCGAAAGCCGCTGCCAGCCTGTCCACCGCTTCCTGTACGGTCGTCCGCGGGCAGCCCAAATTCAGACGGGCAAAGCCGTCGCCACCTGTACCGAAACGGCTGCCGGCATCCAGCCATAGGCCGGTTTTTTCTACTATTGATTTGTGCACATTGCCGCTAAGTTTCAGACCGCTGAAGTCCAGCCAGGCCAGGTAGGTGCCCTCCAGCGGGTATACTTTTACCGCCGGCAGCTTTTCGGCCAGTTGTTCTACCAGCAGGAGGTAATTGCCCTGCATGTATTCGAGGACGGCCTGCAGCCAGGCGTCTCCATGCTGGTAGGCGGCGGTGGCCGCTCCGGCGGTCAGGCAGTTGGGTTGGCCGAGGGCGGCAGCTTCCAGTTCTTCGTTGAACTGGCGGCGCAGGTTCTGGTCGGGTATCAGCATGCACGAGGCCTGCAGCCCGGCGATGTTAAAGGTTTTACTGGGAGCCCAGGCCGCCAGCAGCCGGCGGCTCAGTCTCTGGTCAATCTCATGCGAAGGGATGTGCCGGAAGCCTTCGTACACCAGGTCGGCGTGGATTTCGTCAGCGAACACCAGAAGATCGTGTTTGGCGGCCAGATCGGCTATGGCCTGCAGCTCGGGCAGGCTCCACACCCGGCCTACCGGGTTATGCGGGCTGCACAAGAGCAGGAGGCGGCTGCCGCGGCAGGCCTTGTCCAGAGCGTCCAGGTCCAGCCGATAACTGCCTTCCTGGATGCGCAGGGGGGCTTCGCGGCACTGCCGATGGTTTTTCTCGATTAGTGTTTTGAAAGGATGGTACACCGGCGGCATGATGACCACGCCGTCACCTGCAGAAGTAAATGCCCGGATGGCCGCGGCTATCGCCGGTACAATGCCAGGAACAAAGAGCAGCCAGTCGCGCTCCACTGTTGTCGAGTGTCGGCGCTGCATCCAGCCGGCAAAAGCCGAAAAAAAGCTGTCCGGTCGGCCGGAGTAGCCATACACCGGATGGGCTACGCGCTGCTGCAGGGCCAGCTGCACTTCGGGCGGTCCGGCAAAATCCATGTCGGCCACCCATAGCGGCAACAGGTCGCCGCGGGTACTGCCTGACAGTTCCGGGTAGCTCCACTTGACCGAATCGTAGGGCCGGCGGTCGGGTGCGTGGTCAAAATTGAACTGGCTGCTCATGCTCTTCCTTTACAATGCGACGATGGCTTCTACTTCTACCAGTCCGGCTTTGGGCAGGGCGGCTACGGCGATGGTGGAGCGGGCCGGCTTGCTGCCCGGGAAAAAGCTGCCGTATACTTCGTTTACCACCGGAAAATCGCCCATATTCGTAAGGAATATAGTGGTTTTTACTACATCGTCCATGGTTTTGCCGGCTTCCTGGATTACTGCCTGCAGGTTCTGCATGGCTTGCTGGGCCTGGTCTTTTACTCCGTCGCGAAGTTCGCCGGTGGCCGGAACCAGTCCAAGCTGACCGGAACAGAAGAGGAAGCTGCCGGTTTTAATGGCCTGTGAGTAGGGGCCAAGGGCGGCAGGGGCTTTGTCGGTAGCGATTACAGTCTTGCTCATAGAAACTCCTTTTTGCAGTAAAATCGAAGACAGTATGTACACATTGTCCGGTATTGTCAAATTCATATATAAAAACAGTCTGCTGCGGCGATTCGACTGGAAAAATACGCTGTTTTAATTTACTATGAAAGCTGAGCATTACAGAACAGACTATGATAAAGACAGCCCTATCGTCCGCCGCCATGCTAGGCGCAACAGTTGAACAGATTCTCGATGCAGCCCAGCGTTCCGGAGTGCAGGCAATAGAATGGTCTTCCGACGGCTTCCTGGACAGTGGCGATGATACCGCCGCCGGCAATCTGATGCTTAAGACCCTAAAAGCCGGCCTTACTATTGCCTCGTATGCCACCTTGTTCCGTGCCGGCATTCATACCCGCGAAGAATTCGACCGCGTTATGTCTACCGCCCGTTCGGTCCAGGCTCCGATAATTCGACTCTGGGCGCCACCGCTGCAGGCTGCCTCGTATGCACAGATAAAAACCGCCGATGCCGAGTTTGTCGATATTGCCAGAGAGCTGGGTGATTGTGCCGGTACCCACGGGTTTACCCTGTGTTTCAGTCCGGCCCGCAATAGTGTGCTTAACTCCTGGTCGCGGGCCGCTGTACTTATGGATACCATTAAGCACCCCTTTATAAAGCTAGCCTGGGAGCCAGCGCCGGATGTGTCCTTTGACGAAAGCATGGAGATATTCAGCCGCATCAGCGGCCATGTCGGCATGGTGGTCTCGCGTTCTTTGGCCGCCGACGGCACCATCCATTCGCTATGCCAGCGTGATGAGGATTGGTCGCTGTATCTTGATGCGTTTGACGAGCAGGGCGGCGCTCCGGACATGGCCCGTTATATTGTTATCCGGGCTTTCAAGGATAATTGTCCGGACAATCTTAAGTCCGACGTGGATTTGATCAATTATTACAGCGGCCAGCTGCGCCGCTACCGCCGCCGCCGCCTGCTTTAGCCGGCGCTGCCTGCTTTAGCTGGCGCTGCCTGCTTTAGCTGGCGCTGCCTGCTTTAGCCGGCGCTGCCTGCTGTAGACTTCTGCTTGTTAGTGTTCCAGTTTCTTGGCTTCATCCCAGTAGCCGTCCATCAGCTCCAGTTTATCTGCCGTCATGGTTTCGCCGGTTTCGGCCATGCGTTTTTCGACATGGCGGAAGCGCCGGTTAAATTTTTCCATGCTGCGGTGCAAGGCCAGCGCCGGATCTACTTTGTGTTTGCGCGCCACGTTTATTAATGAAAAGAAAAGATCACCCAGTTCGTCTTCTAATTCGCCTCTGAGCCGCCTGTCGCCCTCGTTATCGGCGGGCTGTTCTTGGCTGGTCTGCACTTGCTCCAATGCCTGGCAGGCTTGTCGGGCCTCGGCCAGTTCTTCGGCCAGCTTATCCCAGGGGCCGTTGCTGCCCTCCCAGTCGAAACCGGCTTTAGCGGCGGCTTTCTGCAGTTTATAGGCCCGTTCCAAAGGCGGCAGGCCTTGCTTAACCGCGTCCAGTACCGAGTCCTTGCGGCGGCGGCCTTCTACCTCCACTTTTATGTCGTTCCACTGGGCCAGCACTTTGTCGCTGGTGTCGGCATCAGAATCACCGAACACATGGGGGTGCCGGCGTATCAGCTTGTCGCAGATACCGGCAAAAACATCCTCAGCCGAAAATTGTCCCTGTTCTTCGTACATCACAGCGATCATGGTGGGCAGCAGGAATACGTCACCCAGTTCTTCGCGGACGTGTTCGGTGTCGTTATGGTTGATGGCTTCGACCAGTTCGTAGGCTTCTTCAATAACGTTGCCGCGCAGGGTTTGGGCTGTTTGTTCGCGGTCCCAAGGGCAGCCGTCCGGTGCGCGCAGTTGTCTGGCTATGGCAAGAAGTTTTTCAAAGCCCGGCTGCATGTTGACCAGCTGCTGTTTGCCCCCGGATTTTTGAGTGTCTGCGCTCATGAGCGTTCCCGCTGGCGGTTATGACGGATGGCGTACATAAAGATACCGGCGGCCACCGATACGTTCAGCGAGTCGACATGGCCGCCCTGCGGTATGGAAACCGTATGGTCGCAATTTTCTTTAAGCAGGCGTGAAACTCCCTTGCCTTCTGCTCCCATTACCAATACGGTTTTGGCCGAGAAGGTGGTTTTGGGCAGGCTGCTGCCCTGCATGTCGGCCGCATACGACCAGAAGCCGGCTTCTTTCAGCTGCTCCAGCGCGCGTGCCATATTGCTTACTTTGGCTACCGGTACCCAGGCTGCCGCTCCGGCCGAAACCCGGCTGACGGTATCAGTTTCGCGGGCGGCGCGGCGGTCGGGTATTACTACCAGATCCACCCCGAATACATCGGCCGAGCGCAGTACCGCGCCGAGGTTGTGCGGATCTTCGATATGATCCAGTAACAGAACCAGTGCCTGCTCCGGCAGAGGGCCTTCCAACCAGCTTTCCAGATCGGTGCTGTTGGCTTTGGGGGCTGCTTTGAGTGCCAGTACGGCGCCCCGGTTGTCCGGCGACATTTTATCCAGCTCGGCGGCTTTTACCCGCTGAACCTGTAT
>JAHIWF010000110.1 GCA_018815555.1 Spirochaetota bacterium | reverse complement strand
CGGGCAATATCAGCACGCAGCTGATTCAGGCCATCGTCATTCTGCAGCGCAAAGCTGGCAGCGGCAATTGCCGGACCACTTGCAGGATAGGGTCCGCCAGCCGCCCGCAGGCATCTGGCGCTGACGGCATCCGGTGCGATAACCCAGCCGACTCGCAAACCGGCCAGCCCCCAGGCTTTGGAAAAAGTACCAACTACATAACACAGACCGCTCTGTGCCATAGCGCCACCCGGGCGACTGTCGGAAAATTCCTCGTAGGTCGTGTCCAGCAACAGGCTCTTGCCGTTTATGGCACAGGCTTCCGCCAGTACTTCCAGCTCTGACCGGTTTATGCAGTTTCCAACCGGATTGGCCGGTGAGGCCAGACAGACCAGTGCCAGCGATGGACAATTTCTTAATAATTCAAGCGTAGCAGCCTGCGGGAACGCATCATTTTCATACCAGGGCAGAGTCAGCGGCAAGCCGCCGCGTATCCTGGTGTACACTTCGTACATGGCAAAAGCCGGGTCATAGGCCAACACCTTGTCGTCTGCCGAGCAGCAATAACTTATTACCCGCTGAATAGCGTCATCGGCACCAGTACAAACCACCACCCGTTCGCTGGCTACACCATAGCGCGCTGCCAGGCTCTGTTCGAGTCCGATTGTGGATGGATAGGTACACAATAAAGCCGGATTATTTATTAGCTCTTCGGCAAGCCGGGTAAGCACCGCGCTGTCCGTCCGGCTCTCGTTGGCATCCAGATACAGCGGCGATAAAACCGCCTCTGTTCCGGCTATGTTCCGCGGTCCGGGCTGATACGCGCCTGTAGCGGCAATCCAGCTATTTCGTTTTGGCGGCTTTTTCTGCACGATCCCAACTGTGACGGCACCCGTACCAACTGCATCCTCGCGGATGGAATAATATTTTTGCGTTGATAACATACTTGACTCCTCAGGCTATAATCCGGGACGGCTCGGTTATTACAATCGCGCTTCCGCCCCGTTCAAGAATTGCCGGAATCAACTGCGATAGCCCTGCCCGCGGCGCCGCGATCTTGACCGCATAGCCGCTGTCCCCGCGCAGCGGCGATACCGTCGGTTCTTTCATTGCCGGCAAAATCGCCAGCAATGCATCCAGTTTGCCGGCTTCTACATTCAGCTCCAGCATTACCCTCGAACGCGCCGACAATACACTCTGGCACAGCATTATAAAAAGTTCGATCCGGTTCCGGCGCAATGGATTGTCCATAGCCTGGCGGCTGGCATACAAACGGGTAGAGCTGCGCATTAACTCGTCAACAATAACCAGATCATTGGCCTTAAGCGTAGCGCCGGAGGCCGTATTATCTATGATACAATCCGCGTCCTCGGGCGGAAAAACCTCGGTAGCACCATAGGTCCGCACAAAGCAGGCATCCAGCTTCCGCGCGGCAATCCAGCGACGGGCCAGATTCTCATATTCACCGGCTACCAGCAGTTTACGACCGTCGGGCAGCGAATCGGGCAATTTGCCGTCAACCAGCAGTTCCTGTGGAGCAGCCGCCACAATGCGCACCGGATCAAGCGCTGTATCCATCAGCGGCACCAACTGCAGATTCAGCTCCGCCACCCAGTCCGCCCCGGCAAAACCGATATCGCGACTGCCCACATCCAGCATCTCCACAATATTCTGCGGCTTCAGCATTTTCACGTCAAAACCTTCCAGCGGCAGCCGCGGCCGGTAGTCGCGCTCGCCGGCCTTCAGCTCCAGCCCAGCTTGTGATAATAATTTAATTACTCCATCCTGCATCCGGCCTTTGGGCAGGGCCAGGCGTACCATTTCCTCTTTCTCACGCATCTGTGTTTCCTTTCACATCAGTTCCGGGACCTACCAAAGCTCCGAAAATAAAAAAAGCGCCAACCTGCATAGGCTGACGCTTCTTGATGCGCAGAAAACCTGCCCAAAAAGCAAAACGCCAGCCTCGCGGCCGGCGCATCGTATAGTGCTGTGTTTCAGCTACGACAACTCATCGCGACCGCGCGGTTCTATGGCCGTGATGATGGAGATGGTTAAGCTGTACAAAGCGCTGGTTACTCATAATAGAAACACCATAATCCGGAAAGTTTTTTTTGTCAAGCGGGTATCCGAAGGTTTCAGGGGGTATCCCACATGTATCCGCCAATAAATCGGCAACGCCTAGCCGGCAACAGCCCTAATCCGGAAACCCTTCCGGGAACCTAAACTGGTCACCTGGCTTTAGCCCTACACGCCCGAACCAGCCCTGCGGCACTTCCAGCGCATAGCGCACCGAACGGCTGCTGGACACCGAAGCCAAGGACTCCGGCTGCATGTCATATATTTCGCGAATGATCCCCTCGGCCGACAAAAAAGCGATCGACAACGGCACAAAAGTATTTTTCATCCAGTAGCTCATGCGCTGGTCGGCATCGTAAACAAAAAGCATGCCGCGTCCGTCTGCCAGTTCGCGTCGGAACATCAAGCCTATATTTTTCTGCTCGTCGCTAACGGCAAGTTCTACCCGCACTTCTGCCTGCCCGCTGTGCAGTACAATTTCCGGCAGACCACTCTGCGCCTGGCCCGGAGCTGCAGCCTTGTCACTTTCATCACCACCGGCACAGCCAGCACCCAGCAACACCCCAACCATCACGGCCTGCAAAAGGAAGGCTTTTTTCATTTTTTCCTCCATACTATACAAAAGCATACTAGCAGAAAGCCATAGATCGGCCAAGCCGCATAACATAGTCGCAAAAAAGCGAAGATGCATAGTTCAGCTTGACCAAGGTGACCAGCAGCCCACGGCAGCTTTTACCCTCTCGCCCAGCCGTCACGACGCCTTTGCTCAGCAGCGGTTTTTAGCTATATTACAATCATGCCAGAATTACCCGAAGTAGAAACAGTACGGCGCGGCCTGCAAGAGCTGTTAGTCGGCCGGCGCATCAGTTCTATAGACTGCAATTGGAGCAAAAGCTTTGCCGCTGCCGGAAACCAAAGTCTGATCGGCGCAGCGTTCCGGGAAATCCGCCGCCGCGGCAAACTGCTGATGCTGGAGCTGGACAATGAGCACACCCTGCTGATACACCTGAAAATGACCGGTCAACTGGTATTTGTAGCGGACAACGGGCTGCGCTTCGGCGCCGGACACCCCTCGGATTCTTTGGTCGACCAACTGCCGGACGCCTCCACCCGGGTAATTTTTTTTCTGGATGACGCAAGGCTGTTTTTTAATGACCAGCGCAAATTCGGCCGGATCCAGCTGGTGGCAAACCAGGAGGTCCCTGCCGACAGCTTTCTGCAGCGCCTCGGTCCCGAACCGCTGGGACCGGACTTCAGCAAAGCCGGTTTCGGCAAAGCCCTGCAGCGGCGCAGCGGCACCAGCATCAAGGCGGCCCTGCTGGACCAGTCCGTAGTCGCCGGCATCGGTAATATCTATGCCGATGAGGCCCTGTGGAAGGCACGCATACATCCCGACCGGCGGGCCGGCAGCCTCAGCCCGGCCGAGCTGGGCAGATTGTTTAAAGCCATCCCGGAAGTATTGCAACTAAGCATCGACCATGGCGGCTCCAGCGACCGCAATTATGTAAACGCCGAAGGCAAGCGCGGTGCCTACCTGGATTTTGCCGCGGTATTCCGCCGACAGGGGCAAAGCTGTCCGCGCTGCCAATCCATAATTGTAAAAACCCGGGTGGCCGGACGCGGCACCCACCTCTGCCCGAATTGCCAGCGGCTTTTCGGCAGCACGGTTGGCCTTAAACGCTAGCCGTAACTTGGCAGTTTCGCTATACTCGGCTCTATGCCCCACACCGGTAAAAAAACCCTAAAAAAACCAATCTTGCCTAAACCTGCAGCCGTAGTAATAAAAGCTTCTCATTCCTATATAAAAAGTTTTCCCCTGCCGGTATGGCTTTTAGTCTGTGCCACCTTTGTGGAATCCATGGGACGCTTTATGGTGGTGCCCTACCTTAGCCTGTATATGCGCAGCGAAGGAGTGGATTTGGGAACTCTGGGCCTGGTTCTCGGAGCCGCACCGATTGCCAATGTAGTATTCGGTGCCTGGGGCGGCCATCTGTCCGACCGGCTGGGCCGCAAACCGATACAAATACTAGGCGTGAGCATCAGCGGCCTGTCCATGTTCGGCTTCGCCTTTGCCGGCGCCAATCCACTAGTCCTGGCTCTGCTCAACTTCATGAACGGCATGACCCGCACCTTCTACCGACCGGCGACCAGCGCTGCCCTGTCCGATCACTGCCCGGCCAAACTGCGTTCCGAAGCCTTTGCCCTAAACCGCATAGCCATAAACGTCGCCTACGGCCTGGGCCCAATCCTTGGCGTTGCCATTTTCCAGACCCACCCACTGTACGGCTTTATTATCGCCGGCAGCATCAATCTGCTGGTTGGTCTCTTCATCGCCATCACAATTCCGGAATCGGCGCCAGGTGTACTGGCGGCGCCAAGGGTAATGGCGGCGCCAGGAGAAAAAACCAAGGTGACCCGCACCGGCACGCTTGCCGCCACACTACAGCCAGGAGCAGCTCAAACACGAACAGCTGCAGCTGCGGTGCCGCCTGCTGCCATCACACTGCAAACAGCTGCCACTTCGGCACAAACAGCAGCCACGTTGACCAGCCAACCAGCCCAACCCGCCTGGAAAGTAATCCTTAAGGACGGCGGTTTCTGGATCTGGACGGCCGGCATGATGCTGGTCTGGGGCTCGTATGACCTGATACAGTCCTTTCTGCCGCTGCATCTGCAGTCGGCGGGAATCTCATTGTGGGTATATAGTGCCATCCTGGCTTGCAATGCAGTTATCTGTGTGTTGGTGCAGCTGCCGGTATCGCGCCTGCTGCGTACCGCCCCGTTCGCCTTCTCGGCCGGCTTTTCGAAGCTGGCCTTTGCCGCCGGCTTTATCGGCTTCGCGCTGTTGCGCTCGCCGGCCCTGCTCATCGCAGCAATGCTGATACTCAGCCTGGGCGAAGTCTGGGGCTCGGCGGTACAGGTACGCTATATCCCCGAACACGTACATCCGTCCCTGCTGGGACGCTACATGGGACTCTCCATGGTCAGCGAACTGGGCCGCGCCATCGCTGCTCCGGCCGCCGGTTTTCTGATGGCAGCCTTCGGCGGCCCGGCGGTATTTTTCATGGCCGCCGCCCTGGCCGCCGGCGGCGGTGTATTGTTATACCTGGCCGGCAAAGCCCAGGACAGCCGCCGGCCCTAACTTTATTGTACGCCAGCAGCCTTACTCCGCCGGTTTCAGCTCCACCGTAAAGTGGCGCATAATCGGAGCTTCCCAATTTATCGTATAGCCTTTAGTGATACTGTCGGCGCGTTCTTTGACGTTGGCCAGAGCGGCGGCAATATACTCCATGTGCGAGTTGGTGTAGGTGCGGCGCGGAATGGCCAGACGCAGAAGCTCCAGCGCCGGATAGCGTTCCTGGCGGGTTTCCGGATCACGGTCGGCCAGCAGGGTGCCGATCTCCACACCGCGGATACCGCCTTCTTTGTACAGCTCAAGTCCCAGGGTCTGGGCAATGAACTGCTCTTTCGGCAGCTTGGGCAGGAATTTCTTGGCATCCACAAAGATGGCATGCCCTCCATAAGGTTTCTGGACCGCGATGCCGTACTTGGTGAGCAGCTGGCCTAAATAGCCGACCTGACCCACCCGGGCCTCCAGATAGTCAAATTCAGTAGCCTCGTCAAGGCCCACCGAAAGTGCTCCCATATCCCGACCGGCCATACCGCCATAGGTTATATAACCTTCAAACATGATATTGAAGGTACAGCACTGGCGGAAGAGTTCTTCGTCGCGGAAGGCAATAAAGCCGCCAATGTTCACGATACCGTCTTTTTTACTGCTCATGGTGGCACCATCAGCATAGGTGAACATTTCCTTCACAATTTCCTTGATGGTCTTGTCGGCAAAACCTGCCTCTCGGGTCTTGATAAAGTAGGCATTCTCGGCAAAACGGGCCGAATCGAAGAACAAGGGTATTTTATATTTCTTGCACAATGCCGAAACTTCGCGGATATTGGCCATGGACACCGGCTGGCCGCCGGAACTGTTGCAGGTTATGGTCAGCATGCAGACCGGAATGGCCTCGCGCGGGTACTTATCGAAAACCGCCTGTAGTTTGGCCAGGTCAATATTGCCTTTAAAAGGATGTTCAATTTCAGTATCAAAGGCTTCGTCGATTGTACAATCGAGAGCCTTGGCATGACGGAACTCGATATGGCCTTTGGTAGTGTCAAAGTGACTATTACCCGGAACTACCTTGCCCTTGCCGGCATCACCAACACCCAACAAAGCGCTGAATAACACGTTCTCGGCAGCACGCCCCTGATGGGTCGGTAGAAAATGCGGAAAGCCCAGAATGCGCTCTATCGAGCTTTTCAGCTTAAAAAAGGAAGAAGCGCCAGCGTAGCTTTCGTCACCCAACATAATCTCGGCCCATTGAGCACTGGACATGGCACCGGTGCCGGAGTCGGTTAGCAAATCTATAAATACCTGCTCACTGCGCAGCTTAAACAGATTGTACTGTGCTTCTTTTATCCAGGCCTCACGCTCGGCGCGGGTGGAACGGCGGATAGGTTCGAT
>JAHIWF010000109.1 GCA_018815555.1 Spirochaetota bacterium | reverse complement strand
GCTGAACGTACCGGCATCATTGACGGATTATTTACCCAGACTTTGCCGGAATATCCATATCCGCTTAAGATGGTACTATATTCGCAGACTCCTTCTGGTGTTAAATCGCCGCTGATAACGGTGGAACATCCCGGTGGCGAATTTTCGGTGCCATATAGCGTGCCGGAAGGCACCCTGCTGATTCTGGAGGTGCTGAACAGGGTAGTTGCCCGGGTAGAGGCCCGACTATGAAAGCGCTTCCGGCTACGGTGAAAAATACCGGTAAATCGGCCGGAAAGGCAGTGGCAGGTGCTTTGTCGCTCCCTGCCACGCCCGTATCTGGACGTAAGCTGCCTGTGGTGCGTAAAAAGAAAAAAGTGGCAGAGCAGTACCAGGTAGAACTGGTATTTATGACCCTGTATGATATTGGCCGCTCTATCGACCTGAGCCTGGCAGCCAGCCTCTTGCCCGGTATTCCCGGCATGAAAGTGGTGCGCCGGCGCGATACGCCTGAATCGTTGCTGATGCCCAAGCCCTTGTGTGTCGATTTGCGTACCGGACCGCAGAAGGCTTTTTCCGATGAGGCCGTTGAAGGGTTGTCGGTGGCGGCGCGCATTTATGATGAAGGCGTTTTATCTATCATTATGCGGCTGCGCGTAATGGCCAACCTCGAAGATCTGCATGGTTTGGCCGAGCGCCGCCTGTCTTCGGCCGTGGCCGATCTGGAGAGCTATTCTACCGAGCGCTTTAACGCGGTAGTGGAAATTTTGAAACCGGCCATAGACCGGGACCACACCTGGCTGCAGGCGGAGCAGGAGAGCTACACAGCTTTCTGTTTCTCCGATGTGGGCATGAGTCCAGTAGATTTTTTGACAAAAAATGCCCAGGATCTTACCACGCTGCTGAATGGCGATCCCTATGGTTCTCCGCTGCATGATTCTCAGATCCGCAAAACACTGGCCAATCCGTTTTCGTATAACTCTACCGATCTGGCTCTTTTCGACATGGATCGGGCCTTATTGATCGACCCGGATCGTGATTATGAGGATCTGCTGCTGATCTGTGAGCTTGCCAACTACCAGTTTCTGGAGCTGCGGGTTTTGGATCATTTGCTGGATCACTGGCTGGATGAGGCTGAAGATGATATCCGGCTTTTTTATTCCAAAGAACGCTCGCGCCGGAAAAAACGCAGTTCTCTGCAGAGAAAATTCGCCACCTTACAGGGGCTTCGGCTTGATGCCCTGTTTATCCTGGAAAATATCGAGAATTCATCCAAGATCATCGGTGATTATTTCCTGGGAACCCTGTACGAACATCTTTGCGGTATTTTCAATACTCCCGGCTGGACCCGGTCGGTAGAGCGTCGCCTGG
Organism: Spirochaetota bacterium; assembly: GCA_018815555.1. Taxonomy (GTDB): domain Bacteria; phylum Spirochaetota; class Spirochaetia; order Treponematales; family UBA12059; genus UBA12059. Next base: position 5,264 of record JAHIWF010000109.1, on the reverse strand, counting down.
ACGCGCTGCAGCATGTATACGAGATTGTAAAAGCCGAGAAGAACGAACGAACCATGCTGCTGTTGGAAATTATCTTTATCGTGGTGTGCATTATCCCGATCATTCAGTTTGCCTTTGGTTGATTCAAGCCGCTGCCGCTACCGATTTCTTACTTGGCCTGCGCTGTGACAAAATAACAAAAAATGTCATAAAAACCTAACGTCTTGCCCAATCCCCGCGGTAATGATACAGTGACACATAATTTTACGGACAACTTTATGCAGCACGCTGTCGGCTTTGTCCCCCCGAAAATAAGGAGCATTTATGGTAATTCTCACGCTTAACTGCGGCAGTTCTTCGGTCAAGTACCAAGTATACGACTGGACCAACAAAGACGTCCTGGCCAGCGGTATTGTAGAACGCGTAACCCTGGGTGGTTCGATCATCAACCACAAGGCCCCCGGCATTTGCGAGTTCACCGAAGAGCACGAGTGTCCCACGCACACCGTCGCCATCGAGCTGATTCTGAGAACAATCACCAGCGATAAGACTGGTGTGGTAAAGACCATGTCGGAAATTGGCGCAGTAGGCCACCGCATGGTGCATGGTGCCATGAAGTTCGCCCGTTCGGTGCTGATCACCGACGAGTCACTGGCTGCCTTTAAATCGCTGATCAGTCTGGCGCCTTTGCATAATCCGGCCAACATCATGGGTGTCGAGGCCGCCAAGGCCGTGCTGCCCAATGTACCGCATTGTGCCATCATGGACACTGCCTGGCACCAGACTATGCCGGCCACCAGTTACCGCTATGCGCTGCCCACTGCCTGGTACGACGAGCATATGGTGCGCCGCTATGGTTTCCATGGGACCAGCTTCCTGTACACCGCCAAGCGCGCAGCCGTACTGCTGGGCAAGGATCCCTTTGAGACCAATCTGATCATTGCCCACATCGGCAATGGTTCTTCGATAAACGCCGTTAAAAATGGCTGTTCTTTCGACACTTCCATGGGCATGACTCCTCTGGAAGGCCTGGTTATGGGCACCCGTTCCGGCGATATCGATCCGGGCATTATTTTCCATATGGTAAAGAGTGCCGGCATGAGCCTGGAAGACGTGGAGAAGAGCCTGAACAAGGAATCCGGTGTTCTGGGTGTTACCGGCCGCTGGGCGGATCGCCGCGACATCGAAAATGCCGCCGAAGAAGGCAATAATTCGGCTATCCTGGCACAGGAGATGGAAGGCTACCGCATCAAGAAGTATATCGGTGCGTATATGGCCGCTCTTGGCCGGGTGGACGCTTTGGTGTTTACCGCCGGTGTCGGCGAGATGGGTCCTATAACCCGCCAGCTGGCTACCGCCGGTCTGGAAAGCCTCGGTATCATCATCGACCAGGACAAAAATGCCAAAGGCAAGTGCCGCAATGCCGAGCTGGACATCAGTGCTCCCGAGAGCAAGGTGAAAATTTTCGTGATTCCTACCGACGAAGAGCTGGTAATGACTGAAGATGCCTTTGCCTTGATGCAGGGTACCTACGATGTACACACCAAATATACCTATCAGTTCCAGAAGCCGGAATATGTAAACAAACAGCGGGCTGCCGGACTGGAAAAGGACCTGGTTAAAAAACCGTATTTGGCCGATATTATTGCCCATCCACCCAAAAAATAAACTGTCTGTAAAGAAAAAAAGCGCCGGTCCCGGTTGGGGCAGGGCGCTTTTTTTTTTGACCGGCGAAGCTGGCAAACTACTCTGGTGTATAGCTTTGCTTAGTTCAGCTGCATGCAGCATCCAGGGTGAATTCGCAGAGCAGGGACTCCAGTTCCGCAGAGCGCTTCCCTGATGCGCTGGCCAGGCCGGAAAAGCCGGCGACGATTCGAGATAATTCCTGCAAGCCTGTGCGGATCGCCTCGGTCTGCTGTACGATTTCATGTGAGGTGATACCGATGGATTCCATTCTGTCTTCGGTGTTGCGGGCTCCGAGTACGGCTGCTTCGGCCTCTTGGTCAATTTTGCCGGCTGAGTGCTGGATGTCCTCGGCAGACGCATGAATGCCGCTTATTGCGCTGTTCAGCTGGCCTGAATAGGCGGCGATACTGTTAAGTGCGCCTACAAAACCATCGGCGATACTGCTGGTGTGCGCCAGATTGTCGCGACTGCGCTGTGATGCCGCTGTGGCCTGGTTAATGCTGGCCGCAACCCGGCTCACCAGAATATCTATACTGGCGGCATTTTCACCGGCGCTTTCGGACAGTTTGCGGATTTCCTCGGCGACTACGGCGAAGCCTTTGCCGGACTCGCCGGCGTGCGCGCTTTCGATGGCGGCATTCATGGAAAGAATATTGGTTCGCTCGGCGATGTCGGCAATTACCACCGAAATTTCCTTGATGCCATCTAGCTCCCGTTCCATGCTGCTTAGGCGGTCGGCGGTAAGGCTGGCTTCTTCGGCGCCGGCCAGTACAGTTTGACCCAGCTCGCGCGCCGCCAGCTGACTGCTTTCGGCCAGACTGGCTGTTTCTTGCATCGATTTGGCAATAGCACCGACGGCCTCGGATATATTGCTTAGTTCTTTTACCTGCATTTTTGCCAGATCACGGAAGGAGCGCAGGCTTGCTCCGACTGAACGCGACGAATGCAGGGTGCTGTCAATATCCGTATCCAGAGTTTCTACTCCAGTCGCAATTGTTGCTGCCGCATTGACGATCAGGCTGGAAGAATCGCGGGCCTGGCTAGCCGCCGGGCCCAAAGCCTGCTCTGTAGCCGCTAGGTCCAATGCTGCCTGCTTGGCCCGCTCCATAAAACGGCGCATGATATCCAGTACTGTGTTTACATGTTTGGCTAGTTGTCCGATTTCGTCGCGGTGGGTATCTTCGGCTTGAGCGCTTAGATTTTTTGCTGCTATACTGCGCATCACTGTTTCTATTTTGGTGATGCGGCTGCCAAGCGATCGGCTGAAGATAAATGAGAAAAGCAGGCTGAGGGCAATGGCTGCACCAGAGCTTATCATGCTTATGTACAAGGCTCGGCTGCGTGATTCCTCGGCGCTTAATGCCGTAGCTGTACCCAGCAGTGATAATTGCTCGGTAAGGTTGCCGGTAAAAATGGTCGCTGTCTGAAAGCGCTCCATTAGGCTGCTTATTGCGGCGATTTGTGCATAGCCATTGGCTGCACTTCTGTCGATTTGGGCCTGTGCCCGGATTAAACCTACTGCGTTTACCATAATCCGGGCCCCGCTTGCGTTCAGCTGGGCGGCTAGTGTGTCCAGATCTGCAAAATTTTTCTGCACGTCGGTCCAGCGTTGTTCCAGTGTAGCCAGTGCTTCCAGTAATTCCGGATCCAGATCCTCCTGGTTTGCAGCGGTGATAAATGCAGTCAGTGCGTCGGAACACTGCTGCTCGCTCTGTTTCCATTCCGCCAGGGTTTCACTGAACAGTCCGGCCCGCAGTTGGGCCGCATGTCCGGCCGCTTCCAGTTCCCAGGCAGCCTGTATGGCCTGTCTGGACAGGAGTTCCAGATCGCGATCTTTATGGGCACGATTGTGCTCGGTATTACTGATTACAGAGGCAGCCGCAATCAGCGTTACCATGCCCCCAACCATCAGAAAAATTCTACTGCGTATTTTCATAGATGCATTCCATTAGTAAGGATTTTATCAGTAGTTGCCGAAATCACGGCCAATGGCTTGGAACAAATCCGCCCATTTTGACGAAGCTCGCCAGAAAACCGGCGGCAAGCCTAGCGGGGCCGGTACGGCATACTCGCCACCGCTGAATTTTTGGCCGGTCCACAGATGCACCCAGTTGTCCTGCGGCAGATGAACCTGGCGTTCGGCTGCGCCTTCCTGCCACACCGGAGCTACCAGGAGGTCGCGGCCGTACAGGTATTGGTCTTTCAGTAACCAGGCCTGGCAGTCCTGTTCGTAATGCAGGAACAGCGGACGCATCAGCGGAATGTTCAGTTCGGAACATTCTGTTACTCCGGCCTTGCGGTAGGGTTTAAGCGCTACAAATAGCTGAACCAGGCGCGCAATGCCTGATAGTGTTTCCCCATCGGAATCGAACTGCCAGTTATCTTTGGGCCGGTTGCCTTCGTGGGTACGCATCATGGCAGTAAACACTGCCTGCTCGGTCCAGCGCAGCAGCAGCTCTTTGCTGCGCTGCATGCCGTATAGTGTGGTATAGCCGCCGATGTCGCTGTGGTGCAGGCCATGTCCGCAGACTGCCAATGATAGAGCCGCCGGAATGACTGACAGCAGGCCGTCGTCCTCCGACCAGTCGACATTTTGGTCGCCGGCCCACATCAGCGGACACCAGCGCTGGCTGCCGGTAAAGCCGGCGCGCATGAAGTAGGTAATTTCGTGCTGTAGCCCGGCTTCTGCTACTGCCTCATGGTTTACTTTAGCCCATAGTGCCGGCCATTCGTTATGTGCCAACATGGCCGGCCGGCCGTCATGCAATACGGTGTCGGTGGGCAGGTATTCGCCGAAATCGGCCATCCAGCCGGACAGGCCAAGGTCGATGAGTTCGCGGCGCATTACTTTTTTATACCACTCAAAGGCGGCCGGGTTGGTAAAGTCGGGAATGCCGGCATCAAATTCTCCAAAATCCACCAGGTAGGTTTTTCCGCTTGCGTCTTTGGCCAGAAAACCCTGGGCTTCGGCTTCTTCAAACAGTGCTTTGTTGGCGGCAACATAGGGATTGGCATAGCCGAGGAAACGTATGCCCTCTTTATTCCAGCGTTTGATTGCTTCCGGCAGCTGGGGGTAGCGTGCCGGATCCCATTGCCAGTTCCACATCAGCCGCTGGCCGAAACTGGTCATGCGGATACCTTCCCAGTCCTGGGCCCAGATGCCGCACACCGGCATGCCCGCAGCCTGAGCCGCTTTAGTCTTCTGTTCACATATGTCTGTACCGCCCTGGATTCCCAGGATTATTCCGTCGTGTACCCACTCCGGCAGCTCTGGCTGGGTTCCCAGCAAACGGCCTACATCCTGCACTACACCAAGCATGTCCGGTGCGCCGCCGAAAATGAACGACTTTGGCAGATCCCAGAATTCCAGTTCGTGGAAATTGTCGGCACGGAAGTCGAAGGCGGCATAGGCGCTGCAGTCAGTATGGAAATAATAATGCTGCGAGGAAACAAAGCTAGGCTGGGGGAAAAAGGTCCACCAGTAGTCGCCGCCGCAGCGGTCCTGCACGTCGGCCTGAAAGGTGATCGGTGTGCTTTTATTGCGGCCGACACCCTGTTCACTGGACCAGAGCGGAAAACGCCTGCCGCGCAGGTTGAAG
>JAHIWF010000108.1 GCA_018815555.1 Spirochaetota bacterium | reverse complement strand
TCGAGTAATGCACTTATACCTGGTGCCTCAACACAATGTAAGAGTTGATTCAGTTTGTCTTTGGGTGAGATATATTGCTCAAAATATAGTTTCATTATTTTGCCTTTTCGACTTCGGATGTAAACCCGATCACCCAAAGCGAGTTCAAAGGGATCTTGATTATTGGATTCTATAAATATTGGTTTTCGAGGTACAAAAACCAGCTTAGCTCCATCATAACAGATATCAGCAATATTATGACCAATCGGCAGAAGAAATACCAGGAAATCATCAGTGCGTCTTCCGCCTATGCTTTTTTTACCACCGGCATGAAGTGTTTTGATGTTTCTGCGGCCAATAGCACGATTTTGACCTTCAACAAAAAATTCCACTCTAAGTATGCCCGGTTTAATCGTCTGCAGCTGGAAGTTACTGTTTGCACTAGCTTCTTCATGACTTAAATCCGTTAGGCTAGTTTTACTGGCTGTCTTCAATGGCAAACCAGAACCTTCCACATGTTGTGTGCCTGAACGTAACTTGTACTGGGAGGTATTGGCATTATAATCTTGCAAGATTGAAGGTTGTGATTTTCTCAGTTCCAATGGATTTAATGAAGAAGGCTGCCTGTCATAATTGGATAATATAGTTGACGAAGGCACGCTTTCATTCTTTGCTTGAGCTACTGTGGTATTCAGACTAAGGCCGGTAGCAGCTCTGTTTTTTACCGCAGATAGTATTGAGACGTCAGCATTGTCGTGGCTTGATACAGCCGTAGTTCCACCTTGCTTGCGTAGTCCAACAGTTGAAGTATCGTTCGAGCTTCCATCCAGAACTGTATCCACCACTACTGTATCAGCACGGCGGTGTACTGCTCTGCCAGCAAATAATACCAGTACAATTACTGCTCCTGCTATAAAGATAGAAAGAATTAGCAAAAAAACACGCAGAGAATTATCAAAAAAGTCGAGCAGCGGGTTGTTATTAATTTCCAACACAGTATTAAGGACAGCTGGCCTTACACGCTGGTTATCAGCAAACTGTGCCTCGATATCTATTGAATGAATGCCAGTTTGCCAATCGGATGGAAATTTTACCGGAACAGTAGTGGAAATGCTGGTCCTTGCAGGGATCGAGATTATTGAGTTTTTTTCAAGAACGTTAATACTACCGTTGATGATTACACGATTCATCTCAATAATCAGCTCGCGATCGGACTGATTTTCTATTGTAAATGGCAATTTAAACTTATGACGTTTTCGCCCCAAATTCTCATCGATAGATATCTTCGGTAGCAAAACGGCTGAGCTTACTGCAACTTCGCTATTAGTACCGGTGAATTCTGTGATTCCACTACTCATAGCTTCAGCAATGTCATTTAGGTAGGTTCCGGCACCAGGAGCATTTGATATTTCTTGACTCGACCCGGGCTCGTTTGCTGCAGAACTAGGGCTGCTGCTGGAACCAGTATTGGAGTCAAGCGAAACAGTACCATCCTTAGTGCTTGCAAAAGGAACACTGATAATACGAATTTCCCAACCTTCTTCGCGGTACTTTGAGGCGATTTTTTGAATTTCTGTTCGAACTTCTTCTGTTGAATATGAAGCAAATGGTGAAGAGTCAGGTGGAGAATGAAAGCCGTCTGTAATCAGTACGAGCAATTTTCGATTTGAAATTGGTAGATCACTGATATATTGATATGAATTCCGAAGAGCAGTAATTATATCTGTGCTGTTGCCAAACGGATAGAGCAGATATAATCTAGCAATGGCAGTTCTTAAATCCTGCTCAGTTTGCAGTTTTTTGGCAATTTCAATTTGTGTGGTGTCAGAAAATGAAATAAGATGAAGTGTGTCGCCAAAACGCATGTATTCAGAAACTATGCCAGTGACAACAAATTCGACTACTTGGTCATAATAAGTAAACATGCTCTGCGATGAATCAAGCAGTATGGCTAAATCCACCGGCGGCTGTGTTGCTACCGTTTCCTGGCCAAAGCTGCAAAAAAAAGTTAATAAAAAAACAAATACTAATAGTTTTCTAATCATGGTGTACTCTCCATTCGGATGAACCCTGATGAAAAAGTAACGGGAGGCCTGCATACAGGCCTCCCGTTATTATATTATTGAAAATCTGCTGATTTTATTTTTTTTACTTTATAGTTGAATTTGCGCTCATGCAGGGAGAATTCAATTTTATCACCCACCTTGTGGTTAAGCAGTCGTTTCCCAAGTGGCGAAAGATAAGAAATGATATGATTGGTAGGATCTGATTCCCACGGTCCCAGGATAATATAGGTTTCTTCAGACTTATCAAGCAGATTTTCCAGCAATACTTCTGTGCCAAATGAAATTTTACTGGTAGATATATTACCGCGATCAAAAATTTGGGCTCGCTCAATTTCGTTTTTAAGTTTTCCTACTTTTGCATTAAGCTCATCCTGTTTTTCCTTGGCAGCTTTATACTCGGCATTTTCACGCAAGTCGCCAAGAGACAACGCATAGGCTATCTCTTTTTGATTTGCCGGTACATCAACTTCCATGATGGATTTCAGCATCACTGTTTTTTCTTCATACTTGCTGGCCGTAACCATCAAGCCACGAGAGGCGATTGATTTCTCTTCATCATTGAAACGAAATTCCGGATACTTTTCGACAATTTTCTTCCGGAGATTTAGTTTGATACTGGCATCGATATCTTTCACATCACAAATCAACGCATATATTCTTTCGGTCGTATCTTTGTCTGCATCTAACAGATAATCATCCAGCCGCTTGTCTTTGAAGAGAAGTGTTTCAACTTGCTTGTTCAGTTTTTTATTCTCTGTAGTATCACGATGGTTTTCGATTTCCTTGAATGTAATATCCAGAATGTGAATCAAGATAATCAAGATTTTATCATAGGGAAGATTTAAGTCTTTAACCCAAACCTCATCCCAAAGATTCTTAACGATCCAGATGAATAGTTCACGGTTATCCCGATAATTATCAACAGCATTCTGCACCATAGCAGATAGTCGTTCCGTTTCTCCGGTATCGAGAAGTATATCAATCATTGAGCGTGTTAATGACCATGGGAAAATTTTAATATATATTTCCGGCCAATTTAATGCGAAGTTCTTAATATTTTTTAACAATGCAGTTTTGAGAGTGCTGTCTTTCATGTTTTCATAGACGCCGACAATATCCGGACAGTCGTTGTATAGATCAATAAAACTCGTCGTTACGATGTTTTTCAGACGCGGGTAGGTGCTTGCTATTTCTACTAAAAGCAGATGTGAAGCAATAACGAATTCGTTAGCTTGGGAATAAGATTTAACATAGCTGACAAAAAAGGACAGCATTTCGTTGAAAAACTCCGAATCAATCTCGCACTTTTCGAGGAAGTCCCGAATATTCTGAACACGCGAGAAAAAGTTTTTTTCGGCTTTAAACTGATTGTATATCTTTTCATCATATGAAAGCGGACGATCGCGTACAATGAAAGTTGTAACAGAATTAGCATCGTTGCCAAAGATGGGATCGTCTTTGAGCGCTGTTCTGGCTTTGGTACTCCAGCTGGTCCACTCACTCGGCGAAAGTATTGAAGGAACTAATTCCGCCTTAATTTTCTTGATATCAGCAGTATTGTCGAAACTGGTAATTACTGTTTTCAGGGCCCAGCCTATATTAGTTTTGATTTTTTCATGCAGCTTATCTTTGGACCAGATAGCCTTCAAAACCCAGATGTGATCTTTTTTGAGTGTGATCAGGCTTTCAACCGCCATTTTAAGGCTCATATGATGGTCACGTTTTTTGGCAAAGTCGATTGTTATGTCATCGCCCTTTATTTCTTTTATCCGTCCTATGTTCCAGGTGCGGTGGTACACGAAATTTCCGGCATCAAATGAAATATGTTTTTCAAAGTCTGCAATAGCTTCATGAATATTACGGTAGGATTGTCCCAGGTTGGATACCCGAATATATTCATCAACATGGGAATGATCAGCAAATTTAGCCTTGTAACACTCTATAATTTCTTTGCGCAACTGCGGAGTCTTGTCATCATAGTCGATAATTGTTTTCAAGAGCTGGATGGCTGTATCCCACTCCTGCTGATTTTTATAATGCTTGTATAAATCTGTTAGAAGTCCTGCTGCTTTTTCCTCGCTGATCTGCTTAGCAATCTTTCTTTGTACGTGCAGGAAAAAGTCGATATCGCCTGGGGCAAGTTCAATTAATTTGTTCCAAATTTCCTTGATATTGCTGAACAGTTTTTTGCCGACAAAACGATGCAGGGCCTTGCGGTAATAATCAATTGCTGCTTCGGCATCGCCTTCCTTTTCTTTTTTCTCTGCAATGAGTTTGACTATATCAGCTTCTTCGTGATCTACCCGAACCAAACGCTCCCATACTGAATACATATCTTCAGTGCGGTCTTCACTTTCATAACATTCAGCCAGATGCTGCAATGCATGGCGGTTTTCTCCGTAATCCAGTATGCGGTTACAAATATATTCAACTATATTCCATTTACGATTATCCGTAAAAATTTCTATGAGCGCGATCATATTCGAATCATCAATCTGCTGTTGTGCCAGGGAAATGATACCGGAGATATATAGGGCGGCTATACTGTTCTTGCTATGCCCAAGATGTTCGTCACACAGCTGCTTTATTTCGACCAGCTCCTTTTCTCGAGCCGCATCATGAAACAGATTATCCAGTTCTTTGATCTGGCTGACGGTGTACCCTGAAAGAGCCGCACGAGTCCACTTTTCCTCGTTGAGCATTTCTTGAAGTTTTTTCGTGATCGGCGAATCGGCCATCTTGTTCTCCTCGTTCAATTGCGGGCAATTATACAATAAATTACCCTTTATGCTACATCATCAAATTGAAAAGGCAGTCGGAATCCGGATATACTATCCAAGCCCGTCTGCGCATTTCAGTCGTCACCTTATAGAGCGACATCGTTCATGCGATATACATCTTGTATATCGTCGAATCCAATAATTTTATCTTCAGCAGCAACTCATCAGTTTTCTGCTTCTCATCCTTCATGCTGATATAATGATCTGCCAGCCAGAAATACTTATTAATAAGCCGGGGGACAAGTACGCTTCTTCTTGACCCGTCATTATGCAATTCACTCTCTAATTCATAAATAGTGTTTTTTAATTTTGATACTTCTATTGCCTTTAGTTCACGTTTTACCGTAAAAATACCACCAACTTCACCGTAAACCGGTACCCATTCAGCCGTTTCATGCCCACGTTTGCCATTTTCAAGGGCCTTTTCCTGTAATCTCGCAATGGCGGACGATTCTAGCATATCAAGATCGATCCTTTGTGGATTCAGAAAGAAAGCCTCCCGAAAGAGTGCCTTGGATGCCCGGCTTTCATTAACCAACTCATAGATATCTGCAAGTTCAGCCAGGAAGCATGGGTCATCCTTGGACAAGCGGTTTGCATCCTCAATATACTTGACCGCATGGTCGTAATCACCAATACCTTTATAACAGCAACCAACCCGGTAACTGATTTCCGGATCGCAAGTATCTCCTTCCTGCATCAATGGCTGAAAAAAAGATAATGCATGTCCGAACGCCAGTTGCTTGAAAGCCAGGCTGGTTCTTTCAAAAACATCGTCAATACCTGCAAGATAGGTTTTGAAAGATTTCCATTGACCAAGTAAAAAATCACCGGCATCAAAAGAGTCAGGCCGAAGGTCGCCTTTAGTCAACGTATCTCTCCACCAGGCTTCGCATTTTAGTGCGAAAAGCAGCTCGGGATGGTCAAAATCCATACGTAAAGCTTTCTCAAACAACTCCATGGCCGGATCAAGATTTCCCTGCGAAACGTGCATATATGCCTGGGTGAGGAGTGTCTCTACATTTTCTGTTCGTATCATTATTTCCCGGTCGCCTGCAGTGCAATCTAGCTAATTGTACATGATATCAAGTAAATAAGTCAATCAAGATGTATCTGAATGGCCGGTATTTATTAAAACTGCTTGAGCGTGCGTCATCAAAATGATACAATATATGCATGAGTAAACCTATCGTAGCGCCATCAATATTATCTGCTGACTTTACTGATATGCGTAATGCCCTGCTTTCAGTGAGCACAAGCGGAGCCCAATGGCTGCATCTTGATGTTATGGACGGTCATTTTGTTCCTAATCTTACCTTTGGTCCCAAAATGATTCAGGATATGCGGAAGCACTCAGATTTATTTTTTGATACGCATCTGATGGTTGAACAACCGGAACAGCTGTTGGATGAATATATAAATGCCGGATCTGATGCTATTACCTTTCACCTTGAGGCTGTAACCCATGCGCACCGTCTGGTACAGCGTATTCAAGATGCCGGTATTCTGGCCGGGATTGCATTGGTACCATCAACCCCGATTGATGCAGTGAGCGAGTTATTGCCGCTTGTTGATCTTGTTCTGGTTATGACAGTAAATCCGGGGTTTGGCGGTCAAAAACTCATCCCGCAGTGTGTAAACAAGATAAAAAAACTAGCTGATTTTCGATTGCAAAACGAATCACGGTATAAAATTGCCGTAGACGGCGGAGTCAATATTGAAACTGCAGCACAAATTCTGAATGCTGAAGCAGATATTCTGGTTATGGGCAGCGCCTTTTTTAGCGCCGGCAATCGTAGACAGCTTGTTCAGGACATATTCAATATGCAAAGAATTTCAGGAGATACTTGAGTATAGGCACTCCAGAAGCCGATGAGGTTTACCGAAAATCTAGGAGGCGGTTTGTATGGTTCCACTGCAGACAGAACTAACCAGGCATACGCATAAGGAAGGTATCTATGTTAATAAAGTACAGATTGCAGATTTTGGCAATATTGGCGGTCTTGCTTACGCATCAACTTTTCGCGCAGCCCAATTCTGCCCTTACGGAGCTGCGTCGAGGTATCACCTTATTCGCTGAAGCTCGATATACAGAAGCATTGCCGGTTTTCGATGCCTTGTTGTTGCAGACGAATGCCGGAGACCTCCGCGCCGAGGGCTTATACTGGTCTGCTCTGACCCATATAGCCATGAACTCATATCCTGCCGCCAAAGCTGTAATAGACACTTTTTTGGAATTATATCCTGGTCATAATCGTTTGGAAGAACTCTTATATCAACAGGGGCGTATTCATTACATCATGCAGGAATATGAGAAATCACTGCAGATATTAAAGGCATTTATTACGCTGTATCCAGAGGCTGAAGTATATGCATCGGCTTTATTCTGGATAGCCGAAAGTCTGTATGAACTTGGTCGTTTTACTGATGCCGAAAAGATATACACCAGCATACGCGAAGATCATCGTGATAGTATTAAAGCAGAAGCCGCTGCTTATCGTATCGATCTTATCCGTTTCAAATATCGAGAAGAAGAGTTACTGACCCTGCTTAAGTGGAGCCATGAAGAATCGCTCAAAGTTATTGAAGAGTTCCAGCGTCGCGAAAAAGCTTATGAACAGGCACTAAACCTGTACCAGAAACGCTACGGGGATCTTCAACAAAGCATTTCCGGCTCAGATACTAATACAGATCTTGCTCAACAAAATTCGGAGCTTACGACACAGCTTCAAACCCTGCGACTGTCTATTGCCGCCAAGGACCGTCAGATTGCCAGCCTCACAGCTGCTGCCTCAACGACTAGTGTACAGAGCACCGCAAATACTGAAAAGGTAGAAGACAGCCAACGGCTGAAGTTAATTGAACTCAAGGAACGCACACTTGAACTGCTTTCTTTTTATCTTACCAAACTTGTTGACCAGAACTCCTCCAAGGAGGCTCGCTGATGATCCGCCGAATAATTTTCGCCATCCTGCTGCTTTGCATGCTTCTGCCTCTGTCTGCACTGGAACTTCGTGACGGCAAACTCAAACTTATTGTAGATGAACGCAGTGGTCGTTTTTCTCTATATCATCAAGTCAGTGCCAATCAATGGCTGGCTCTTTTATACGACGAAGAGAATAAAACAACTTATCCAACGCTGCTTTTGGACCAAAAAACCTATAAGCTTGGCGAATCAAGTGAATTCAGAACCGTAGTTACCAGTACTACAACTGCGATCCGTATCGAATACCGGGCATCTTTCTGCACTGTAGTCCAATCACTCAATCTGGTAAAATCAAGCACATCTTCGGTGTCGAATGGCTTGCGCATCGATTTTGAGATAACCAATACTGGACAGGCTGATGTCGCGATCGGTCTACGCTATCTTTTTGATACCTGGCTGGGGGAGCAAGCCGGACGTCATTTTTATGACATGTTCGGAAGCGTAGTAAATAACGAAAGCAAGCTGTCTGAAACCTCAAGCTATCTTATTTCAAGTGCGGATAGCAAAACTGGGTTAATTATTGAAACCGACACTGTGGAGAGTCCATCCAGCATAATTCTGGCTAACTGGAAGCGACTTAATGATAGTCCCTGGAATTTCGACATACTTAATACACGAAACTTCACCTTATTGCCGTATTCTATTAACGACAGTGCAGTAGCCTTGTACTACGACAGCAAAACACTAAGGCGGGGGGCGAGTCGCAATTTCTCGATTGTACTAGGTGCTGCCTATTCCGGTACTTTTTTAACAGCCAGTTCTGTTGCTTCATCGGAGACTGTGCCAATAATGACACAGCTTCTCGACGCAGAGAAAGTGGTTCAACTTGATCTGGAAACAGACCTATCCGCAGCCAAGGAAATACTTGAGGAGCTCAATGATTTACTCAAGGCTGCAGAAGCGATAGACTCGACAGCAATTGACCAACTCGAGAGTGTTCTGGATAAACTTGAGCAAAGGCAGGGGAGCTACTGATCCGCGTGGCTAAAAATCCTTTGGATGAAGCTCAAATACTTTTCCGCCGCAAAGCCTGGGGCAAGCTGATTCAGTTGCTTGAGCCTCTGGAAGCGGTGTATCGCGATAATCTGCGTTTTCTTTATATACTTGGAACAGCCTATCTACATGCTGAGGATATCGGAGCAGCATTTTCCTGCTTTCGTCGCGGCAGACAGATAGATTTCAGGAGCGTGCCGATAATGTCAGGCCTTGCTGCTGTACTGATTCGTCGTGGCGAAAGTGACAAGGCAGTCCAGTTATATATCGAGATTTTGGAGCGTGATAGCCGGAACCGCCTGGCGCGCCGTGGGTTGGATTATCTACGCAAAACTGAGCCCGATATTGACGAAATTAATCCACGACGCAATAATCGGCTTAAAAAACTCGTATATCCCCAACCGGACTGGCAGCCGGTTCGGCTTATTTCATTTATCAGTCTCATTGTCGCAGTTTTCATACTTCTGGTATATTTGCCTGACCTGAGCACTTTGCTGGCAGCTCGAGCTAATACTCGTCCAGAAATTGATGCCATTCAACTCACCGAGCAAGAGCGTGCCGCTCCAGTAGGCACAGAAGGTAGTTTTAAGCTTATATTGACCGGACCGCAGACTATATCGGCTTTTGAACAGGCAAAAAACCTGTTCAATGAGTTCCGCGATGAAGCGGCCCTCATTGAGATTAACCGTCTTCTCTTTTCAAATGCTAGCTCTGCATTAAAAGCTAAGGCTGAAATACTAAAGCGGCATGTGCGGCCTCCCAGTTTTTTAACTCTACCTGATCGCTTTGATTACAAATCTGTGGCCGAAGCTCCATTTCTTTTTAATGAAGTAGCTGTAGCCTGGAAAGGCTTGCCTGCTAACACCGAATACTCCGAAACAAGTTTGACCTTCGATCTGCTAGTCGGATATCATCAGGGCCGCCAACTAGATGGAATAGTAAAGGTACAGGTACCTTTTGAGTTTACTATTCTGGAAGCACAGGCATTAGAAATACTCGGTAGAATCCGCTATATTCCAGAGCAAACACCTTCTTTTTATCTTGAAGCTGCTGCAATACACATGCTTCCGCTCAATTAAAAAGGCCCTGTCCGATATCGGGCAGGGCCTTCCACAAGCAGGCAGTCTACAGACCGCCTGCCGATGCATTAAATTATTTATTTTTTTGCTGCAGGTTTCTTGGGTGCAGTTTTTGCAGTTGCTGCTTTACTGTCTGCTTTGGCTGCAACCTTTTTTGTCGCTGGTTTCTTGGCAGGGGCTTTAGCCTTGGCAGCTGCTTCTTCGATAACCACCTGGGCGGCGGCAAGGCGTGAAACCGGTACACGGAATGGACTGGAAGATACATAATCCATGCCAGCTTTATGGAAGAATTTAACCGAAGTCAGGTCTCCACCATGTTCACCACAAACACCAATCTTAAGATTTGGTTTGGTGGCTCGGCCTTTCTCGATACCGATTTTTACCAGTGAGCCAACACCCTGTTGGTCCAGACTCTGGAAGGGGTCAGCCTTGAATACACCGGCTTTCTTTTCGTCCACATAGTCGGGGAGGAAACGGCCGGCATCATCACGACTGATACCCAAGGTCATCTGAGTGAGGTCATTGGTACCGAAGGAGAAGAACTCAGCAACCTGCGCGATTTCATCTGCCAGCAAAGCTGCCCGCGGAATCTCTATCATGGTACCGACCATGTACTTAAGACTTACTTTGGAATCTTTGATAACCTTGTCTGCCACCTGACGGGTCAATACTTCAAGCTGTTTAAGCTCTTTAGCATCCATAACCAGTGGAATCATAATTTCGGGCAGAACCTTGCCACCTTTTTTGGTAACGTCGCAGGCTGCCTTAATGATCGCTGTAACCTGCATCTCCAGGATTTCAGGATAGGTGATGGTAAGACGGCAGCCACGATGACCGAGCATCGGATTAGCTTCATGCAACTGCTCTACACGATGTTTCACCACTTCATAGCTGATGCCAACTGCTTTCGCAAGAGCCTTCTGGCCAGCTTCGTCATGGGGTACAAATTCATGCAGTGGCGGATCAAGCAGACGGATGGTAACCGGCAGTCCATCCATGGCTTTGAAAATACCGCGGAAGTCTTCTGTCTGGAACGGCAGCAGCTTGTTGAGAGCTTTTTTACGTTTTTCGACATCATCGGCAATAATCATTTCACGGATAGCCAGAATACGGTCTTCAGTTTCGAAGAACATGTGCTCGGTACGGCAAAGACCAATACCTTCAGCACCAAGACTGCGAGCTTTAAGAGCATCAGCCGGAGTATCGGCATTGGTGCGTACTTTGAGGCGACGAATCTTGTCAGCCCAACCCATAAGGGTTCTGTAGGCTTCTGGCGGTTCGGGCTTGACCAGTTTCAGTTCACCCTTGTATACATTGCCGCTAGTACCATCGAGGGTAATGAACTCACCTTCTTTTACGGTAATACCGTTAGCAACGAAGCTTTTTTTGGTGTAATCGATATTCAGTTTTTCACAACCGACTATACAGCACTTACCCCAGCCGCGGGCGACAACAGCTGCATGACTGGTTTTCCCGCCAGTAGCAGTAAGGATACCCTGAGCGGCGTGCATGCCACCAACATCCTCCGGACTGGTTTCCTTGCGCACCAGGATTACCGATTCTTTTTTCTCGGCCATTTCTTCAGCCTTGGCGGCGCTGAATACTACTTTACCGCAAGCTGCACCGGGAACAGCATCGATACCCTGAACAATAAAATTGTCCTTCAAGTTTTTTGCCTGGGATTTATCGATAGCCGGGAAGAAAATACCTTCGATATCGGAAGTCTTGATGCGGCTGATAGCCTGTTCCTTGGTGATCAATTTTTCATTCACCATATCAACGGCAATCTTAAAAGCAGCACCCGGAGAACGTTTACCGGTACGGCACTGCAACATGTACAGAACGCCTTCTTCAACGGTAAATTCCAGATCCTGCATCTCTTTGTAATGGGTTTCAAGCTTCTTGCGAACAGCCATCAGCTGTTTGTAGGCCTTGGGATCCTTGGCTTCAAAATCAGAAAGTTTGATAGGAGTGCGGATACCAGCTACAACATCTTCACCCTGGGCATTTATCAGGTAATCGCCGTAGAACTCGTTAGCGCCGGTGTTAGGATCACGGGTAAAGCAAACGCCGGTGCCGGATTTATCGCCTTTGTTACCGAATACCATCTGTACAATATTGACTGCGGTACCGACAGCTCCCTGGATCTTTTCTACCTTGCGGTAGGTAACTGCTTTGTCGGCCATCCATGAACCGAATACGGCACCGATAGAGCCCCAAAGCTGCTCCATGGGGTCCTGGGGGAAATCTTTTTTAATGTGTTTTTTGTAAATCGCCTTAAAGGTTTTAATCAGTTCATCAAGTTCAGCTTCATTGACATCGGTATCAGCAACCTTCACATCAGCTTTTACATTCAAGCGCTTGCGGGTTTTGTCGTTTTTGAGTGACAGGAAAGCTTCGTCGAAAAGCTCACGCTCGATACCCTTGGCGGTGGATCCGTACATCATGATAAAACGGCGATAGGCATCTAGGGCAAAACGACGGTTGCCGGTTTTCTCAGCAAGGCCGGCTACAGACAGATCGGTAAGACCGAGATTCAGAATGGTTTCCATCATGCCGGGCATGGAAACAGCAGCACCGGAGCGAACCGAAACCAGCAGGGGATCTTTGGGATCGCCCAGTTTCTTGCCGGCAGCTTTTTCCAGTTTCTTGACATGCTTCTCTACCTCTTCTTTGAGACCCTCGGGGTATTTTCTCCCGTTCTTGTAATAGAGGTCGCAAACTTGGGTAGTTACGGTAAAGCCGGCCGGAACCGGTAAACCGATTTTGGTCATTTCTGCCAGCCCAGCGCCTTTGCCGCCCAGCAGTTCCTTCATGGACCCGTCGCCCTCGGCATCACCAGCACCGAAGAAATAGACGTACTTGATCTTGGCCATAAGGTAAATCCTCCGTTCAATGATTAAGACTATATAGAACACAGTTTATGCCCGGAACAGGCGAAACAGCCGACTCCGGGTACTGTAAAACGTGCTACAGAAACATTCTATAGAAAAAAGTTAATGAAATCAATGACTAGAAATTGATGGCCAGAGTGATTACCGTCAGGTCACTGCCGGATATCTGATTGACCAGCGATTCGAATTTTACATTTACTTTTTCGCAAGCTTCCGAGAGGTAGGACAGATAATACAGGCCCAGTTCGGTATTTGATTCTCCCTCGGGTACTTCTTTGTAAAAATCCATCAGCGATTTTTTCTTCAGATCGGCGCTTTTCTTCTCATCAATTGTTTCTTTCATTTTTTCATATTGTGATTCTTTGTTGTAGATAGTAATCTGCAGCTTTCCCTGGGTGCCGATTGAACTGCCGCGCGAGCCGATTTTCCAAGAAACGGAAACCAGCTCTCCTTTCCGCTGCAGTGAATCCATGACTTGCCGACGAACATTTGGATCGAAAAGAACGGCATTCATGTCTACAGCCCCTTTGAATATTGCCTTTGCCTCTCGCTTAAGGTTGGAATTTTCAGCATTGGTTACCAATTCCATAATATTCAAGGCAATAAACTCGGCAACTTTCGCTTTTTCCATATATTCGGCGAGACTGGTTCTGATGTCCTTTATGAGAAGGTCATAGCCGTCGGAATCCTTAAACTTGGTAACAATAAACCAGGTAAAAGGACGCAGGTTGTTCAGGAATTTTTCAGAAAGCAGCAACTGTACGTTTTTTTCTTCGGCCAGCAGCGTCGAGTTCTTGCTGATGAAGGCATACATGGGCGCTAATATACTTTGCTTGATTTCGGCGATGTCTTTTTCTTTGTGTTTAAGTGCGTTTTGCAGAAAATTGTCATTGATTTTCGTTTTGTCATCAATGATATTGGCAGGGTTTTTACGGTTCCAGTTTTTAATCACATCACTGGTCAAAACCCGCTGGAAAATATAACTATCATATTGCCGGTAAAGCATCGAATAGGTAATAAGCTTGGCAATGTCCATGACCTCCTGCCGGATTCCCATAAACTCGCAGGTGGAGATCTCAATCTTGCTAACATAATCGATCAGCATCATCCGCTGCAGACTGGATGGGGTAAATTTATCTAGAAGTATGCCGTATTCTTCGACATTGTCTGCCAATTTAAATTTTTTCAGGTTTTTTCTGTTGTTTATGAAAAAGGTTGTACCGATCTCGGTGAGAATAACCTTGACCGGCAACTCTATTATTGCTCTACGTTCTTGAGATCCCATCCAGCAGATGCTCCTGTATCATAAATCGGTTATTTGTTGTATAGTATATCTGATTACTTAAATAATGTAAAATGATTTCAGGCTGAGTCCCTGGACAAAAGCTTGAATAAAGCGATTCAGGAGGCCTTGCGCCAAGCAGAGTTTGCCGTTTGCCTGCTTTCCGGATCTTTACATCGGAATCTGCAATCCGGAAAGCCTGACAATGCGCCATACCGTTATGCTTAGTTCTGATAAGATTGTTTTTTTCAAAGTACTACTCGTGGTTCTGGCTGTAACAGCGTTTGCAAATCTGTATGCCCAGAATCATGTAGAGCCCGCCGGCCTGATAACAGCATGGCAGCAGCGTTTACTTTCTGAATCACCTGGGCAACGCTTTACCACCGCGGCTGACTACCTACGCTCACAAACCCAGGAACTTTTTGCGGGTCAGCCTTTGGGGCAGTCTAATGCTCTTTTTTTTCTATTAACTCCTGCTAACACTACGCAGAATGATGTCATTCTGGCTCTGTCACTAAAAGATTTTCATAATCAGTATGATCTGGTTGCAAAAGCCTTTGTTGCCCAGGCAGACGAACGCTCCAGCCTTTGGTCAATTTCTGCTTTACTTGCAGTTTTTGACCACATGAGAAATTCTGCCCGTTCTGCTCCGGTACTCTTTGTTTTATTACAGGCAACTGATGATCCGACCAGCCTGGCCAACGCTTTTATACCCTTTAGCGGACTGGAATCTTTGTTATATTTTTATTTTACCGATCCGCCGGAAACGGTATTGCTACAGGCAGAAGACCGAAATGGACAAGCTCCGGAACCATTGCTCCGGTCAATACGAACCCATCTGCAAAAATTCCAGGTTGATTTTGCAGAATCAAGACTCCGTACACTTTTTTTAAGGCTCGGACTGTTGGATCAGGAAACATCAATAGACTGGCTGATGTTAGAATATCTGCCGGCCTTGGTTCTTGGAAACATTCAGGGATCGAAGACGTATCTGTCTTCCAGTGCCGATAAAGCTCTGGTCTCTGCCTTGGCTGAATTTGGCACAATCCATGTATCTACCGAAGAAACCGGGGGGCAGTATCTACGTTTTGCCGTGCTTGGCAATACCTGGATTATTTCTGAATCCATACTACTGCTTACAACCATAGGCTTATTTACAGTTGCCATGGCCATACTGATTTTTAGAGCCATGCTCCCTTGGTCCAGTTTTATTCACACAATACGATCGCTTGATCATACCGAACCCGCCCCAATTGGCTTCCGCAAGTCCGGCAGGTTCAAGCCCTTGTTCGAAGCCTTGCTGGTTTTGTTTCTGTTTGCAGGCACTATAGCACTTGGTCGCTTTATTTTAGACAGTCTGGATGAGCTACTGCTATTGCTACTCGGTCGTACCCGCAGCAGTAATCCTCTTTTTATATTCAGTCTTAGGCTGGTGTTCTATTTCGCCTTGTTCTTTCTGGCCTATGGACTGCTGGAGATTTTTGCTGTCATTCCCAAGGTTCGGCGTTCACATGCATTGCAGGCCGGGTCGGTTTTGTTTTTGCTGGACAGCCTAATCATTTCAGTATTTTCGTTTCCCCACGGGATTTTTTTCCTGCTGTCTGCATGTCTGATGCTTACGGCCGGACATATAAGATTAATTTCTTTGGCTTCTCTTTTTTTAGTACTGCTGCCAGTAATAGCTATTATTCAAGAACTGGTAGCTGTGTATTACGACCGCTTACTTATTGCTTTTATCAGCCCGTCGCTGCAGATGGCCTTGTATGTATCGTTGGTTTGCACACCATTTTTACTCTGGTTGAGTAGCCTTGTTTCGCGCAGAGAACGCTTCCAACGCGGTTCGCGTTCGCTCATTGCAATTGCTATTGTTGCAGCAGTCATACTAATCTTTGAATTAGGCTATACTGGTTTGTCTTCACTTGGCTAAGCTGGAGTAATAACGTGTATTTTCATATTGATCTGGATGCCTTTTTTGCCTCAGTTGAACAGAATGACCATCCGGAGCTAAAAGGAAAGCCCGTAGTTGTCGGTGCGCAGCACGGCCAACGTGGAGTAGTGTCCACTTGTTCCTACGAAGCCAGGCGCTACGGTATCCATTCGGCCATGCCCATCAATGAGGCTTATCGACGCTGCCCTCAGGCGTTTTTTCTCCCTGTGCGCATGAATCGCTACATTGAGATATCCGACACTATAATAAAACTATTCGGTGATTTTACACCCGATGTACACCAGGTGTCGATTGACGAGGCCAGCCTGGATATGACTGGTACAGAGCGACTCTGGGGACCACCAGAAAAGGCTGCTTTATTGATAAAAGCCGCTGTTGCCAGTGCTAGTGGTCTGAGTGTATCCATAGGCGTAGCGGCGAATCGTTATATTGCAAAAATCGCCTGTGGTCTTAAAAAACCGGACGGATTGGTACTGGTTCCACCGGGAACAGAGGAAGCTTTTATGCGATCACTGGCACTAAGAGATATATGGGGTGCTGGAGAAAAAACCCGTGAACGTTTCGCCGAATTGGGCATAAAAAGCGTGAGCAATCTGGCAGATTACAACCTAAACCTGCTGCAATCGCTTTTCGGAAGGGCAGGGGGTGAATTTCTATTTACAGTATGCAGGGGACAGGATCCTGGTATCTATACTCAGGAAGCCCGAAGCAAATCAATCGGAACCGAAACAACTTTTGGCAATGATGTAATCGACAGTGAAACCATCAGCGCGGTGCTTTTGCAAATCTGTCAGGAACTTAGCCAACGCCTGTATCGTGAAAATTATAGTGCCAATGGACTTCAACTTAAACTGCGATATGAAGATTTCTCCACGCTCACCACCCGGTCCAGTCGGCCGGCTGCCTTTACCTGTATGGATGAAATCTATGCACAAGCCATGAAATTATTTAACCAAAAATGGAATGGTCGCCCTATACGTCTTATTGGACTAAGTCTCTTCGGGTTCAACGTGGATGTAAGCCAGCCGGAATTATTTACAACCCGGGAGAGCCGGGCCGGTCAGTTGGAGAAGGCGGTTTTTGAGGTTAACCGGAGTGGACTCGGTACACTTACCCGAGCACGCTTACTGAAACAGCCAACTAAGCCGGAAAACTCAGAACCTAATCCAGAAAAGCTTCTCTGATTACAGAATTATTATCACGAATCATGTTGGTAATTTCATTCTGCAATTTCAGTCTACAGTCATCAATGGCGGCTGCCGTGTTTCCACCTTGGCCGCGCACTTTATCCTTTAGTAAGGTATAGACAACGGTGCCGTCAGTCCGAATAATCCGCAGGGTCATGCGGCCATTAGTATTAAATATATTGTAGCTGACTCCCTGAACCACCAATTGCGTTGGTGCATCAATTTCCAGCAAAAGCAGCGCTATATAGCCGGCCTCACCATCCTTGTTAAGTATGGCAATAGCCTCTTTATTACCATTCATAGCAAGGCTGAAACTACGGTCTTCTGGTGTTGTCCCAAGTACCGAAACATCAAAATCCAGATCCCGGATTGATTGAGCTGCAGCATCCATACTACGAGGTGCAGTGCCGCTTCCTGTCGGCGTTTTTTCCATGCCTGCAACCAGAATATGGGTTCGTGGGGCCAGATAAACAAAATCTCTGTATAGCTCCTTAAAGGCATACGAGAACCCCTCATTGCTGAATACTGGATACGCCCGAATATGCGCGTTTCTGCCGGAGCTCTCAATTGAGCTAATTGTAGTATTGGCCATGCCAAAACTATCAGTAGTTACTGTCTGAACCAGTGTTCCATTATTTTCTATGAATTCGAAGCGGATGGCCGCATCAGGAATAGCCGCTTTACCGAAACCGTAATTTTCGTACAGATATACTGAAGGCATAATGGATTTAGCACTAAGGATCTCGCGGGTTGAAGCGCTAATCTGCTCACCACCTGGTCCCAACCAGTCTTCATGTGGTTCCAGACTTAAGCGGGCGGATATGGCTGCAATTTCCATATTTAGGTTGGTAAAGATTTCCGGATAGCTGGTTCTGGCGCGCAGCATAGCGGATATGTACAGTTTTATGCCTTCAGAGATTTTATTATCGGCTATAGACTGACGGGCCTGGCTGCGCAGAGCTTCAATTTCGTTAAGAAGAGCCGGATCGGCCTTAACCGTGGAAGCCGGGGCAGTTCCTGTAATATCCTGCGTGGGAGCAGCTGGTTGCACTGTGCTTTGTGGACTAGATACACAAGACATAAATAAAAAAAATCCCGCTGATATAATTGCTACTATATACTTTTTCATTGTGCCTCCCTAAAAGGGCATGTTTCTATCTATCTATTGCTGTAATAAATCTAGCAGAGTCACCATGATAAATCAAGAAGAACAGGATTTTCCATAAAGATTAGGTTATTGATTGGGGACGAATAAACCAAAACATTGTCCACAGTAGAAAACCCGGTGCCACTGATAATTAACCCGCCTCCAGTAAAGCTGAGAGCAGCATTACTGGAGGCAAATACAGTTTCGATATAGGATTTGAGTTCATTGTTCTCGGACATCATTGTGCCGGCGACCAAGGCTGGACCATTTATTATCAGCCGCAAAGCATTCACCCCTTCAGTGCCTGGAATAAGCTCCAGGGCTTGGGACTCAAAAAATGCTGCCATTGTTTCAATATTCGGGAAATCAAGCTGGCATTGAACTGCATTGCTTACAGCCGAACTGTTCTCTGAAATGGTTACACCGGTAAAACCGCCAACTTTTTGAACCAGTTCATCATAGCTGGCTGGCACTGGCAGATAAGAAGCAAAGTCCGAGGTTTTGGCGAGCTGAATCATGAAGGCTGATAATTGATAGCGCAGTTGTACTTGAATGCCAGAATCTTCGGTAATTGTTACCGCGGCTGAAATATCCAGGCAGGATACCAGCATGACGGTTAAAACTAGCAGTAAAATTATCTTGCAGCCGCTGCATGCCCGTACAGCTCCGGTTTTAATTATTGACTGAAACATTCTGAATGTATTTCCCATGAATGTAGACGAAGTGGATAGCCGGTTTCTATCTCTGCCAGCGCTTTTTGCATAACTTTCTCCCCGAATTCAGCGGAATTGGAAACGAGCGCCAGGCCGAGTTGAGCAAATCTAAGCGAATCCTGCAGATCAACTTCAGCACAGGAAAGCCTGAATTTTCTGATCGTAGTTTCTTTTATGGAATTTACAACCTGACGTTTATCTTTGATAGAGAAGCTTTCAGGAATTTCAATGAGTACTTGCATCATGGAAACAATCATCTGCCCAAAATTCCCTGGATTTCTTCTTCGCCAACCGGCCGGCCTCGAATGAGTTTTGCGGAGACTTCAGGTTGTACTTCAGTTGACCGCTGTCGCGAGTTTCGGTAAAGAGACCATAGAGCAAGAAATAGCCCTAGAATACAAACATTGAGCGCAAGTTCGAGCAATGAACGAGCACGTTGCCAAGCCGTCATATGGAACCATGCTTCTATATGACCGATTTTGTAGTAGTCATAGTCCCCAGCTTTAACTTCGGTAGTTTCAGGGGCTTTGTACAGAAGCTCGCTGTTTATGGCCAAGGCTAAAATATCGTCATACAGCTGTAGGTTTGCGTTTGCCGTATCAGTTAGGTTGTCGTCCATTTTTCTGACAATAGCTTGTCGTTGCATAGCAAGGGTTTTGCGGTAACCGGGCAGAACCAATCCATCTACGACTATGGCAGCAAGGCTAACCAGCAGCACCGAGCCAGCTAAAATCAGCGGAATGACAAAAGGCTTTGCTTTAATCGACAGGCTGGATATAACCAGCCTTAGGGGACGTAGAAGCCTCAGGGCGGTAACCGTACTCAGCATTGCGATTGGTGCAGGGCTCAGCCAATAGCCACGTACGGCAGCGAGGCTGAAATCTCCAGCCGCCCAGCCTAAAATAAATGGTCCGGAAACCAATATAAAAGGCAGTACCGAACTGAGCAGCTGCAATATGCTGTCTACTGTCTGTTTAATCGTAGAGACTCCTGGATGTTTTGGTATTCCACCCAGCTGTAATACAAATTCGATGATAAAAAAGAGGTCAAAAAGCGCTTGAACAATAGAAAAATACATACGTAAGTGCCAGTTGCTGCTGATGCTGCCGCTTACGGCGGCAACAACACTAACTATGGCCGAAAAAACGACCATAGTCAGGATGACAAAATGGTAATCGCGCCGGCATTCAGTGCGGTTTGTACGCATGGGCTTCCCAGCCTCCCTTTCATCGGCTACAATAATAGCCTGTAATGAGCACTATGAAAAGACATCTGACAGCGGTTTTTTGGGTCCTGTATGCCACCCTGGCTACCGGACAGCATACACAAACAACATCCTCTGCCGCTCCGGTTCTTTTGCCCGGTGAAGCACCAACAAGTATTCTAAGTCTGGCCCGAAATGACGACAATGTAGAATTACTGATGCAGGGATTTTGGGACATATCTTTCTTGAGCGATGGATCATTAGCTCTGTCTGCTGCAGATGGAGCGGCCTTTTCTGCTCAAGCGCTTTTATTTAAGCAGCTTCCTGATTTATATGTGCTGCTTACACTGAATCAGAAATGGCAATTTGAGACTCGTGTCACTGAAACAGTCTCGGATCTGCTTTTTTCGCTTGGCTATTTCGGGGATGACGAAGAAATCATTCAGGAAGCCCGCTTGGGTAACTCCGAAATCAATTTCCCTGTCTGGCCGGGCTTCAATTTCAGCGCACTCACAGGGGCTTTTGGTCTGAAAGGGCAATTTTCCTGGCGTCAGCAGAAAACCCGCTTGTTTGCTATGCTGCGCTGGGATACAATACAAAATCATACGAGGCGTTTCATCGGCACAACCCCAGACGAAGCCCAATATATTGAAATACAGCAGTGGCTGCGCGGAAAGTCCTTTATCCTGCCCGGTAATCCACCCTTTACGGCAGTCCGCTTGTTTTTGTTGCAAGGAGGCAGCCGGCGCGAGCTGGGTCCAGCTGAATACAGCCTCAGTCTTGCCACTGGATCTATCCTGCTCGATAAAACGGCTACAGGTCAGCTGTTTGCGGATTATGCCGATTCAAGCATGGTGTATGAGTCTGTTCAATTGTATGATCCAACTGCGTACAATCCATTCGAGCTGAAAAACCTGTATGCGCTTCAAACCGACTTGGCTTCTACTACTGTGGACATTATTTCAAGACAAAGTGGTATGCCTGCAGAATTATGGGAGGTCGAACAAGTCGGGCCTGGTCTGATTCAGCTTCGCGGTGCACTGAGCACTCCAGCGGACACGGTATTTAGCGAACCCTTCTACTTAGATAATGCCTGGATATACCAAGCGCAAAGTACCACCGATTCTGACAGCAGCACGTATCAGCCTGGACCGGATCTGCCGGGATACCGGATCCGGATACGCAGTGCAGCCGTCAGCAGCCAAAGCTTAGCTATCGATACTGCAGCTATTGCTGATACCATCCAGGTGTACCGCAATGGAATTTCCGACCGCAATTTTATCTTCGATACAGCCAGCGGCCTTATTCAGCTGCAGCCACCACCAGCACCGGGCGATGAAATACTGATACATTACAGCACACTCTCTACCGATCGTTCGGATGGAGCGCTGGCCGTGGCGCTGGGCATAGAACATCAACTGAGCAAGCAATTGCTCGGAAGGCTTGCCGTTGGCGGAAGGCTGCCTTTTCCGACAGAACTATCTGAAAGCACTGAATCTATGCAGAGTGTCTGGGCAAATATACTGGCAGAAATTGAGTATCAGAATCCTGAATCTCCACTAGTAGGGCAGGCCGTGCTTTTAGGCCGGTACAGTCAAAGCGATGCGGCTCCGTATCGGCGCTTGTTCAATCTGCAACCGTCCGCTCCTTATGCATCTGTATTTATGCCGCTGACCGCGATTGACGAAGAATCTGTGTTGACCACATTGGCTGATCAGCCGGAGCTGCGCCATGCCTGGGCGGATTTTTTCGTCAAACTGCCGGGATCACAAAGTAATGAGCCGTCACTGCAGCTTAATCTGGCTGAAACCAGCGATACCGTTTCACTGGTTCATTATCCGGAGAGTACCGGAGTGGAAACCCACAGGAGCCTATCTTTTTTCCTCCATTATGCTCCACCGTCTATGGTCAATGCCGATGCGATGTTGACACTGAGGCTGCATGGTGCTGAGTCAATTGCCGAACTTTCATTTCCCCTAGCACAAATACCGGCCAACACTTGGCTGCGCTTTGAAATTGATCTACGCACCGCCGGTGCTGAGCTGAATATCTTGCAGCCTGATGGTTCAACCATAGATGTTCCTGCCCTGCAATATTCCCGCGATGGTCTGCTGGAAACTATTACCATGCTGCGGATCGACGCAGACGATCCTGGGGGCGGAGTGTTACAGTTGGCCGCTTTTCTGCTGGGCAATCCGCTGAACGGCTTTGGGCTGTATTCAGAGAATAGTATGCAATATACTTCTACTGACGAACCGGCACTCTGGTTTGATACCAAAATCAACGCTTTTGCAGAGAATCACGCAGGAAGTACAGCCGTGGCCATGCGCGCTCTTTTTCGCGCTTCAGCTCCACTGGGACCGCTCACTCTTGGCCTGAAGCTGGAACCCTATATTTCGCCGGACTATAATGCGCTCAGTTCGGCCTATACCAGCCGGTTGAGCGGAATGATACACGCCTGGAAGGGACTCAGCCTGAATGCCGGCCATGACTTTTCTTATGATCCAATCCGCAGCGCTCTAGCACATACACTTTCACTTCAATTGGCGAGTAGCGGAATCCAGGCTTCCGCTGCATATAGTGGAAGCCTGAAGCAGATAGCCCGCAATGATATCTGGAAATTCGGATTCGGGTCTGGAATTTTCAATGCAGCAGCCGGGTTTGACCAATCCAGTCTCCAGCAAGTTTTACCTGCAGCCGCGTGGGGCCAGGTCTGGCTGGACAGTTGGCGTTATCTTATCCCGAGTCAGCTGCTTCCTGCAGCCAGCAGAAACTCCAGTCTGAAGCTGGAAGCCGGTCCGTCAACCTGGCTGAGTGTAGAAGCTACGCAACAAAGCATTGCAGAAGGGCTTTCTGGATCGCGCCTGTCCGCCCAAGCCAAGCTGATACTCTCCGCCGGCTTTCTTGATTTTACACTGCAGTATGCCCGCAGTCATTCTGCCAAGCTCGCTATAGTGTCAGACTCTTTTTACACTGATTTTAAATCCTGGTTAAACGCAACCAGTAGTTTGCTGCCGGTCTGGGGCTTTCTGCCAATAGCAGAATTTTGGCAGCCTCAGCCTTCCAGCCAATTCGAAACAGCCAGTACTGCTTTGCCAGCAGCAGAATATTCTCCGTCAGCCGGGTTAAACATCAAACGAAAAAATGGTTTTGGCTGGATTGATATGCTGATTCCGACTGATCTCTCCTTCCTCTGGTCCAGAAAACTGGAACGAAAACAGGATATAGTCGCAGATAGCTCTACCATGAAAATCGACTTGGCTGGTGCCGCAGTTAATGTATTTGCCAGACAGTCGGCTCTGCCTGTATTGAGCTCGATAGAACTGGATGAGTATGCCTGGTCATTCTCTGCAGGATTACAGTTTTTGGAAGCGAATCTCGTGCTTCCCGTATTAACCGGTAAATGGTCATTATTCTGGCATGACCAGGAAAATGGCGGCACCGGCCTGAAACTAAGCAGTAGTTGGGAACAGGATCGCACTGAATCAATCTGGCAACACGGAATCGGCTGGTCCCTAAGCAAAAGATTAGCGGCAAGCTGGTTGAGTGGCCTGGTCGACCTGGTACTCGAAAAAACCTTGTTACGTGAAAATATTGATGCCCCCCCTGCAGAAACTGCACAGGATCCGCAGACAGCATATTCAGAAAGTGGGGAAGGGCCAGATGAACTGGTTTCAGATTGGCTGTTTGCGCTTCGTTATGCGTCTGGTGTCAGTCGCGAGTTGTGGTCGCTTGATCTACAGGTAAAACGCTCCGGTCTGGATTTACCTATAGTCATCAGCTTGCTTGAGAATTATGAATCCCGTTATGTGCTTGCCGGTAATCTGTCTGCAGCCGCTACCGTTCAGCTTGAACAACAGCTGCACCTGTATTCCGGATATCAGGTTTTTGTCTTTTCCTATACACTCGGACTCAGTCTGCGTGTGCTTTTCTGATTCCGACTTTCTGATTCCAGCCGCAGCGCACAATTACTACTTATTGACAGCAGGCTAGGCAGTCCGTATGATAAAGCACCATGAAAAGACGCCTTGTAACCTCCGCCCTGCCGTACGTCAATAACGTACCCCACCTCGGCAACCTTATCCAGGTTTTGTCAGCTGATGTTTTCGCCCGTGCCTCCCGCCTGCGCGGCTTTGAAACCCTCTATGTCTGCGGTACCGATGAATACGGAACCGCGACCGAGACTCGTGCCCAGGAAGAAGGTGTGAGTCCGGCCGACTTGTGCACCCGCTTCTATAAAATACATAAAGATATTTATGAGTGGTTCGGTATAGCCTTCGATAAATTCGGCCGCACCAGCACTCCCCGCCAGACTGAAATCGTACAGTCCCTTTTCCATGATCTGGATAAGGCCGGTTTTATCCACGAAGAAACCATCGAGCAGTTATATTGCGGATCCTGCAATCGCTTCCTGGCCGACCGCTATGTGCGCGGTAACTGCCCGCATTGCGGCTATGCTGATGCGCGTGGTGATCAATGCGAAAATTGCGGCAAGCTGCTGGACCCCACCGAGCTTAAGGAACCCCGCTGCTCGGTCTGTGCTGAAACTCCGCTTCCGCGCAGCACCAAACATCTGTATATCGACCTGCCGGGCATCAAACCCAAACTCGAGGCCTGGATGCAGAAAGCCTCGGTCGACGGCTTCTGGTCAAATAATGCCATTCAAATGACTCAGGCCTGGATCCGTGACGGCCTCAAGCCCCGCGCCATCACCCGTGACCTGAAATGGGGTATACCGGTTCCAAAAGCCGGTTTTGAAGACAAAGTTTTCTATGTCTGGTTTGATGCGCCTATCGGCTATATTTCCATCGCCGCCACGCTGGCTGACGAGAACGGCATGGACTGGAAATCATGGTGGCAGGATCCGGCTAACGTGGAGTTGTTCCAGTTTATCGGAAAAGACAATATTCCCTTCCATACAGTTATTTTCCCAAGCACCCTCTTAGCCTCCGGCCAGAACTGGACCATGCTGCATCATATGTCCAGCTCCGAATACCTGAACTATGAGTCAGGTAAATTCTCTAAAAGTAAGGGCATCGGCGTCTTTGGCACCGATGTCATGGAAACCGGCATTCCCGCTGATGTATGGCGTTTTTATATCTTTTATAATCGCCCGGAAAAAAGCGATTTTACTTTTACCTGGGCCGATTTTCTGGAAAAGGTTAATGGCGAGCTGATAGGCAATCTGGGTAATCTGGTAAACCGCACCCTGGCTTTTATTGTCCGTTTCTACGATGGCAAAATACCGGCTGGCAAGGCTGATGAAGCATTCTGGCAGGAAGTACGCACCCTGGAAGCCGAGATTACCAAACGACTGGAACGAGCCGAGCTTCGCGAAGCCTTCCGCCTGGCCTTCCAAATTTCCGATATCGCCAACAAACGTTTCCAGGACACGGCTCCATGGAAAGCCCGTACCGAGGATCCGGAAAAAGCGGCCAGTCTGTTGTCCGATTTGTGTTACGTTCTGCGCGACCTGGCCATTCTCATGCATCCGTATATGCCCCAGGCCATGAGTCAACTGGCCGGCTTCCTTGGGTTGACTGTCTCATCGGCAGCCGGAGCCGCTTCCGTAGACTGGAATCTGCTCGGCCAGCTCGAAGGTGTACAGACAGTGCACGAGCCGACTGTCTTGTTTGCCAAGTTGGATCCTAAGCATATTGACCAGCTACGCGAGCGCTATTCCGGCAGCCAGAAGGAGCGCAGTGAGCGCGATCAGGCTAAAGCCGCCAAGGCACCAGCTGCCGAACAGCAGGCAAAGCCCGATGCTCCGGCTGAACCTGCGGCTAAAGCAAAAGATGAACCCAAGCCTGTTTTGCTTCCTTTTGCCGACCTCCCGGTAGAGGAACGTTTTGCAAAATTGCTGGATCTGCGCGTTGCCAAAATTATCAAAATCGAGCAACACCCCAAAGCTGACAAACTCTATATCGAAACACTGGACGACGGTAGCGGCAACGAGCGGGTTATCATTTCCGGACTGGTACCTTTCTACCAACCGGAAGAATTACTCGGCAAGCATATCGTGCTCGCTAATAATCTCAAGCCCGCGAAGTTGCGTGGCACTATGAGTCAGGGCATGCTGTTGGCTGCCAGTATTGAGACTGCTGATGGTGAGTTATGTGAAGTACTCGATGCCTCATGGGCTGAACCCGGAACTAGGCTCTTGCTGGAAGGGCAGGACTATGCAAGCCCTGCAGCTCCCGAGATTGATATTGATACTTTCTTTTCGGTGCCGATCAAGGCTGTTGCTGGAAAAGTGTATGTCGGTAGCAAAGAGCTTCAATTGTGCGCCAAGACTTTAACTACAGTCAAGGTTCCGAACGGTGAGGTTGGCTGATACCCGATTAGCAAGCCAATACAATAACAGCGTGTACTTATCGGCATGTATAATAAATAATACAATTTGGCTATTTATTATACATGTCTGCTAATTAAAAGTGCACAGGAGTATACATGGAGATAGCAGCTGGCAGCTTTTTACAGAGTAAATTCTGGGCGGCCTTTAAAAATCGACCTGGAATTTTGGCTGTACACATCCAGCTGCCCGAAGCTGATGGTACGAATACTACAAGTGTACAAATGTTTGTGCATCAACTGCCCGGCAATTTTTCTCTGGCCTACATCCCGCATGGCCCTGAAAGCTCGACATGTCCGGCTTTTAATCATCAAAAACTGGCCGAGCTGATTCCATTGCTTAAACAGCAGCTTCCACCGCGCTGCATAGCCATCCGCTTTGATCTTCCCTGGTTCCATAATGACTCTTTAGAAGCGAAACAGCTTCGCCCGGCCTTGCCTAGACCTTTCCGCAAGGGCAGTGATGTGCAACCGCCTGATACTACCGTACTGGATTTAAGTCAGGATGAAGAAGCCTTGTTGGCGGCGATGAAACCCAAATGGCGCTATAACATCAAACTGGCAGCCAAAAAAGGGGTGCAAATCGCTATAGAGAGTGCTTTCCCCGAAGCAGGTTCTCTACTCGATCCGGAAACAATTACAGCTCAAGACAAGGCTGCAGTTGAAACCTTTTATGCTTTATACAGGGAAACTGCCAGAAGAGATCGTATCAGCCTGCATGAGGCCGCTTATTATCAGCGGCTTTTGAATCTGGCTCATGCCATACATAGAGAACAGGCAAAATTTGCCGCCGATGTCCGGGTTTGGGTAGCCCGCCATGAAGGCGAGGCACTCGCTTCTATTGTTACGATCTTCCATGACAACCAGGCTGTTTACCTGTATGGCGCCTCCAGTGACACGAAACGCAATCTGATGCCGGCGTATCTTCTGCAATGGGAGGCCATCAAGGCCGCCAAAGCAGCCGGCTGCACCAGCTACGACATGTACGGTATACCGCCATCTGATGATCCCGGGCATCCCATGGCTGGTCTGTATCGCTTTAAAACCGGCTTTGGCGGGCAATTACGCCATTACGCCGGCTGCTGGGATTGGCCGCTTTTGCCGGCCCCATATTTTTTGTTTCGCCTGGCGGAACGATTGCGGCTGTTCTGGCACAAGATAGTACTCAAAAAACTACGGCGACACTAGGTCGGAATATCATTCAACTTTATTGAACGTTCATCTTTTCTTTATTACAAGGCTGTGGTATATTCAAAACACAGAAAACTTGTATCTATGGAGGAAGTGATGAATAAGAATCCCTTATTGGATTTCTCTGATCTGCCGCGCTTTTCTGAGGTTACACCTCAGGATATCAGCCCGGCTATCGACACCTTGCTAGCTGAAGCCCGTGCCTGTATAGAAACTATTACCGCAACACAAGCAGCTGGTTCCTGGGACAGCATAGTTATTCCGCTGGTGGATGCAACTGAACGCATCGAGCGGACCTGGGGTGCGGTTGATCACATGAATTCAGTTGTAAATACTCCGGAACTGCGCAAAGAGTATAATGCCAATTTGCCCAAAATATCGGTGTTCTTCTCGGAGCTTGGACAGAATCTTGGTCTCTATGCCAAGTACAAGGCCCTGGCTGAATCCCCCGATTTTGCAAACTGGACGCTGGCCCGGCGAAGCACCGTAAAAAAGGCCCTGCGTGATTTTCGGCTGTCCGGTGCAGAGCTGCCCGAAGATCAAAAGAAGCGCTTTGCCGATATCGAGCAGCGTTTATCAGAACTGGGAGCCAAATTTAGTGAAAACGTCCTGGATGCCACTGATGCCTTCAGCTTGTTCGTTACAGACAAAGCCGAACTGGCCGGTATTCCCGATGATGTTATGACCATGTACCAGGAAGCTGCCGCAAAAGACAACAAAGAGGGCTACAAGATTACCCTGCAGTTCCCTTCCTTTTTTCCGCTTATCCAGTATGGTGACAACCGCAAACTGCGCGAGCAGATATACGAAGCCAATGTGAAGCGTGCTGCCGAGTTTGAGCCTGCCAATTTCAATAATGCACCACTTATCCGGGAACGTCTCAAGCTGGCTAAAGAAAAAGCGGCTTTGCTCGGTTTCTCAAATTACGCTCAGCTCTCAGTCGAAGTTAAAATGGCCGATACGCCCGACCAGGTATTGTCGTTCCTGCGTGATCTGGCCGCCAAATCACGGCCTTATGCCCGTAAAGAGTTTGATGATCTGGCTGCCTTTGCCAAAGAAAAATATAACATCGATACCCTGCAGGCCTGGGATGTTTTCTATGTACGTGAAAAAATGCGTCAGGCTCTGTATGACTTTTCCGATCAGGAAGTAAAGCAGTATTTCCCGGAGAACATGGCTATTGAAGGTCTGTTCAATGTTGTAAAAACCCTGTATGGCGTCGATATTGTTCCCGGACAGGCTCCGGTATGGCATAAGGATGTCCGCTATTTTGACATGAAAAAAGATGGCAAAGTTTTCGCTGGGTTCTATTTTGATCTGTATGCCCGTGAAGGCAAACGTTCCGGTGCCTGGATGAATGATGCTCGCGGCAGGCGAATCCTGAAGGATGGGTCAATCCAGAAACCGGTGGCTTATCTTACCTGCAATTTCAGCCCGCCCGTTGGTGGTAAACCGGCCTTGTTTACCCATGACCAAGTTACAACCCTGTTCCACGAATTCGGCCACGGTCTGCAGCACATGCTTACCCGCATCGATGAGCTGCCGGTATCCGGAATTTCCGGCGTGGAGTGGGACGCGGTAGAATTGCCCAGCCAGATCATGGAAAATTTCTGCTGGGAATGGGACATGGTCAAAAAGATGAGTGCCCATGTTGACACTGGCGAAGCGCTGCCCAAAACCTTGTTCGACAAAATGTATGCCGCCAAGAATTTCCTCAGCGGCATGGACATGGTCCGTCAGCTTGAGTTCGGTATCTTTGACATGCTGGTCTATTCCAGCCTGGATGCCGAAACCGGTGACTGGCTCAAACTTCTCGACGAAGTGCGCAAGGAAGTTGCCGTTGTGCCGTATCCAGCATACAACCGTTTTCCCAACAGTTTCAGTCATATTTTTGCCGGAGGCTATGCAGCCGGTTATTACAGCTACAAGTGGGCTGAAGTATTGTCAGCCGACGCCTACAGTGCCTTCGAAGAAGCCGGTGGTGCCAATCCGGTAACCGGTAAAAAGTTCTGGGATGAAGTTCTGGCTATGGGCGGCTCCCGTCCGGCGGCTGAGAATTTCCGGGCCTTCCGTGGCCGTGATCCTAGTATCGAACCCCTGCTGCGTCACAGCGGACTTGCTGGTTGATCGTATAGAAAGTGGTGCGGGCTGCTTGCAGCCCGCTAAAAAAACCGGTGCGTCGCACCGGTTTTTTTATATTCCCGCCAATTGAAAAATGCAGTAATCACAGTTTCTTTTTATAGTTGAACCCGTTTTTAAAAAAAGAACTGATGAGCAGCAAATCCAGAATAAAAAAAGGAGCTATGATTAGCACCAGAATAATTCGAGCCTTTTCCAGTTGTTCGGCGCTCGGTTGAAGCTCTAAAGAAGGGCTCGCAAACAGAAGATAGAGCAATATGGCCAGAATAGCATTTACACCAAAAAATGCCGTAGTGATCCATAATCTGTGCGCCTTCACTATCTATAACGCCTCATAGCCGGCATTCAAGCTTAACTGCTCCCAGAACTCATCTTCCCAGACTGATACCGGAGCTTCGTATACATACCTGACTTCATGTTCCTCTTGCCAGGCTGCGTACTCGACAGCCCGGACTCCACGCAGGAATTTCTCGGCGATACTGGGAAACAGCTCCAGCAATAGCTGGTCCTTTTCGTCGGCAGCAAGGCGGGCTCCGCCAAATTCTGCCAAGTCCGGATTTGGTTGTGGTTTATATTTACTGGTGTCATAGGGGGTTTCTTCGCGGACCCCGGCTATTTTTTGGCGGAAAGCCGGATCTACCGGGTAGGGGGTCTTACCGTACGAACCCTTTACCAGATCAATGAAATTTTTGGAAACACTGCTGTAATAAGCTTTGCCTTGGGTTTTATCGACGATGCAGTTAACCGCCTGCTGTCCAACGATCTGGCTGGTAGGTGTTACCAAAGGCGGGATTCCGGCATCCAGGCGAACCTGGGGCACCATTTTCAGTACTTCGTCTACATGCTGTTCCAGTTTATATTCCTGCAGTTGGGCCAGCATATTGGAGTACATGCCACCCGGTATCTGGGCATTCTGTACCAGCTTGTCCGGTTCCGGATAGTTAAAGGCTGCTTCGATCTTCTGGCAGAGGGTCAGAACCGTGTCACTCTTGCCGGCTACAGCGGCCTCGGCGGCATCGGCAAACAGTTGCGCTAAATCTGATGGCATACTGTACGTGCTCAGGTCAATTTCCGGCGGCAAGCGTTTGTACTGGTCAAACTTGGCCAATTCTTCTCGAATGCTGCGCAGTTCACGGTTAATATTGCCGACTACCGCGCGATCTACACCAGTATCCAGTTTAAGTATGTCGGCAAAGAGCTGTATAATCTCATAGGCTGGAGCAGCCGGTCCGCCGGAAAAGTTCATGATTACTGTATCCACAATATCAACGCCGTTTACCATGGCCATTAGAAAACTGGCAACACCGTATCCGGGGGTACAGTGAGTATGAAGATTGATAGGCAGCGCTACTTCGTTTTTCAGAGCTTTGATGAGGGTGGCCGAGGTGGCGGGGTCAACCAAACCGGCCATATCCTTTATGGTTATTATGTCTGCACCCAGGGCTGCCAATGTTTTGGCTTTGCGCACAAAATAAGGAATGTCAAACAGGGTATGCGGCATCTTGCGACCCTTAAACAGGGCAGAAACCCTTTCCTGCCAGCTGAATTTGGGGTCAACGGTAAAGCAGACCGCACAATCTGCCAAGCCACCGTTTTCTTTCACAAAACGTATACTACTGGTCATGTTGTCGGTATCATTCAAGGCATCAAAAATTCGCATTATATCAATACCGGATTGTATAGAATTACGGCAAAAGCCTTCGATCACTGAATCCGGATAGGGGTTGTAGCCGAATAGATTGCGGCCCCGCGACAATGCGGTAAGTTTCGAAGCCCCCTGTACCCCATTTTTAATGCTCTCCAGCCGCTTCCAGGGATTCTCATTAAGATAGCGCATGACTGAATCCGGGACTGCACCGCCCCAGACTTCCATTGCATAAAAGCCTGCATCTTTATAGAAGGGTAATACCCGGTCAACTTGATTCTGAGTCATACGGGTGGCAAATTGCGACTGCTGCCCGTCACGAAGGGTAAGATCACGAATTTTCAATGTTCTAGCCATGCGGCCTCCCTTGTTTATGCAGTCAAACTGTATCCTTGTTTTGACTGCCAGCCAATACAGTGGTATAATACCAAAGCCGCAAGTTTTGTTCCATATAGTAATGCACTTAAAACGCGCTATTGTCTCGATATTTTAATAATTAAAATGCAAATTTCAATTATCAAGCCAAGTGGCCTTTGACATAGTATTCATTCTATTATATGCTGGAGTCAAGATTCGTTACTGGACGGCCTCTCCGTTCGGGACGGACAAATCAACGAGTGTAGGGTTATGAGCGAACAGAAGAAAACTTTCGAACATGTCATCCGGGAACGTTGGTGCAAGGGATGCAATATTTGCGTCGCATTCTGTCCCAAACAGGTATTGGCCCTGAAAAACGGTAAGGTCACGGTTGTTCAACCGAACCTTTGTATCGGCTGCCGGCTCTGCGAGCTGCGCTGCCCGGATTTTGCCATTGAGGTACATGAACGCGGCAAGCCCGAATCTGTCGGGATTGATGCCGCCCATCGCGACTATGGCATATCACCGGAGGCAGAGCATGACTAATGTCAAACTTATGCAGGGTAACGAGGCTTGTACCTTGGGCGCACTCACCGCCGGAATGGATTTCTATGCCGGCTATCCAATTACACCGTCTACCGAAGTTGCCGAAATGTGTGCAGTTGAATTGCCAAAAACCGGCGGTCGCTTCATCCAGATGGAGGACGAAATAGGATCCATAGCCGCCATCATCGGCGCCGCACTTACCGGGCGTAAAGCCATGACGGCTACCAGTGGGCCCGGATTTTCACTCATGCAGGAAAATATCGGCTATGCTGCGTTGACTGAAGTACCTATCGTCATCATCAATGTTCAGCGGGTGGGACCCTCCACCGGCATGCCTACATCTCCCGCGCAGAGCGATGTAATGCAGGCCCGTTGGGGTACACATGGCGACCACCCTGTCGTTGTGCTGGCACCGGGTAATGTTAAAGAATGCTTCGATCTTACTATTAAAGCCTTCAATATTTCTGAAGAATATCGCGTGCCGGTTATCGTCCTTACTGACGAAGTAATTGGTCACATGCGAGAAAAAGTGGTATTGCCGGATCCTGCCAGCGTCAAAATAGTAAATCGGAGCAAACCGGAAACCCGTACGGGCTACAAGCCATACGAAGCCGATCCCGATGGCGGCGTACCGCTGATGGCTAGTTTTGGCGAAGGATACCGCTATCATGTAACCGGTTTGTTCCATGACGAAACCGGATTCCCGTCCAATAAGGGAGAGAATGCCGCTGCTTCCATCAAACGTCTGATGCGCAAGGTCGAAAAAGCTGAGCCGGATATTCGTGATTATTTTACCGAAAATACCGATGACTGTGATGTGCTGGTTGTTGCCTTTGGCTCCAGTGCCATGTCTTCGCTTTCGGCAGTTCGTCAGGCACGCGCTAAAGGTGTTAAAGCCGGACTGTTCCGCCCGAAGACAATCTGGCCTTTCCCGGAAACCGTACTTGATGAATTATCCAAACGAGTAAAACGCATCATCGTGGCGGAAATGAACATGGGCCAGCTGGTACTGGAAATTCAGCGGATTGTTGCTTGCCGTGCTCCAGTAGAATCACTCACCAAGGTGAACGGCGAGCTTTTCCGGCCTGAAGAAGTTCTCGAAGCCATCATGGGAGGCAAGCGATGAGTGAGAGCATGAAATATTTCCGCGAGCAGCGTCTGCCGCACATCTGGTGTCCGGGCTGCGGCCATGGCACTGTTACCGGCGCTCTGGTTCGTGCTATCGCCCGGCTGAATCTGGATCGCAGCAATGTTGTCGTTGTATCCGGGATCGGTTGTTCCAGCCGCGCCCCCGGCTACCTTGATTTTGACACGCTACACACTACGCACGGTCGCGCATTGGCCTTTGCCACTGGCGTAAAACATTCGCGCCCGAACCTGAAAGTAATAGTGATGACCGGTGACGGCGATTGTACGGCTATCGGTGGAAACCATTTCATTCACGCGGCCCGCCGCAATATAGACATAACCACCATTGTCATGAACAATAATATTTATGGAATGACCTCAGGCCAATTCTCACCGATGACACCGAAGGGAATGATCGGAACTACTGCACCCTACGGCAATTCGGAACGCAGTTTCGATTTGGCCAACCTGGCTATTGCGGCCGGAGCCACGTATGTAGCTCGCGCTACCGCTTACCATGCCACCTTGCTAGAGGATCTGATTGAGAAAGCATTACTCAACAAAGGTTTTTCGGTTGTCGAAGCAGTAACCCAATGCCCAACCTATCTTGGCCGCCGAAACAAGCTGGGTACCGCCGTGGATATGCTGAACTGGTTTAAAGAAAGCGCAGTCAATATCAAGGCAGCCAAGGCCATGGCACCAGAAAAGCTCGAAGGCAAGTTCATGATCGGTGAATTGTACAATAAGCCGGATAGCGAATTTACTGCTGACTATGATCAGCTTGTTGCCCAGTTGCAACGCAAGTTTGATAATTTTCAGGGAGGAGTACGGGAATGCGCACAGAATTCAGATTAAGTGGTTCTGGCGGACAGGGCTTGCTACTGGCTGGTATCGTATTGGCCGAAGGCGCGATTCTGGACAACAAGAATGCCGTACAAACCCAGAGTTATGGTCCGGAAGCCCGTGGTGGTGCCAGTAAGGCCGAAGTGGTCATTTCCGAAGATGATATCGATTATCCCAAAGCCACCGATCCGGATTATCTTCTTGCGCTTACTACCGAGGCTTACACAAGTTACGGTAAATTGATGGGCAAGGGCCTTATCATCGTAGACGCTTCAGTAGAGCCCGATCCGCAGATAAAAGCTCGCACTGTTCGCATCCCAATTCTAGATACGGCAGCTACGGTAATCGGTAAAAAAGTAGTAGCCAATATCGTGGCATTAGGTGTCCTCGCCGGGATTTCCGGTGTCGTTAGCCAGAGCAAGTTGGAGACGGCCGTTAAAAACCGTGTTCCACAGGGAACCGAAGATCTTAACCTTTCCGCGCTACGTAAGGGTTTCGAACTGGCCGCAGCGGCCAAGGCTACAGCCTAGTTTCCGACCCGGCGTCTGCAGCCCAGACACCGGGTTTTGTTTATAGAATCATCATGCAAGGGAGTTGCCATGAACGAGATCGAAACCATCCAGCAAGCCAACACTGCTTATGAGGCTGGCGTGCAGAAAGCCGCCGCCCGGTTCCCGGAACGCAAAAAAATGTTTACTACAGGATCAAATGCTCCGGTAAACACCTTATACACCCCGCTCGACACAAAAGACATTAATTATGTAGAAAAAATCGGTTTCCCCGGCGAATATCCCTACACCCGTGGTGTACAGAACACTATGTACCGCGGTCGATTGTGGACCATGCGCCAGTATGCCGGTTTTTCTACCGCCGAAGAATCCAACAAACGCTACAAGTTTCTGCTGGACCAGGGGACTACCGGTCTTTCGGTAGCCTTCGACCTGCCCACCCAGATTGGTTATGATTCTGATCATGCTTTATCCCAGGGTGAAGTCGGCAAGGTCGGCGTAGCCATAGATTCACTGGCCGACATGGAAATCCTGTTCGACGGTATTCCGTTGGATAAAGTTTCCACATCCATGACCATCAACGCTCCGGCTTCGGTGCTTCTGGCCATGTACATTGCTGTCGCCGAGAAACAGGGTGTTAAACCCGAACAGCTTAATGGCACCATCCAAAACGACATTCTAAAAGAGTATGTTGCCCGCGGCACCTATATTTTCCCGCCAGAACCTTCCATGCGGCTTATTACCGACATTTTTGCATACTGCTCGAAAGATGTCCCAAACTGGAATACTATTTCCATTTCCGGTTATCACATCCGCGAAGCCGGTTCCACTGCTTCGCAGGAAGTAGCCTTTACCCTGGCTGACGGCATCGCTTATGTAGATGCGGCTATCAAAGCCGGACTCAGTGTTGACGACTTTGCACCACGCCTCTCTTTCTTCTTCAATTCGCATAATGACCTTTTCGAAGAGGTCGCAAAATTCCGGGCAGCCCGCCGCGTTTGGGCGTCAATCATGAAAAATCGTTTTAAGGCCAGTAATCCCAAGAGCCTGATGCTGCGTTTCCATACCCAGACTGGAGGCTCCACGCTTACAGCCCAGCAGCCGGACAACAATATCGTTCGTGTGGCAATCCAGACCCTGGCTGCCGTGCTTGGCGGTACCCAGTCTCTGCATACCAACTCCAAGGATGAAGCTCTGGCTTTGCCAACCGAAGCTTCGGTACGCATAGCCCTGCGTACCCAGCAGATTGTCGCCTACGAATCCGGTGCCACCGAAACCATCGATCCGCTGGCTGGCTCCTACTATGTGGAGAGCATGACTGACCGTATCGAAAAAGAAGCGCTTGAATACATTGCCAGGATCGATTCAATGGGCGGTGCGGTTAAGGCCATCGAACGCGGTTATGTCCAGCAGGAGATCCAGGATGCCGCCTACTCCTACCAGATGGATATAGAGTCCGGCGAGCGGGTCGTTGTGGGCATGAACAAATTCCAGATCAAAGAAGCCCCTCCAACCGGATTGCTCAAAGTTGATCCTATAGTCGGAGAGCAGCAGTCGCAAAAACTGCGCGAGCTGCGCGCTAAACGGGATAATGCCGCTGTAAAAAACAGTTTGGTCACTTTGGAAAAAGCAGCACAGGGCAATGATAACCTGATGCCGCTAATTCTCGATGCCGTGCGCTGTTATGCCACTCTTGGCGAAATTTGTGATATTTTACGTGGCATTTTTGGTGAATATCAGCAGAAAGTCATACTTTAACAGGAGCCCATGATGGAACAGAAAATTCGTGTATTGGTAGCCAAACCCGGACTTGATGGTCATGATAGGGGTGCTAAAGTAGTGGCCCGCGCTTTTCGTGATGCCGGAATGGAAGTGATCTATACTGGTCTGCGTCAGACTCCCGAGCAGATCGTCAATGCCGCTCTCCAGGAAGACGTGGATGTGGTGGCTATGAGTATTCTCTCCGGTGCCCACAATCACCTGTTTCCGCGGGTAATGGAATTATTGCGTGAAAAAAACATGGATGATGTGCTGGTAATAGGCGGCGGAGTAATACCCGACGAAGATATCCCGGGGCTGAAAGCTGCCGGCATTGCCGAAATTTTTACCCCTGGCACCGCAACTGGTACAACCATTGAATTCATTAAAAATAATCTGAAGCGGAAAGCCTGACGGGATTGCTTCATGTCGGAACGTATGGCCTTGAATATACTCGATAATCCTCGACATCTAGCCAGATTGATCACTATGATCGAGCGGCAGGATCCGGCACGTATTGAGGTACTCAAGGCACTACATGATAAAACAGGCAAGGCTCATGTAGTCGGCATCACAGGCCCGCCCGGTTCCGGCAAGAGTACCTTAACTGATAAAATCATTGGCGAGTTACGCAATCGTGGCCGAAGAGTAGCAGTTGTCGCCATAGACCCTTCCAGTCCGTTTACCGGCGGAGCAATCCTGGGCGACCGAATCCGCATGATGCGCCATGCCACCGATGAGGGTGTTTTTATACGCAGCCTGGCCAGCCGGGGTCACCTGGGCGGTTTATCCCGGGCGGCCGCCGAAACAGTGCGGGCTTTGGATGCCGCCGCTTATGATACAGTGATTATTGAAACAGTCGGCGTCGGCCAGAGTGAAATCGATATCGTACGCTGCGCCGACACCGTAGTCCTCGTTGCAGTTCCGGGTCTTGGTGATGACATACAGGCCATTAAGGCCGGCGTCATGGAAATCGGCGATATTTTCTGTGTTAACAAAGCCGATCGGGACGGCGCGGAGCGGGTAGTGCGGGAAACCCGTGCCATGATGGAAACAGCCATCATGAACGGTGCAAATACCCGCTTCTCCGGCCTCTACAAGGCTGTGTACGAGCATACAGTACAGCAAGCCAGGTTAAGGGGCGAGAATGTGCAGGAAGATCCGCATGGCGGAGCTTTACGAATACCACCGGTACTGCTCACTATAGCTGAACAGGGCGAAGGTGTGAGCGTTCTGGTAGACGAGATATTGGCACATCATGCCATGCTTTCTGACACTGAATGGCTGCTCAAACATCGCCATGAAAATACCATGTGGGAGTTACGCAACGCCGTAGCTGACAATC
The DNA here is from genome assembly GCA_018815555.1 of Spirochaetota bacterium. Lineage (GTDB taxonomy): Bacteria > Spirochaetota > Spirochaetia > Treponematales > UBA12059 > UBA12059. The sequence goes on along the minus strand of JAHIWF010000108.1, from coordinate 2,622 downwards.
TTCTGGGCTGGCTGGATAATGCTAATGCGCATAGCCAACTGGCTAATGCAGCCGAAGCCGTATTGCATAAAGATACCGATTACTATCAGGCGCTCGCACAAGTTCAGGAAGGCATTATTGCTGCCGGATTACGGCTTGTATCTGATTAAGCTTTAGTAACAATAAGGAGAACAGAATGACAGGAAAAATAGACCATATTGGTATTGCAGTAGCCAACCTCGATGAAACACTTAAGGTTTATACCGACATCCTCGGCCTTAAGCTGCATGGCACGGAAACAGTTGCGGATCAGAAGGTTCGGGTCGCCTTTCTGCCGGTAGGGGACACCGAAATTGAGCTGCTCGAGTCAACCGAAGCCGATGGTCCCATTGCCAAATTCATCGAAAGCAAGGGCCAGGGTATACAGCACATCGCCTTTAAGGTTGATAATATCGCAGACGCACTCGAAGAGCTGCGCAGCAAAGGCGTACGCCTTATTGACGAAAAGCCGCGCTACGGTGCCGGTGGGGCAAAAATTGCCTTCTTGCATCCCAAATCTACCAATGGCGTGCTTATCGAGCTCTGCCAGCGTGACTGAGTACTCAATCTTATATTCGCAGCATTGACAAATAGCTAATTATTGTCGTAACCATCTTAACATCATCAGAATGACATGGTACAATAATTTTTGGATAGTAATGACAGGTGCAGCCGGCGTTTCGTATCGTCGATCGCAAGGCTCTACTACTTTTTTATATGGAGTAACTGGATGGACGAAAAACTGAAAGAACTCAAGCAGCGGCGTGATCGTATAATGGCTGGCGGCGGACCAAAACGCGTAGAAGCCCAACATGCCAAAGGCAAAATGACAGCGCGCGAGCGCATAGAAACCCTACTGGACGAAGGCAGCTTCACCGAAGTTGACGCCTTTGTCGAACACCGCGCTGTAGACCTGGGAATGGACAAAACTGAAGCCCCCGGCGAAGGTGTTGTCATCGGATACGGTACTGTTGCCGGCCGTATGATTACAGTATTTGCCCAGGATTTTACAGTTGTCGGTGGTTCGCTGGGTGAGATGCACGCAGCCAAGATCTGCAAGGCCATGGACCTGGCCATGAAGATAGGCTGCCCCTGTATCGGCATCAACGACTCAGGCGGCGCACGTATCCAAGAGGGGGTAGACGCCCTGTCCGGTTATGGCGATATCTTTTACCGCAATACACTGGCCTCCGGTGTCATTCCCCAAATATCAGTGATCATGGGCCCCTGCGCTGGTGGTGCCGTTTATTCACCAGCCCTTACCGATTTTACCATCATGGTCGACAAATCGGCCAACATGTTCATTACTGGGCCTCAGGTTATTAAGGCTGTAACCCGCGAGGATGTAACAGCGGAAGCACTCGGCGGTGCACTGGTGCACAGTCAGATATCCGGCGTAGCCAGTCTCATGTTCAATTCCGAGCAGGAAACCCTGGCCGGCATCCGCAAGCTGCTTTCTTACCTGCCGCAGAACAATGTAGAGGATCCGCCCGTTGCCAAAACAAGTGACGACATTCACCGCAATCTGCCAAAAGTGGCTGCACTGATACCGGATCAGCCCAATAAGCCCTACGATATCCGCGATGTAATCAGTCAGGTCTTTGACGATGGTGACTATTTTGAAATTCAGCCTTTATATGCCCAGAATATTGTAACCTGTTTTGCCCGCCTTGGCGGTAAACCGGTCGGCATTATTGCCAACCAGCCAAAAATTATGGCCGGTGTGCTGGATATCAATGCCTCGGATAAAGCCAGCCGCTTTATCCGCTTTTGCGATGCCTTTAACATTCCGTTGGTTACCTTCACCGATACTGCCGGCTATCTGCCTGGTGTCGGCCAGGAACATGCCGGTGTAATCCGTCACGGTGCAAAGTTGCTGTATGCCTATTCGGAGGCTTCTGTTCCCAAGCTGACCGTTATTGTTCGCAAAGCCTATGGTGGAGCTTACATCGCCATGTGTTCGCGACATCTCGGAGCTGATCAGGTTTTTGCCTGGCCCAGTGCCGAAATTGCGGTCATGGGCCCGGATGGAGCAGCCAATATCATCTTCAAGAAGGAAATTGATGAAGCAGCCGATGCCGATGCCATGCGCAAGCAAAAAATTGATGAATACAAGCATAATTTTGCCAATCCCTACAAGGCTGCAGTACGCGGCTATGTGGACGATGTAATTGACCCGGCTGATACCCGCAGCCGTCTGGCCGCAGCACTGAACATGCTTGCCGGCAAGCGCGAAGCCCGCCCTGCTAAAAAGCACGGCAACCTTCCGGTGTAAGGCAGGTATCATGACAAGCATGTGGACAATAGTAGTAATCGGTGTTGGCACCGTATTTCTGGCCCTGGTCTCATTGATGGTTGTACTGGAAATTTTCAGATTGGTGTTTGTACCGCGTAAAGCGGCAGTGGCATCAGCAGCAAACTCGACCACAAGTACCGCAGCAGCGGAAAAGCCAAATACTGACAGAGCCGAACTGGTCGCAGCCATCAGCGCAGCCATTGCAGCTTTTCAGGCTGGCTCAGGGCAGAAAGACGGAAGCTTCCGGATTGTAGAGATCATCAAAAGCGGTGTCAGCACACCAGCCTGGAGTTCCCAGGATCGCACAC
>JAHIWF010000107.1 GCA_018815555.1 Spirochaetota bacterium | reverse complement strand
ATCCGCAACGCTGGTCACGAAAATGTTCTGACTTGCCCGATCCTCAGCAAGTTGTTGTAAACCCTTCACTGGAAACTTTGCAGGCGATTGCCAGCTAGTTTTTTTAAAAGAACGTGTGACAACTATATTGACATAAAGCGGTGGTGGTATAGATGACCTTGCGGATATCCGCCGTGTAACCAAGGTAATGCGTCAGATTATCCCAATTGGCATTCCATGATCGATAAATCAACGGGTATTTCTTGTTCCATTTTTCGCCAAACTCTTCAAGCGCTTCCCGGGCAGCAGGCTCGCTCGGCGCTTTGTAAATAGGTTTCAATGATTCGATAACGCCCTTACGATCCTTGAAGGGAACCAGTTTGAGTGAATTACGTATCATATGAACAACGCATAATTGGATTTCCGAGTTCGGGAAACTGAATTTTGTTTATTAATCAAATATTTTGATTAAAAACAAAAATATTTGACATAAAGTAAAAATCGTGTTAAGATATTTGCAACGGAGATAAAACCATGACCAATATTCCACAGAAATGCCCGAGTTGCTCTGCGCCGCTGGTGGTTACCCAGTTAGGCTGTACATCGTGTGGCACCGGGGTGGTCGGACGGTTCGAACTCAGCCCATTCTCGCGCCTGTCGAATGAGAGCCTGAAATTCCTTGAGACTTTCGTCCGCAATCGCGGGAACGTCAAAGAAATGGAGCGCGAAATGGGCGAATCGTACTGGGCCATCCGCCGCCAGTTGGACGAGGTCATCGCCGAAATGGGCTTTGATGTCGCCCCGGCTGTTTCCCCCTCCGGCCAACGCCAGGAGATCCTCGCACGATTGAGCAGCGGCAAGATCACCGTCGAGGAAGCCACCCGCCTGCTCACGCAAATGGGCAAACTTTAATTTATCGGATCAACCTTTTTACCTGCAAGGAGGCACTTATGGATCTCAAAAAAGAACGCATGATGATTTTGGATATGATCGCTGAAGGCAAGATCAATGCCGAGCAGGGCGAGCAGCTCTTCAAGGCGCTGGACGCCAGCTTCGTAACGGAGGCAGAATTCGGTGAGAACGATCTACTGGTCGATCCCACAGCCCCCATCCCGCCGGTGCCCCCGACCCCGCCCATCCAGCCTGGCCGGGGCTGGAATAATAAATCGCCCAGCATGAACGATCTGATCGCGGCGCTGCGCGAGGCGGGTGTCGAGCACCTGACTCTGAGCGACATCCAGGAAATGCAGGTTCACAAGATCACCCCCGAATATATCTGCGAAATGATGGCGCTGGGGATCGAGCCAGACGGTCTCGGTCAGTGGATCGACCTGCGCGTGCGCAACATAACGCCGATCTTTGTGCGCGAACTGCGCGAACTGGGCATCGATGATATCGACGATATCCTCGAGTTGACCAACCACGATGTTTCTCCCAAATATGTGGCTGAACTGCGCGCTGCCGGGATGAAAGACCTGGATGTGGACGAACTGGCCGAGCTGCGCGATAACGACATTTCACCGAAATACATCGCCGAGCTGCGCGAGTTGGGCTTCACTGACCTGGACGTAGATGAACTGGTTGAACTTTCAAACCACGATGTTTCGCCAAAGCTGGTCGCCGAGTTGCGCAATCTCGGGTTTGACAAACTGGACACCGATGAGCTGGTGGAATTAAGCAACCACAATGTATCGCCGAAATTCATCGCCGAGATGCGCGATCTGGGCCTGAAAGACCTGGATGTGGATAACCTGGTGGAGCTTTCGAACCACAATGTTTCACCAAAATTCCTGGCTCAAATGCGTGCCCTGGGCTTCAGCGACCTGGATATGGATGACCTGATAGAGCTCTCGAACCACAGCGTCTCGCCGGAGTTTCTCGAGGAGTTGCGCAGTTTTGGCCTGACCAAACTGGATATCGACGAAGTGGTTGAGTTGAGCAACCACAATGTCACCGTCCGCTACCTGACCGAACTGCGCGAGGCCGGGCTGGGCAACCTTGAAGTGGACGAGATCGTCGAACTGCGCAATCACAACGTCCAGCCGCGTTTTGTGCGCGAACTGGTCGAGTTGGGCTTCAGCGAGCTTAGTGTGGACGAACTGGTCGAAACGACCATCCACCATGTTTCGCCGCACTTCATCCGCAAAATGCGCGAGAAGTTTGGCGAAGGGCTGGAACTCCAGCAATTGATCGAGCTGCGTATCCACGGCATCGATCCGGACATGCTCGAAGAACTGGGCTCGGCCGGGCTAAAGAAACAACTCTAAAATCAAAGAGCTTGCCTTAAACAAGCAGGCTCTTTGATTTTAGGACAGGTTGAGTCTTGCGATTTCTAGTTCTGTGACAAAAACCATGAATAAGCCCATCTTTCTACACAATCATTTATCAGATTTAAAATACGGCCGACGCGGTTAAGCTGCGCTAAGTGTGTCGGCTTGAACCGCGTCCCGAATCGTAGCTTTAGTCCACGATTTGGTATTTGAGAATCGTAAACACAAATTGCCGATGCGGTAGATCTAAAAGTAAGTCCGCGACTAAGTATTCAGCATAGAGAAAGGGCGCCATAGTAATGGCGGCGTTTTTGGTCGCAGGATGGGCAAAGATAAAAAACCTTGCTCGAAGAGGGCCTGAAGTACGATTTACCACAATCTTAGCAGTGGATGCCACCGCCTGCAAAAGCAGCTGCATCAATCCATTCCTCTCGGCACGCGACTACTGCCGCATTCGGGCAACACCTTTCGACCAGTCTGCACAGCCCGTGAACTGAATTATTCCGTCGCGATGGGGAATATAGGTTCCCATATCTATACATACGCAGGAAAACGATCATTAGCTTGCAACATGGAAAAAAGCGCAAAATGTGGACTGGCGCAACCTAACAACCGGTTCGAGCGGGCTCGCGGGTCATGTCCGCTCGCAGCTCAACCGAATGTTAGGTAGACGCTTCGCGTATAATAAAATGAGAATTAATTGCTAGGAACAACTATTTATAGTAAAACTTCTAATTCAGAAGAAAAAAGAGAATACAAATGAAATTTGCATTTTGGCCATATTGTGGAAATAAACTAATAGAAAAAGAAATTGGCGATTAAGGTACTTTACCATTTTGTGAGAATTTATGAAACAGCCCAAAGGCGTTGAAGAATATATTGAGATGTGTCAGGGCTATGATAATTCGCAGTTTGCGAACCTAATCAAAAAACACTTGCCGGCAAATGCCGAGATGCTTGAAATTGGAATGGGTCCAGGGATTGATTCTAATTGGCTGTCAAAGGACTACAAAGTAACGGGCAGTGATTACTCCAGTGAATTTATAAAGAGAGCAAAGAAGCGTTTTGATAATGGCGTTTTTACTATTTTAGATGCTGTAAAGCTTGATATTGATAAAAAATTTGATGCGATATACTCGTGTAAGGTTTATCAATATTTTGAGATAGACTTAGTTGAATCGGCCTTATGTCGCCAGCATGAGCTGCTTAGAGAAAGTGGAATCATAATTCATTCATTCTGGATTGGTGATTCAGTTTTTGAGCAGGATGACGTGCGAGCATTTTGCCATAACAAGGACCGCTTGACGGAAATAATTGAAAAGAATTACAAAATTTTAGAAGAGATAGTTTACGAAGAATTTGAGCCAAATGATTCTCTTTTTGTTTTAGCCCGGAAAGTAGGTAGAAAGTGAAAAGATGTATCTTTTCTAGGAATCAATTGTGAGGATTAGAATGGAAGAGAAAAAGCGTATAACAGCGGGTATACAAAATAGCCTGCCCCATTTCGCATATCCGCAGTACGTTATAGAAAAATTACATAATATTTTAAACTATGCCTATAAACAAGCTCGATGATTTTATAACCCCAAGTAAAAGCCTGGAGAAGTAATTCGGCCGTCAATAGGATATTGCCATGCCCGAAGAATTTGGTCAAAAATTACTTGATGATCCAGAATATTTAGGCGTTACAAAAAAATGAAAGTGAAGATATATTCGCAATAATCCAACAGGCCTTTGAGCTATATCTTTAAAAACGGCACCATCTAACGAATTATGGCAAAATAGAATGGCTAAAAATACGTCTTAACAAAGTGCCGCCGCTTATCGCGCATAGCCAATACTAATAATCTTCAAAGCTTTCAGTCCTAACTAATCGGAAGCAGTTATCACCCACCATGTTTATGCCATCCTGGCTGCGGCTGAATACCCGACAGTGGTCAGCGGATTCCCGCCAGGAACCACCACGACGCACCTTTTCCCAAAAAAACTGATTGCTGGTAGTTGGCGGTGGTGGCCCCCGCGGATCTTCAATTGGTGAGACAGTGTAGTAATCCCTCGAAAACCAATCCCAACACCACTCAAAAATATTTCCACCCATTTCATATAAACCAAGAGCATTTGGTTTTTTTAAACCTATTGCGTACATTAGGTTGTTAGAATTTTCCGCGCACCACAGGGCGTCATCCGGGTTGTTAAAACCACCGTATAAGCCACTACTTCCCTCCAGTCCGCTGCCTATCAGATGGCCTCCTAAAGCGGCATATTCCCATTCGGCTTCGGTGGGCAAACGATAACCATTCGCAGAAAAATCACAGACAACCTGACGTCCCCGTCCAGTATAACAGGGGGCAAAATCATGCTTTTGCGATAGCCAATTGCAGTAGGCAACAGCATCATGCCAGGTAACATTACTGACCGGCAACTTCCCTCTCCCCTGTCCACGAGCCGCGACTAGACCGCGCTTAGTTGCAATGCAAAAGTCATCGTACTCAGCATAGGTGATTTTATAAGCGGCAATCATAAAAGCTGATGATATGTGCACTTGATGAGCAGGACTTTCATATACAGTTCCTTCATCCGAGCCCATAATAAAACTGCCCGTCTCGACCTTTATCATTAGCGGAAAGGCTGAACTATTGCCGGTTGTATTTTGAGCAAAACCGGGCATAGCTGATATAAACATAGCTGTAATAATAAAAACACTGAATACAAGTGGTATTTTCAAAAGATTTCCTCCTTTATTTATTCAAGTATCATCACCGGATATAACCAGGCAATGATTTCCCGAGCATAGTATCGGCAACTGCATAACAAGCAAGTATTTTTTGTAGATTATAAACCTGCAGACTGCCCTGCTTTCCATCCGCATAATTGCAAATGATGAATTCGTTTGCGCTTTCATTGACACATAGCCCAACCGGATTGCGCAAAGGCATTGTGGTAATAGCTGTACGTTCCGTAAACTGGCTGTTTACCAGAAAAATACTATTATTCCATAACGAAAGTACAAAATAGTCCTTATATCGAGCAATATTAGTATAATTTGCGGCTTTGGTTTGGGCTAATAATTCAATTTTATAAGTATCAATATAGAACTTCTGCATTTTCTTCCCCCAAGCAACTATAATCAGTGAATTGTCACTTTCCTGATAGCACAAACCGTTACCAGCTAAAACTGCATGCAGAGTATCCAGCGTACCGGAAGCGATGTCATATGAAAACAAACCACCCTGCTGGCAAAGCATAAATATTTTTTTACCATCAGTATCAGCAGCAATACCGGCCAGGCCATTGATGCCGCCTATCTTTTTACTGAAAAGCAGACTGCCATCAAGCAGCGACCAGCAAAGCAGGTGTCCAGACAAGACGTCATTACCCTTTAGATTGGCAGTAACATACAGCTTATCCTTTAATACCAAAGGCATCATTAATATTTCACCTTTGTAGGCATCACTGAATACGGTTAGCCTTTTATCCTTATCGATGCGGTATACAAGTCCTTCTTTAGCATCAGTAACATAGTAACAGTTTTGTTCCGACCAGAAGGCAACACCTTCTGGTCCATTTAATTCCACTTCGGCCGATACTTCAGCTGATATAGTCAATGACATAATACTAACTCCTAGTAATATAAATATAGTTTTCATGCAATACCTCCAGAAAAATTGTATAAACATAATCATTTAATTATTCCAAATATTAGCATTTGTATGTACTGCTTAAAAAAGGATTCATCCTGATAGCGGAGCACCAGTACTTCATTTAAAGCAATACGCACCGACATAGTAAAACCGACAATAAATGTTTCATAGTTTAGATCCGATGAAATAGCTCCCTCTTTTACACCGGCCGAGAACACTTCAGCAAATGGCAAAACATTCTTGGTTTTAATTTGCTCAAGTTTTTCTTTAGTCTTTTCCGAAATTTCATTTTCGTTCAATCCGTGCAATTCATAATGCATAAATAAGCGAAATTTTTCGGTATGTTCTTTTACATAATCATAGTAGGCATAGCAATAATTCAGAATCTTTTCGGCAAGTGTTTTTCCACTTTGCATAGCGGACAAGATACGGTTCATTCGTTCTTCATCAAAAGAAAGTGTGACATTTAAATAGAGATCAGCCTTGCTAGGATAATAATTATAAATTGAACCCGGCGCAATGTCGCAAATACCGGCAATTTTCCTTAGCGACGCCGCCTCATATCCTTGGCTTAAAAATTCTTTAATTGCTGTGTGTAATATCTTCTGTCTTAATTCTTCTTTAAGTATTTGCAAAGGCCCCTCCAGCTATTATTGAAATATTAATAATGAACGCGTGCATTATTAATATGCTACAGTTCCACACTTATGTCAAGCCCAAAAATTAAAATAAATCAAGCTGATAAAAGGAGTCCAACAATGCTATATGGCTTGATGGAAAAGCAGGCTCTTATAGCCAGCTGTCATTAATAATGATCCTACTCCAACGGAAAATTTAAATGTAAGCAGTACCCTGCTGCGGTTCAGGGGTCATTGTAGCCTCCAGCTGAGAGGCCAAGGCATTTATCAAGATCACGCCTAAAGATTCTGACTTTGCTATCATGGCTTCATCCGGTATACCATGGCCATTATCGCTCACTATAAGCAAGACTCCCGTGATGGTTTTTATAAAACATCGAAATAATGCCTATGTCCTTCGGCTTAAAAACATATTATCGTATCATCTGAAACCAGTGTTTTTTTGATATTCTTAACTAGGTCGAAAATATATTCATGTAATGATGTTTTGCGTAGATCCCTCCCTTTATACAGCCTATCATGAACCAGAGCTATTGATGCACTGCGGTTTATGATGTATTTTATCTACAAAGCAATCGATTAACTTGACAGTTATGATATACTATTTACTTGTGGAAATAATTCCACTAAAATCGTCAAATCCTACTGAATGAACTTGGGCTTATATCATTCAAAAAAACTTTTTTTGCAATAAAAGCAGTAATTAATTGAAAGGAAATTATATGATCAATGAATGCACTTTTAGAAAACTAAATATAAATGATTTAGACAAAGTTTTAAAAATGGAAGATGATTTTAGAGAAGGACTTGTAAAATTTGAGAATGCTAGATTATTTCTATCAAATAATATGAATTGGCTTATTGCATGTATTTATGAAAATAGAATTATTGGCTTTGCATATGGATATGAAATGAATAGATTAAATAGCAAAGGTAATATGGTATATATTCATGAAATTGCAGTTTTAAGTGAATTCCAGAAAAAAGGAATTGGGACTGAGTTAGTAAAAACAATAAAAATTATATGTAGATTGAGTGGAATATGTAGATTTTTCTTGTTTACTGAAAGATCAAATATAGGTGCTTGTAAATTATATATAGCTGAAAAAGGGGAAGAGGCACATATTGATGATGTTACATTCTTTTTTAATGATTTAAACTGAGCTCATAACGAATTTTGTGTAAATGACATCACAGCCACATTGGTTTGCCAGGGTCAGACCCCAGGCCTGAAACTCGCCACGACAGCCCTGCGACCAGGGTTCCGGCTGGTAGCTACTCATGGGCCGTTCGGGCAATTATCTCGTTCTGATGGGCTTCGTCCAGATCCACAAAGTAGTCCGAGTATCCGGCTACCCGTACCAGCAAGTTGCGGTAATCCTCCGGCCGGGCCTTGGCGGCGCGCAGGGTGGCTTCGTCCACCACATTAAATTGTGCATGATGACCACCCTGTTTAAAGTAGCCGCGGATAAGGCTGGCCAGCTTGCGCGGACCTTCGTCGCCGCTCAGGGCTCCTGGACTGAAGCGCTGGTTAAGCAAGGTACCACCGCTGCGGGCCTGATCCAGTTTGCCCAGGCTGTTCATGACGGCAGTAGGACCTTTCCGGTCGGCTCCATGCGCCGGGCTGGTACCGTCCGAAAGCGGCGTCCCTGCCTGGCGTCCGTCCGGAGTGGCTGCCGTCTTTTTGCCGAAATAAACATGGCAGGTAGTGGACAGGAAGTCGGCATGATAGATTCCGCCCCGCCAGGAGGTACGGCCTTCGATAGCAGAAATAAAACTGTCAAACACCCGCCGGGCCAACTGATCTGCATTATCGTCATCGTTACCAAAACGGGCGGTTTTGTTGTGGGCCATCGCCTGCAGCCACTGCCCCTCCTTGCCCTGCCAATCGGCCTGCAGGCAGGTTAACAGCCCCTGCAGTGTAACATTGCCGGAACCGAACACCTGGGTTCTGATCACTGAAAAAGAATCAGCCAGCGTACCCAGACCCACACACTGGATGTAGTCGGTATTGTAACGCGCGCCGCCGCAATAATAGTCTTTACCATTCTTAATGCAATCAGCAATGTACAGCGACAAAAACGGGGCCGGAGTCAGTTCTCCGTAATAAGCGGCCAGGGTATTGTCTACCCGTACTTTCCAGTCCACGACATAGGCCAGCTGCTGCTCCCAGGCCCGGTACACAGACTCAAAACTAGTCAATGCTGCAAGCTCGCCGGAATGCGGTCCCAGCTGCTGCCCGCTGGCCGGATCGCGGCCGTCGTTAAGCGCCAGCAGCAGCAGTTTAGGACCATTCAGGTAGCCGTGCAGTAGGTAGGCTTCTTTGCCGAAGCAACCGGTTTCAACACAGCCGCTGGTGCCGCCTTCACGGGCATCAGCCAACGTTTTGCCCATTGCGGTCTGGCTCAGCACTACCTCGTCGGCATTAAAAAACGACGGATAGCCCGCGCCTTCCCTGGCCACCCGGCAGGCAGCTTCCAGCACATGGTCCGGCATGCGACTGGAAACCTGCAAATTGGCCTGAGGCTGCAAAAGGCGCAGCTCGTTCAGCAGCTCCAGCATGATCAGGCTTACCTCGCTGGAACCATCCAGACCGTCAGCTAGAAGCCCGCCCATATTAATGTTGGTAAAATCGTTGTAGGTGCCCGATTCAGCGGCGGTCACACCAACCTTGGGCGGCGCCGGTGTATTGTTGACCTTGATCCAGAAGGCCGAAAGCAGTTCTTTGGCCTGCTCGCGGGTAAGAGTACCAGCTGCCAGACCGGCGGAATAGAAAGGCGCAAGATGCTGGTCGAAGTGGCCGGGACTCATCGCATCCCAGCCGTTCAGCTCGGTAATGGTGCCCAGATGTACAAACCAGTAAGCCTGCACGGCTTCATGAAAATCGCGCGGCGCTTCGGCCGGCACCCGCCGGCAAACTTCGGCTATCTTGGCCAGTTCCTGTTTGCGTTCCGGCCGGGTTTCAGTGGCGGCTTTGCTCTCGGCCAGTTCGGCATGGCGCTGGGCAAAGCTGATAGCCGCATCACAGCTGATGATCATGGCTTCAAGTTCGTCACGCTGTGCCTGGCTGCCGGCCCCGGCCAGACTCTGCCTGGCCTGCTCTTTAAGCTCGCGCAAGCCGCAGCGGTACAGCAGGCCGTCCATGGCGGTATGGCCCGGTGCGCGCTGTTCCATGAATTCGGTGAACAGCCCGGCCTGGTACAGGGTTTGCCATTCTTCCGGCAAGCCGGCAAAAGCCCGGTCGCGGATGGAGCGGCCGCGCCAGTAAGGAATAAGCTGCTCGCGGTAACAAGTTATCGTTTCGTCACTAACCGCATAGCGGGTCATCGGCCGGCTGCGTAGGATTTGCAGGTCTTCCTCGCTGTGGCAGGTAAGTTCCGGATAAGTGGAAACAGCCTTGGGCGCAGGACCGCGCTCGCCGACGATCAGCTCGTCGTCACCCAGATATATGGCTTTTTTTTCGCACAGTTCCTTGAAGGCCAGCGCACGCAGCACCGGAACCGAAACCTTGCCTTCGTTTGCCTTATAACAGTTAGTTACCAACACTGCCCGT
>JAHIWF010000106.1 GCA_018815555.1 Spirochaetota bacterium | reverse complement strand
CTCCCAGTGGGTCTGGGGCTTCTGTTTTTAGATGAATCAGTTCCTGGCGGTCCGGAATAAACTGCCGCAGTACTGGATCCGCCGGATCGGCAGAGGCGATGTTCAGAAGCTGTGGAGACACTGCAAATGGCAGGCTCTGGCCACATGCAATTTCCGCCGCTTCAGTATCGATATAGGAATGGTATGCAGCCAGGCGTGGATCGTCCAGTTTCCTGACAATAGGACGAAAAAGGCTCTTGACCAGGCGGTCATTCGTATCTTGCATGCGTTTTTATACCCTATTGGCAGGCAGAATGCAATATGCCTGGCTGTTTGATTAGCCGGTCCTGGTTAAAAATTACAATAATGTCATTAAATCTAGCAAAAACAGCTTGCATTATCTTTTAATCAATGATAGTGTGCGAATAACCGATTGGAGGAGCGATTCCCAAGAGTAGCAAGGGGTAGGGCAGTGCGCCTTATGATCCCGTGCAAAAGGGGAGAATCGCCGAAGGTTTACCGGCATGCACAAGCCGGTATTCCTGGACGTCCGGGCTAATACCCGGCGGCTGTCGCAGGCTATATGCCTGCGGAGTGCCAGCGGAATCGACTCTCCCTACGGATTTCTCTATCCGTATACCCACTGGGATGTGGTTCGGTTTCTTGGAAGCTCCATCGGATTGGAGGTACCATGAACCACCTTCGATCCGTGGAACAAGGGAACAATCTGCAAACAGAGTTCCAGCGTTTCACGTCTTCGTATCCCGCATTTGCTGCCGTGCAGGACTGCACCGGTAGTGAACGCCCAGCCAAAGCTCCAGAGCGCATAGTCTCCGCCTCCAGCCAGCCAGTTCTTACCGATTTGATTATCATGAAATTCGGTGGTACCTCATTAGGTGCCCCGGATCGTTTCCGCAGTGCCGCACAGTTGATACGGGAGCAATTGACAAAACTTCCTCCTGCTGCCGGGAAAATTCTGGTAATTTGCTCTGCGATGTCTGGAACTACTGATACCCTGCTGGCTTGCGGCTCTCTGGCAGCTAGTGGCCAGTCTGATGAAGCCTTACTGAAATTTAGTCAGCTGGCAGAATCGCACAAGAAAACAGCCAATGCGCTGCTTGATCAGGAAAGTTATAAATATTTTATTGAGTATCTTAATGATGTGCAGACCCTGGCTGCAAAAATACTGCAGGGAGCTGCCCTGCTTGGCAATCTGCCCCGCCATGCCGCGGACCTGCTGCTAAGTCAGGGAGAGTTGCTGTCCAGCCGTTTGCTGGCCCTGTTCATGTCCGTTTGCTGGTTTGACATTCGTCCGGTAATGCGGGTTCATCAGCCTTCAATACTGTATCAGAATAGTGGGCCACTAGTCCGGCCTGATGCTAGTGCCATCAGAAAAGAGGCTCTTTGTAGAATTGGAACGCTCTTTGATGATTCAGCAATTATAATAACACAGGGCTTCATCGGCAGCGATGCTGAAGGCAAGACTATAACACTTGGACGAGGGGGCTCGGATTATAGCGCCAGCCTGCTGGGAGCCGCTTTGCTGGCCCGGGAAATACAGATATGGACCGATGTTGACGGGGTTCTTACTGGCGATCCGCGGGTTGTGGCAAATGCCCGGCCAGTCCGACATTTATCGTATGATGAAGCCGCGGAACTGGCCGCGTTCGGCGCAAAAGTTTTACACCCTGCAACCATTTTACCAGCCATAGACAGCAAGGTTCCGCTTTCAGTGCGCAATAGCTTAAAGCCTGGTTCCCAAATAACCCTGATCAGCCCTGATCATGTCTCAGTTCAACCGGTTACCGCCATCGCCTGCCAGAGTGGGTTAACGGTTATTACCATCCAGACGCCACGCATGTTAGGTGGATTAGGATTTCTTTATCGGATTTTCGAGGTATTCTACCGGCATCACATAAGTGTTGATGTAATAGCCAGTTCTGAAATAAGTGTATCTGCAACTGTTGATGATGGCATAAATCTGGATGCGGTTATCAAAGACTTGTCAGAGTGGGGGCAGATCGAGTGCCGGACCGGAAGAGCACTTGTTTCACTGGTCGGCAGTGCGATGCCGCAAACTTGCGGTGTAGCTTCCAAAGTTTTTAATGCACTGGATGGCATTAACATCGAAATGATCAGTTATGGTGCGGGCCGGATAAATCTCGGCCTGGTTGTTCATGCTGATCAGGCTGCAGAAGCTCAGCAAAAGCTTCATGCCGCTTTTTTCGGTCAGTCAGAATCGAGTGCCTTATGTTGACAGTCGGAATTTTTGGTCGCGGCAGACTCGGCCAGGTGCTTGCCACGGCAATAGAAGCCGAGCCGGATCTGACCCTGGCCTGGTCTGTCGGCACCGCTGAACATGAATATTCGCCGGTTGATGTTGCCCTGGACGCCAGCAGTTCAGAGGCTGTCGCGTCTCATGTACATTGGTGCATGCAAAGAAATATTCCCTTGATTGTCGCCGCAACCGGTTGGCCACAGGATTTACTGCAGACCTGGTTTTCCAGCACTGATAACACAGCTGCAAGCGGTGCGCTGATGATTGCTCCAAATCTGTCATTGTCGATGGCGTTTATGCGGCGTATGGCCTTATTGTTTGGGCGCTTCGCCTATCGTCTTGGTGCCGAATTGGCAATACACGAGCGGCATCATTCCGGCAAGAAAGATATACCAAGCGGTACAGCGCTGCTGCTTGCTGATGCCCTGCGTTCCGGTAATCCGGATATATGCGGCTGGACCAGAGCTGTTCCGGAGAAATCTAAAATTCATATATCATCCTCACGTCTGGGGTTCTGCCTAGGATTGCATGAGCTGATGCTGCAGACCACTGATGAAACCATCATGATTTCGCATCAAGTCGAATCAAGGAATGTTTTTGCGAAAGGAGCCGTGCTTGCCATTAAATGGCTGCACGGTAAAAAAGGCTTTTACACGTTTGATGATTGTGTAGCAGCTAACTTCGTAGATTTATTTGATTCACAAGGAGACGACAGATGACTTTTCGCCAATTCAGTGGTCTTGGAGTAGCATTGGCTACTCCGTTTATGGAAACTTGTTCAGGCAACTCGCTTGCTCCGTCGCTCGATATACCCGCACTAAAAAACCTGGTACGGCATGTAGTCCGAGGCGGTGCCGATTTTATTGTACTGCTCGGCTCTACTGGAGAGGCCGCAACTATTACAGCAGAAGAAAGAAGCTTGTGTATCCAGGCTGTAAAAACCGTCTGTGGAAACTGCCCGATCGTGGTTGGCACCGGCCATAACTCTACTGTGCAGGCTATAGAATTATCACAACAGGCTGCTAATGCCGGAGCTGATGCGGTTTTAGTGGTCACTCCCTATTATAATAAGCCCGGGCCCACGGGGATGCTTGGCCATTATAACGCGTTGGCCTCAGCACTTCCGGATCTTCCCATCATTGCCTACAATGTTCCTGGGCGTACCGGAATCAATTTGGGCCCCGATTTAGCCCTGCAGCTTTTAAGTATACCGCAGGTAGTGTCACTTAAAGAATCTTCCGGCAATATAATTCAAATAGCCAGAATTGCTTCGACCCTTCCAGCGGGTAAAACGCTATTGGCCGGAGACGATAATCTGGCTTTTCCTTCGATAGCCCTGGGAGCACAAGGCCTCGTTTCAGTAATTGGCAACCTGCTTCCATGCAAAGTAAGCGCTATGGTGCATGCCGCTCTCGATGGAGATATGTTAGGCGCACGTTTACTGCATCAGCAATTACTGCCCTTGATGGATGCCCTGTTCGTGGAAAGCAATCCCGGTCCGCTAAAAGCTGCACTGGAACTATTGGGTATTTGCAGTGCAGGTGTCCGGTTGCCTTTAAGCGAAGCCAGTTTATCAACTAGAGAATTATTGCAGCAGCTACTGGCTGACTTTAGTACAGTACAGGCTGCGCAAGTCAGGGTGGCAGTATGACCAGCTTCAATTACACCGATTACAGTTTACCGGATGATTTAATTCAGAAACTGAAAAGCCAGTTCGATTCTATGGCTTCGCCAGATTCTGCAAGCTCAGCTACAGTGGCAGCTTCGGACTCTGAATCCAACTTTGCCCTGGCTGCTGACAAATTACTGGATTTGCTGGAAAGCGGCCGTTTAGCCAGTGCTGAAAAAGACAGTAATGGCAACTGGCAGGCCATTACCTGGGTGAAGCAGGCCATCCTTGCCATATTCCGCAACTCCGGCCTGGCAGCCAATACAGCTTGGCCAGGCGGCAGTGTGGATAAGCAGTTATTGCCGCAGCGTATTTTTGGTCTCACACATGGCATCAGGATAGTGCCTGGCGGAAGCTCTGTTCGTCGTGGCGCGCATATAAAGCCTGGTGTGGTTATTATGCCTCCGTCATATGTAAATATTGGTTCCAGTATTGGCGAAGGCACTATGGTGGACAGTCATGTTCTGGTAGGATCCTGTGCTCAAATTGGCCGGCGGGTGCATTTGTCGGCGGGGGTTCAGATAGGCGGTGTACTGGAACCCTCAGGTGCCTGTCCGGTTATTGTAGAAGACGATTGTTTTCTGGGTGCTCTTAGTGGCCTGTTTGAAGGGTTGGTTATGCGCCAGGGTGCCGTTCTTGCTCCGGGCGTAGTGGTCAGCAAGTCGACCCGAGTGTATGATCTGGTAAAGCATTGTGAGTATCAGGGCGAAATTCCAGCTGGTGCGGTAGTGGTATCCGGCTCGCGTCCTGCCCGCGGCTTATGGGCCCGGAGACGCAGCCTGTCTTTATATGCCCCCTGTATTGTTAAATATCGGGACGCCGGAACCGATGCAGCGCTCCTGCTTGAAGAGGCCCTGAGGTGATCCCGGCTCAACGTGTGCAGGGTATAGGCTTATCTCAAATCAGGCAGATGTATTTGGGGGCAAGACCAGATGCTATAAATCTCGGTCTGGGCGAGCCGGGCTGGGCTTTGCCTGCATTCATACCTGAAGTCCTGGCTGCGGGCGGCAGTACTTGCTCTTATGGGCCGAATATTGGCATAGCGGAATTACGTGAAGCCATCGCCGCATACGAGCATCTGCCCCAGGATCAGATAATGGTCAGTGCCGGTAGTCAGGCTGCCTTGTACGCCCTGTTTCAGGCTTGGCTAAACCCTGGCGATCGTGTGCTGGTTCCTGACCCCGGTTTTCTGGCTTACCCGGCCTTGGCCTCACTGGCAGGGGCAATTTCACTACCTTATACATTGCAGCCTGATGGTAGCCCCTGTTTCGCAAATCTCACAGCTTTAATCGAAGCTAATTCTTCGGTACGGATGATGATTATAAACTATCCGTCGAATCCCACCGGTAAAACAGTTTCTCCGGCTGTCCTTTCAGCAATTGCGACTTTCTGCACAAAGCATGAAATTATTCTGCTATCCGATGAGGTATACGCTGAGCTGTATCTGGCGGAGGTTTCGCCCGGTCTTCGCAGTGTGAGTGATCAAGGCATCGTGCTGTCTTCTATAAGTAAGGCCTGGGGGGCTCCAGGCTTACGGGTCGGTTGGGCAACGGCTTCCGCCGAGTTGCTGGCTCCGGCAAGATTGATCCATAACTATATGAACACAGCACCGGCCCGTCCATCACAACAGGCTGCTGCGGCCTTAGTGCAAAACAGTGAGACCCTTTTACCCGCCGCCCGTGATGAAATCAGACGGCGCTGGGCTGCTTTGTCGGCTGCTTTACAGGAGTTTTGTGGTATTGAGGCTCAGGCCCCTGGGGGATCATTTTATTACTGGCTGCAATTGCCTGATAGCATTTCTATGTCCGAGCTGGATTGGTGCATGAAACTTCGGGATTCGGCCAATGTTATCATTATACCCGGCTCGGCCTTCGGTGCGGCCGGCAAAGGCCATGTGCGTATCAGTTTTGGCATGGATACTCAGATCATTCATCATGGAATCCAGCGTATGGCTGCCAGTCTGGAGCTTGTATGAAATTATTCGCCTTTGAAGCGGCAGAAGTATCAGCAATAATCAAAGATCTCGACAAGCCCTTGTTTGTTTACCGTCTGGGAACAGCAGCCGCTTCTTTCAAAAAACTGCGTGCTGTTATGTCGGAGCGTGTGCGCATTGCGTATGCGCTTAAAGCTAATCCTGGACTACCGCTTATTACATTGTTTAATGCATTCGGTGCCAGTTTTGATTGTGCTTCTGCCGGTGAATTAGAACGTTTATCATCACTGAGTATTCCGGGGCAGCGCCTGCTTTTTGCCGGACCGGCCAAAAGCAGGCGTGACTTGAGCTGTGCTATTGCTGCCGGAGCCCGTGTTCAGGTAGACAGCCTGGAAGACTTGCAGACCTTGTCCGAATTACTGCAAGCTGATTGTGCCATGCATCCGGTCAAGGTGAACCTGCGGGTACATCCGCTGGTTGCAGCAGAAGAAAAGCAAGCAATAATCGGCGGCAGTGGCCCGGCTGTGTTCGGCGTAGATGAAGAAAATCTGCTGGAATTTTTAGACCGGGCAAGAGATTTTAAAAAAATCTTCATTGCCGGGTTGCAGGTTTTT
>JAHIWF010000009.1 GCA_018815555.1 Spirochaetota bacterium | reverse complement strand
CATATTGAATACATTGCGCATTTCCTGTTCAGGTACATTACCGCCTTTGGCAATTTTACGGAAGATCTCCGGTACCGGCCAATCCCAGCTGTATGCGCCGCGCAGGGTTTTGGGAATCACGCGCTCGAAATTGCCGTCCAGTCCCGATCCGGTGATATGCGCGGCAGCCAGAACCTTACCGGTTTCCAGGAGTGTTCCCAGTTCCCGCACATAAATCCTGGTCGGGGTAAGCAGGGCTTCCCAGCCGGCACTGTCGTCCTCGGCAATGCATTTGCGGGCCAGCGAATACCCGTTGGAATGAACGCCGCTGGAGGGCAGCCCCAGGATCACATCGCCTTCGGCCATGCCGTCCATGAGCGGCAGCATGCTGCTGCGGTCCACAATGCCGGTACAGAAACCGGCAAGGTCGATGTCGTCTTCGGCATAGAGGTCGGGCATCTCGGCGGTTTCGCCTCCGGTCAGCAGGCAGTCGGCCTGTTCGCAGCCGTCCACAATGCCTTTAATTACCGCCTGTAGCTTTTTCTCGTCTATTCGACCGCAGGCAATATAATCTAGAAAATTCAACGGTTTGCAGCCGCATACGATCAGATCGTTTACATTCATGGCCACCAGGTCGATGCCGATGCTGTCCCAGATACCCAGCTTCTTGGCCACCAGCAATTTGGTGCCCACACCGTCAGTGGTGGAAAGCAGCATGGGTTCTTTCATCCCGTTCAGGTGCCGCAGGGGAACTCCGCCGGCAAACCCGCCAATTCCTTTATCGATAGCCTTTGAAGGCATGTTTTTAATAAAATCGGCAAAGGCATCACCCTTTTCCATATCCACACCGGAGCTGCGATAGTCAATGGCCATATTTTCCTCCATGGCAGCAGTGCCGGCATTCTGCGCTGCTGCAGTACTCTCCGTCAGACCCGATGCTCGCAGGGGCCACGTTAACCGCGGTTCTGCTGCCCGGTTTCTGATCAGCTTATTTTTGTCGGATATTTTCCGTCAAAGCAGGCACAGCAATATTCGTTTTCTGGCGCATTCAGGCAGCTGCGCATTACTTCTAATGGCAGGAAGCGTACCGAATCGGCACCGGTCAGTTTTGCAATACCCGCCGAGTCCAGGCGGTTGGATATAAGTTCCTCCCGGGTCGGTATATCAATTCCGTAGTAACAGGGCCAGCGTAATTCAGGGCTGGAGAGCCGAAGATGAACTTCGCGCGCACCAGCTTCCTTAAGCAGGCTTACGATAATGCCGCTGGTGGTACCGCGGACCAGAGAGTCGTCTACTATGACGATACGCTTGCCGGCCACTACGTCCTCTACCGCATGCAGCTTCATGCGTACGGCCAGCTCGCGTTCGTTTTTGGTAGGCAGGATAAAAGAACGCCCGGCATAATGGTTTCGGGTAAGGCCAAGCGCGAATGGGATGCCGGCTTCTTCGGCATAGCCGAGTGCGGCAAGCGTGCCGGAGTCGGGTACCGGAACAACCAGATCGGGTGTTATGTTGTCATTGCGGGCAATAGCCGCACCGAGAGCCTTCCGGGCTAGATATACTGATTGTCCGAAGATATTGGAATCCGGACGAGCAAAATAAAACAGCTCGAAGATGCAGCGGGCATGGCGCTCGGCCGACGGCAGGAAAAAACTGCGTATGCCGTGTTTGCCGATTATAATACATTCGCCGGGTTCAACTTCACGATAGTCCATGGGGCCAAGTGCTTTTAGGCCACAGGTCTCGCTGGCGGCATACCAGGCATTCTGCCATTCGGCTATGTACAAGGGGCGGAAGCCCATAGGATCGCGCACGACGATAAGTTCGTCGTCCCACATGATGCAGAGGCTATAAGCCCCTTCGACGCCACTTAAGGCGTCGCGCAGCACCGCTTCCTTGCCGGTTTCAGTACTGCAGCTTATGCGGTGCAGCAGAATTTCCGAATCACTGGTAGTCTGAAAGATGGAACCGCTGCTGAACAAGGTTTCTTTGAGCGCTGCACTGTTGGAAATATTTCCGTTATGGGCCAGCGCGATATGGCCTTTGTTGCAATGGACCAGTACCGGCTGGGCATTGGCGAGGCCGCCGCCGCCGTGTGTCGCATAGCGTACATGGCCGATTCCGCAGCCGGAGCTAACTTTCCCGGATAGCCAGGAGTCGGCTCTGGCGGAAACCATACCAAGATGTTTATCTGTTTGGATAGTGTCATCAGCGCGCCAAGCAATGCCGCAGGCCTCCTGGCCACGGTGTTGCTGGGCAAACAGCATATAGAAGAGTCTGGACTGAACATCCAGACTGGTATCGGCAAAAACAGCAGCCACTCCGCAGTAGTGGCCTGGACTCTCGTCTGCGGTATCTGTGCCTTCGGGATTCATGCTGGTTTATAACACATACACAGTGGTCCGTCAAGGCAGGCCCGGTGTTCCGGTGATTTTTAGGGCGGCCATGTACTATGGCATTGCCAGCTATGGCAGCCGCGGCTGACTGACTCAGGCTGCTTTATAGGGGCATGGGCGGAGCGGCCGCCGGTATCGGTGAGGTGCTTGGCGAATTTTTTATTACGGCAAAATTGCGCATGATGCGGATAAAAGTATCCAGTTGCTTGCGACCCTGAAGCAGGCCCGAGATTATTTCTTTGTTGCGGGTGCCGCCCAGGGTGCGGATGTTGGTTACTATGTCCGGGCTGGACTTGCGGTAGTCGGCCAGCAATTCGCCAATGGCATCGGAGAGCATTTGAAACAGCCCGGTTTCGTCTTCGCAGATGGAGCGGGCGTTCTGGTTTATTTCCTCAACCATTCGCGCCAGAAAACTGAGCATGTCCTTGCCGTGGCGGATTTCGTCAACATAGCGGCGGATGGATGTAATACTGACTTTATTGTTTGAGCGCAGGCCTTGCTCAAAGCTGCTGATGCGGGTAATGGTGCGGTCGCACTGGTAGATAATATTGGCTAGATTGTTCTGGTAAATTTTATTGTCAAAGTAGCCTTCTACCAGTATGCGTTTGATGCTTTCCTTTACTTCCTGCTCAAAAACTCCATGCACAAAGGTTTTCAGTATGCCCAGAGCCTTGATGTGGGTAAAGCCAAGCGGGCTTTCGCGGCGCAGATACTGGTCGGTGCTGTCATCATAGCCGTCTACAATAAACACTTCCTGGTCGCCAAACAGGTTGCGTATGTCGGTGGCAACCGCAGTCTCATGCCGTTCACGCTGCAGGCGCTCACGGTCCTTTTCGAATTGAACCACAATACGCTTGCGGTATTCGCCGATATAGTCGACTACCTCATGCTTCATAAACGGCTGGTAGCCGGGATCTTTGCGCGCCAGCCTGGCAAGCGCCAGCAGAATCGGGCTGGCCAGGCGGAATTTAAGGATTTTGTTTAGGGTCGCAAAAATATTGGTAATCCGCTGTTCCTGGCTCTTGGCGGATTCCGGTGCGTGGCGGGCAAAAGTTTTCATAAAATTGACCAGCAGCGCATCGGAAAACATAAAGTCGAGAGTCAGAAAATAGACGTCAATTATTTCCGGAGACAATTGGTCGCCATCGCAGGGCTGGGCTTCAAGCGCATACGAGCGGTCTTCCAGGCTGACTGCCGGGTCAAAAAAACTCAGTAAGCGTTCCCAGTCGTGCCGGCAGATATCCACAAAACGTTGTACTTCGAACAGCTCGGCATTGATATTGCTGCTGACGATATTTTCCAGATGCCGAAGCAAATTCTGGAAATCGCGATTGATTTCCTCAAAGGCATCATTGGTTTTGATGGCGTTTTCTATGCGCGGTTTCATGCCCTCGTAGACAAATTCCGACTTTTTTTCCAGTACTTCCGGCGGTAACCGGCTGTCGATAATGGCATCAAAGAATTTTTTGGAAACCCGGACATCGGGGTGGGCAAGCGTGCGATCGGCAATGTCCATCAGGGGTTTTAGGGCGGAACAGAAAAGGAACAGGTCCTGAGCCAGCCCGGGCAATACCAGATTGCTGGAAAGCTTGTAGTATGGAGGCTTTATGTGTGAGAGTTGTTTGGAAAGGTTGCGCAGTTCGGCTTGAACCGGATCATCCAGCCGCAGCAGATGCTTTATGTAGTCTATTATACGTTTTATCATGTTCATCAAGCTGTATTGTAGGTCAGGCTACGCGTAATGGCAAGTGGTGTTTTTTTAGCTGATTTTCAGGCATGGTTTTTTTTGCTATCTTCCGGAAGCCTTCCGTGGCAGCGGGCTCAGATGAGTTCTTTATGCTGCAGTTGGCTGGAACCGCCCAGGTGCCAGATGTAGGCATTGTGGCTATCACTGTCGGCCGCGAATATCGGGAAGGCTGAATCGAGCAGGGCCGGATGAATATATACCGGGGTATTGGTTTCAATTGCCAGTGCCAGGGCATCCGAGGCGCAGATATCGCGCGACCAGTTTTTTAATCCCTTGCGATAGTTCAGGCGGGCAAAGAAGTTGTCATCTTCGGAGTTGGCCATTCCGTAAATTTCGACGCTCTTTATGGAAAGCCCCTGTTCTTTCATGATGCCGGCCAGGAGGCTGTGGGTTCGTGGTCTGGAGCTGTTGAGCCCTTCCATGTGCATAATTATGGATCCGGCTTCGAAGGCTCCAATGCTTATTTGTATTGATTTATCTGAGTGTACATCCTGCAATAAAGCCAACGGACCGGTTTCGATGGACGGCATCGTTACGCCTTGCAGCTGTACCTGTACCAGCTTTTCTTTCATATGAAAAACTATACTGCATGTATTGGTTTTTTTCACGACTGCAGCCTTAATTTTCTCCAAAAATTCAGCTTTCCGGTGCTCTCTATTGACAGCTGCGACCTGTCCTTTTAGACTTGGAGTATCTTAGGCGCATCGCATCCGGTGGATGCGTGGAGAGGCATGCCATGGCCGATTTTTTGCCGGACAGTGATTTTGAATTATACCGCACGCTGATCTATAACGAGAGTGGTATTCATTTTTCTGCTACCAATAGATCAATTCTCGAGAGCCGGCTCCGTGAACGTCTGCGCGACAAGAAAATGGATTCTCTGAAAGATTATTACAGTATGATCACCCGGGATAAAGAGGAGATGAAGGTGCTCCTCGACTCGGTGACTACCAATCTTACCCGCTTCTTTCGAAATCAGGCGCATTTTGATGCTGTACAGCATTATGTTCTGCCCGAGTTGCTGAAGGTAAAGGGCGCTGATCGCAAGTTGCGTTTCTGGAGTGCTGGCTGTTCTACCGGAGAGGAACCCTACACTATAGCCATTCTGCTGAAAGAATTGCTCGGCCCCGGCTGGACCTTTGAGGTTATAGCCTCCGACATCAGCCTTAAGTCTCTGATGGTCGGCAAGGAAGGCTTTTATCCGGAAGCCAGAATCCAGGGCATACCGGAAAATTACCTGAGCAAGTATTTCGAAAAGCGCCCGAATGGTTATCAAGTTAAGGATGAAATACGTAACAGTATCCGTTTCGATTATCATAATCTTAAAAATGATTCCGGTTTGCGAAACCTTGATGTTGTTTTTTGTCGTAATGTACTGATTTATTTTGACGAAGTTGCCCAAAAGGCGGCAATTGAGCGGTTTTGGGATGCAATGGCCCAGAAAGCCTTTCTTTTTATTGGTCATTCTGAGTCGCTGTTCGGCATGAATACCCGTTTCGAGTTCGTCAAAACTGACTGGGCCTGTTTCTATAAGAAATGGAGCTGAAGTAGGTGTACCCGGAGGCTCATGTGTCAGATTTCATTTCCGTCCTGGTTGTGGACGATTCCGCCTTGATGCGAAACCTGGTATCTCGGATTATTGAGGCAACGCCGGGGCTGAAGGTGGCCGACAAGGCCATGAACGGCGTCTTTGCACTGCAGAAGATTCCGCGCTGCAATCCGGATATCATTGTTCTCGATATCGAAATGCCGGAGATGAACGGTATCGAATTCCTCAAAGAGCGCAAGCGACTGGGGATAGAAATACCAGTGGTCATCCTGTCCAGTGTTGCCCAGAAGGGTGCGCGCATAACAATGGAAGCTCTTTCGTTGGGGGCTGCCGATTTTGTTACCAAGCCTTCGGGTTCGATATCTTCGGATATTCATACCGTAGCCGGTGAGTTGGGGCGCATGCTGGTGGCTTATGGCAGCCAGTACCAGAAACAGCGCGGCAAAGAACCGCCGCAATATCGCTTTGAGGCTCCGGAGCGGATGTTCGAAGTGCCAGCAGCGCCTGAAAAGCGCCGGGAAGCAGTTGCGCCGGCAAAAATACAGCCGCTGCGCAGTCCGGCCACTACCGAAATTATTGCGATCGGTATCTCCACCGGCGGTCCCAATGCGTTGCGCGAAGTGTTTGCCAAGATTGACGCCGATCTGACCCAGCCGATTGTAGTTGTGCAGCATATGCCAGCCGGTTTTACCGAGGAATTCGCCGCCAGCCTGAACCGCATCTGTCCCCTGGAAGTAAAAGAGGCCGCTGAGGGCGATATATTAAAGCCGGGCAGGGTGCTGATTGCTCCCGGTGATTATCATGTTACGGTGGAGAAAAAGTCGCTGGCCAGTGTTGTGCACCTGAATCAGGCCGATGCCGAAAACGGCCATCGGCCCAGTGCGGACGTGCTGTTCCGCAGTGTTGCCCAGCAATATGGCAACAAGGCTATGGCCGTTATCATGACCGGGATGGGTAAAGACGGCGCGCGGGAGATCGGGTCAATATACAAAGAAGGCGGCATTACCATAGGCCAGGATGAAGCCTCGAGTGTTGTGTATGGTATGCCCAAGGTAGCCTTTGAGCTGGGAAATGTGATGGAGCAGGTGCCCTTGTCGCGTATGCACGAACGTATCAGCCAGCTGGCAAAAGAAAAACGCTGAGAAAGCGGCTGCCAGACTAAAAAAAAATCCGCCCGGTTGCCCGGACGGATCGTAAGCTTAGCCCTGAACGACCTCGGTTACCCCTGGAACCGTGCGTTTCAGATGCGCTTCGACACCTTGCTTCAGGGTCATGATGGCCATTGGACAACTGCCGCAGGCTCCGGTGAGTCGCACTGTCACCTTGCCGCTATCAGCCGCTGAAACGAATTCTATATCGCCGCCATCTGCCTGCAGCGAGGGGCGTACGTCCTGTATGGCTCGCTTGATTGCTTCTATATCCATGGTTACCTCCTTAAGGTACACTGT
This sequence comes from Spirochaetota bacterium, assembly GCA_018815555.1. Lineage (GTDB taxonomy): Bacteria > Spirochaetota > Spirochaetia > Treponematales > UBA12059 > UBA12059. The sequence goes on along the minus strand of JAHIWF010000009.1, from coordinate 16,007 downwards.
TCCCGAGCTTGTAAGCGTGTCGAGAAATCCACTACAAATGTAATGGTCTGGCCCTAGGCGGGTCAAGTCGTCTACCAGCGGCGGCCTTACCCGCCTAGGCGAGCATTACCTGGGTTTTACTGCGGGAGGTATTACCAGTAGCCCCACGCCGTTTTTTTTGATACAATCCCGGAAGTTGAAGACTGGTGAGCTGTTTCACCTGCATGAGAGGCCCTGATGTCCCGAACCATAGTTTTTGTCAATCAGAAAGGTGGCGTCGGCAAGACGACCACTGCCATCAATCTTGGCGCTTATCTCGCCCGTGCCGGCCGCAAGGTGCTGTTGGTGGATTTTGATCCACAGGCCAACCTTACATCCGGAGTCGGCGGTAAAAGCGGTTCGCGCGGTATCTATGAAGTAATAACCGGCAGTGCCAGCCTCAGCGACGTTATTATTGCCACCAAGCAGGAAGGCTTGTTCCTGGCCCCATCCAGTATCAACCTGTCCGGGGCAACCGTAGAGCTGGTCGATCGTGACGACCGCAATAATTTTCTGAAAAAAGCCCTGTCAACGGTACAATCCGAATATGATTTCATTCTTATTGACTGCCCTCCTTCACTGGGTATTCTCACTCTGAATGGCCTGTGTGCGGCAACTGAAGTGTTAATTCCACTGCAGTGCGAGTATTTTGCCCTCGAAGGCCTGTCGCTTATTCTGCAGACCATTCAGCTGGTACAGAAGGGCATGAACTCCGGCCTGCGCATTACCGGCATTTTATTTACCATGTATGATTCTCGTACCAGGCTTGCCCAGGATGTGGTGTCGCAGGTAAGTGCCTACTTTAAGGACAAAGTTTTTTCTACCATAATCCCGCGTAATGTCCGCTTATCCGAAGCGCCCTCACACGGTGTTCCGGTGTGTCTGTATGACGCCACCTGCGTCGGTGCCCGCAGTTATGAAAAACTGGCCAAAGAGGTAATCGAACGTGGCTAAGGGTGGTCTGGGACGCGGCCTGAATGCCCTGATGCCGGAGAATTACGGTGAAGCCGCCGAGGACGAGAAGAGCGATAGCGGGGTGCGGTCTATCCCGCTGGGGCGGATTTCGCCCAGTCCGGATCAGCCGCGCAAGTCGTTTGATGAATCTTCTATTGACGAGTTGGCCAACTCTATCCGGCGCCATGGTATCATTCAGCCTCTGATTGTGGAGGCTGTCGGCGACGGGTCTTTCCGCATCGTGGCTGGAGAGCGCCGCTGGCGGGCTGCCGGCCGGGCCGGGCTTAAAGAAGCACCGGTTCTGGTTCGTGAACTCGGTCGTGAACGTCGGCTGGAAGTAGCCTTGGTCGAAAATATCCAGCGAGAAGATTTAAACCCGATAGACGAGGCCGAAGCCTATCGTCAGCTTATGGAAGTAACCAATCTTACCCAGGAAGAAGTCGCTGAGCGGGTTGGCAAAAGTCGCTCAGCCGTGGCCAATGTGCTGCGTCTGCTGAATCTGCCGGTAGATGCCATGGAAGCCCTGCGCAATAAACAGCTGAGTGCCGGCCATGCCCGGGCGGTATTGGCCGTGATCAATCCGGCCGAGCGTACTCTTCTGCTGAAGCGCATTCTGGGAGACGGTATTTCGGTGCGCGAGGCCGAGGCTGCTGTGGCTTTGTTCAACAAGGGGCAGCGTGCAGTAGTTCCGGAGCAGAAAGCTGCGGCCAAAAACCATCGGCCGACGGCTGGTATGGATCCGGATTTGGCGATGATAGAGCAGAATCTGATCGGCCATCTGGGAACCAAGGTAAGCATTAAAGGTGACAGTGAACGCGGCAGCATCCAGATCGACTTCTTTTCGATGGATGATCTGAACCGGGTGTATGCATTGATAACCGGGGAAAATCTTAATTGAGACCTTTTCTGACCAGGATACTATTGGTTTTGCTGCTGGTGTTTGTATCCTCTGTCTTGTTTGCCGGTGCTCAGGAGGCCTCGTTGGAAGAATTCCAGTATGGCATTGCTCCGGGCAGCGATCTTGAGGCCTTGGCCCGGCGGGGACGGGTGCTGGGCTCAAAGAACTTTATGTTTACTGACGAGGCCAGTGGCGAGCGTCGTCTGAGCGGCTATGGAGAGTATCATGCGGTATATCCGGCCACAGTTGACGATCTGCTGTCGGTTCTGCTTGATATTCCGGCTTATCCAGATGTCCTGCCCATGATACTGGAGTCTTCCCTGCTGGAAACTCGGGGAAACCATTATGTATCCAGGGTAAGTTCCGGTATTTCACTGCCGGGCTTCAAGCAAATTTACACTGTAACCAGTGAGGCCATTGTAGAACGTTTCCCGGATGGCAGCATCGGGCTGCGTTCTTTTTTACTGTATTGTGAAGATGATAAATTGTACGAGCACTATCTTTCCTGGTATCTCGAACCCGTTCGGGTAAACGACCAGGCCATGACCTACGTCCGATATTTTAACCGGCCCGGTATCCGCAAGCCTTTCCCGGGCTTAATTATTATAATCCGGCTTTTTGCGGACAGCAATCTGCGCGATCAGGTGGAAAGCCTGGCTAAAGAAGCGCTCCGCCGTTCGGCGGATTGATGCTGCAGTAGATCCAGTTGCGGCTGTTATCAGCTGCTATTTCCATGCGCCTCGACTAAGTGAGGCTTTTTTGGTAGGATGCGCCCGTATGAAAACATTGATTTTAGGTTCCGGTGCCCGCGAACATGCCATTGCCTGGGCTTTTTCCAAGAGTAAATCGAATGCCGGGGTGTTTTGCCTGCCTGGAAACGCCGCAACAGCGGAATTGGCAAGCAACATCCATGGAGATCCTGAAAATGCTGCGGCAGTACTTAAGGCTGCCCGTTTTTCCGGCTCTAAAATGGTAGTAATCGGACCAGAAGGTCCACTTGCCGCCGGTGTGGCTGATGTGCTGCGTGAAGCCGGTATCGCAGTTTTCGGTCCGGGGCAGGCTGCTGCCAAACTGGAATCCAGCAAAGCCTGGGCCCGCGAATTTTCCGACCGTGCCGGTGTTCCTGCTGCTGCTACTCGCTACTTTACAGATTATCGGACCTTTAACTCATGGCTTTCGGCCAGTCCGACCAGTCGCATGGTGCTAAAAAAAAGTGGTCTGGCCGCTGGCAAAGGCGTTCTGGAATCAGCTGATCCTGATGAATTGTGTTTGTTTGCCAAGACTGTGCTCGATTCTGATTCGATGCTGGTGGAGGAGTTCCTGGAAGGCTACGAGTTATCCATTTTCGCCCTTTGTGACGGCGAGCAGTACACGCTACTGCCAGTTTGTGCCGACCATAAAAAGGCTTTTGACGGTAATAAGGGGCCTAACACCGGCGGTATGGGCGCAATCTGTCCGGTGCCGGGGCTTGAACCGGGATTGCTCGATCTGATTGACGCTGCCATTATCAGTCCGACCTTCAAGCAGTTGCGCAAAGAAGGGCTGATGTATCGCGGTGTGCTTTTCTTCGGCATCATGGTTACCGCTTCCGGGCCAAAGTTGCTCGAATACAATGTACGTTTCGGTGATCCGGAGACACAATCGCTGCTCCCGCTTCTTTCCAGCGATGCCATCGACCTTTTCTGGTCTGCCGCCGGCGATTCGCTGGGGACGCTGCAGACCGAATATAACTCACGCGCTGCTGTTGGTATCACCATTGCCGCCCCCGGTTATCCCGGTTCTTATCCTGCTCATATCCCGGTTGATGCACTTCCTGAACCCAATTGCAACTCGCTGCTTTTCCATGCCGGTACTTTTCGCGATTCTGACGGACTGCTGCGTACCGGAGGCGGCCGCTGTTTTACCGCAGTCGGTCTCGGCGATGACTACTTTCAGGCCCACAACCGTGCCCTGAAGCTGGCCCAGTCGGTCAGCTTCGAGGGAGCCTGGTTCCGTCATGATATCGGCCGTAAATTTTCGGAATTTTAAGCGGCAGCCTTGGTAGTTCCTGGCTTTAGCTTGCCTTGAAGGCAGCCTAAGTACTGGTTTTCAGGGTTAGTTCTTCCATAGTTTTTCGGCCTGAGCGGTAAACCAATTGAATATGGCGCTGGCCCGGTTGGAAAAGGATGCTTCCATTTTATCGCGAACTCCAGGCAGCAGCAGCGTATCTGCTCCGGAAACCACGTAAAAGATAATGCCGTCATCAGTCAGGACTATAAGGGCCTGAACACTCATGGCATGGGCTTTTACCAATGGAATAAAGGCATAGCTCATCGTAGTCAGATTCTCTACCTGGTACAGTAAGCCATCTGTCAGGGTCGTAAGTTCCAGTTTATAGGTGTTCCGGCCAAAGGTCAGGTCTTTTTGCTGCATGTACAGAGTTTCGCGCTGTGGTACTGCAGTTTGCCAGCTGTCGGCCAGAGCCTGGCTGGCAGTTTCATCGCTGACCAGGGTTGATTCTTCATAAAATAGGCGCATGCGCCTACGCGAGGCAGAGTAATATTCTATGCCCTGCATGCTGCCGGCTGAGCGCAGGATGTTGTATACGTACAGCTGCCGCTGCTCTGGCTTCAATGCCGTCGGTTCCGGCCAGAAGAACATTGATTCTACCGCAACATTTGCTGAGCGGTCTTCCAGGGCTGTAAGCAGCCTGGCCCCGGCCGGGTGTGCCAGGCCCAGTTGCAGGCTGAGGGTCTTGCCGCTGCTGACCGATACCAGTGCTTCGCCGGAGCGCAGCGCAGTGAGTGTTTCCGTTGGCAGATAGTGCAGGGCTGGTTCAGCCGTAAGTGTTTGCAGGAGCAGTAATCCGCTGGCGAGCAAAGTTATAATGGTCAATTTGTGCATGACCAGTATTCTATCGCGCCGGCGAACCAGCTTCAAGCCAGTGCCTGCTCTGCCATACCGTTGCGGTGGGCTTTTCACGGCAGTTTATTTCGGGTATAACAATGCCGGTTTCTTTGTTAGAATACGGTTAGAAACTGCGGAGCGCTGGCTCATGTGGTAAGCGGACGTGTGCGGGGAGGGTAACATATGAGCATAGTAGTGTTGATTGTCGAGCTGGTAGGCGCTCTTGGTCTATTTCTCTTTGGTATGAAAATCCTCTCCGAGAGTGTTCAGCGGGCAGCCGGCGACCGGCTTAAGCAGACCCTCAATTATATGACGGGCAATACCTTAAAGGCTTTGCTGACTGGTTTTGGTGTTACCCTGCTGGTGCAGTCTTCTTCGGCAACCACTGTGATGGTTGTTTCTTTTGTAAACGCCGGCCTGCTTTCGGTTGTTCAGGCCGCTGGTGTTATTTTCGGGGCCAATGTGGGTACTACGGTAACAGCCTGGATAGTATCGCTGATCGGCTTCAAGTTTAAGATTTCCGCGCTGGCCCTGCCCTTGATTGGACTGGGTTTTATCCTGATGGTGCAGAGCAAGCGCAGTAGTCGCCTGCGTGACTATGGCGAGGCTGCGGTAGGCTTCGGCCTGTTGTTTCTGGGGCTTGATTTTCTTTCGCATGTACTGCCGGCTCCTTCAGCCGATATGCTGCACTTCCTGGCGCAGATATCCAACCTCGGACCGATTTCGGTGCTTATCGCAGCGATAGCCGGCGCTATTTTCACCGTGTTGGTGCATTCGTCCAGTGCAGCTACAGCAGTGGTAATAACACTGGCAGTGCAGAACGTAATCAATTTTGAAATGGCGGCCGGGTTGGTACTCGGTTGTAATATAGGAACTACGATTGATGCGTTGCTGGCTTCAATCGGGGCTAAAGTGAATGCCAAGCGGGCGGCTTTCCTGCACATCATGTTCAATGTATTGGGCAGTGTGTGGGCTATAATTCTGTTCCGGCCTTTCCTGGCCTTGGTAAACCTTCTGGCCGGTGGTTCCACCGTTGCCCAGCACATTGCCATGATGCACACGATATTCAACCTGATTAACGTGCTCATTTTTGCTCCCTTTACCAAGCAGCTCGCCGGCCTGGCTACCCGCCTGATAAAGGCAAAGCCCGGCGAGGAAGGCCTGCATAGCAAGCTGGAATATGTGACTGCACCGCTGATGGACAGTCCAGAGCTTAACTTGTTGCGCGCCCGCAAGGAAATTGCCGACATGGCTGGACTGTGCGAGACCATGTTTGTGGATTTTCGCAAATTACTGGCTGCTCCGCCCAAAGATCTTACCGAGGATATTGCCCGTTTTAAACAGATGGAGGATTATGCCGATCAGATGCGCGAAGAATTATCCTCTTTCCTGCTGCAGTGTGCCGGGCATGAAATGTCTGCGGCCAGCAGCGCCAATATCGGAGTAATGCTGCGCTTGGTAACCGAACTGGAAGACATCACCGATGATTGCTTTAGCCTGGTGATGCTGCTCGAAAAAGCAGCCAGCCGAAATCTGGACATGGACAAGGATGAGGTGCATGCCTTGGGGCCCTACACCCAGCTGGTGGAGGATTTCCTGCGTTTTGTTAAGAATAATATAGAAAAGACCATTAACGCCGAGCAGCTGGCCAATGCCACCCGGCTGGAAGAAAGTATTGACGATTTCCGGTCAGAGCTGAAGAAAAAGGCGCGCAAGCGCATGCAGAAAGGTGCCAATGTTAAGGCTGAACTTATTTTTATTGACGTAATAAGGCATATCGAGAAGATCGGTGATCATGCTTTCGGAATTGCCAGAGGACTGCGCGAAGTAAAATGAGCTGCGGTCCGGCGCTGGTTTGTCTGCGCCGTGTAGTCTATAATGACAGCCCTGTCCGGGCTCAGCTGTCGGTCGGCAATTGGGCGGACAGGGTTTTTTTCAGCTTACGGACTATCATTTCGCGGTTGTCCAGCATCGGCGACAGACTGCGGTTATGATGCAAAAGCGAAATTATCTGAGCAAACAAGGTACTGACATCTGCTTCGATATACCACTCCCGCTTCAGCAGCTCATCATGGTGTACGGCATTAGTTCCAATAATCCGGAAGAAGTGTCCTTCGCGATAGGCTTTTTCAAAATTCTCTTGGGCGTTGCCGCTGAATAATGGCAGCGATACGGCACAAATAACCTGTTTTGCGCCTTGTTCCTTTAGGAAGCGCATTGCTTTAAGCATAGTTCCGCCGGTACCCAGCATGTCATCGGCCATAAAAACAGTCTTTCCGGAAACATCACCGAGCAGCTTCATTTCGGTGATGTTACTGTTGTTGGCGTCGCGGCTTACCTTGGAGTAATCCCGTTCCTTATATAGCAGGGCAAGCGGTTTTTGCAGGGTGCTGGCATAGAATTTATTGCGGTCCACAGCTCCGGTATCCGGCGAAACCACCACCAGGTTTTCGTCGTTGACATTGGTTATGCCGGCCAACTTTTCGATAATCTGGTATGAAGCATGCAGATTTTCCAGCCGTAGTTTATTGAAGCAGTTTTCGATTTCGCGCGAATGTACGTCCAGGGTGATGATTCTGGCAACTCCGTAGTATTCCATAATCTGGCCGAAGCGGGCGGCGGTAAGCCCTTCGCGCCCCTTTTTCTTGTGTTGGCGGGAGTAGGGGTAGGTTGGCATGACAAGAGTTATGCGCTTAGCTCCAGCCTGGATAGCTGCGTCGATAGAAGTCATTAGGCAAAAAATGTGATCATTCACTGACAGGCTTTTATAATCAGCGCCTTCATTAAAACGACAAGGCAGACGATTTTCCACATCCTGGCAAATATAAATATCCTTGCCGCGAGGCGAATCCAGGATTTCGGTTTTAACTTCGCCGTTGGCAAACCAGCTGTATCTGGCTTGCAGTTTCAGACGGGGGCCCCGATAGTGATTTACATCACCGGGGATGAACAGCATCGAGGCTGAAATGTCAGCCTCAAAATTGATCTGCCGTATAGTTTCAGCCGGGCTAAGATTGTAGTGTTCGGCAAGGACTTTGGTTTTGCGTTCGAAACGGCGGCGGTAAATGGTCGAAAGGCGCTTTGCCATCAGGTCGGCAAAGTATTCACCGCCGGGGCAGGCGATAAGACCAATGTTGGATGGATTGGAGTAGTTCATGCTGCGCCTATAGTACACTGCATGAGGGCATACAGCAAGCGGAAAACTGCTGAAATCGCCGTCAGCCGGCAGCAAGCGGCGGTCTTCACTTGCAAAAAGCAGTGGTCTGGCGTTATGCTGGAACTGTCGTGCAACCAGGCTGATTAAGTGTTGTCGAACTTCCGCTTATTTTTTTTTTTTTAACGAGGAGTATCTATGCAGAATGCTTCGGGCCCTTTCGATGTGTGTATAATTGGCGCTGGAGTCAGCGGCGCAAATATAGCGCGTCGTCTCAGTGCCTATGATCTTAACCTTGCCTTGGTGGATAGTGAGCCGGACGTATCTTTCGGTGTTTCCAAGGCGAATTCCGGCATCGTGCATGGCGGATTTCATCACAATAAAAAACATCTGAAGGCCCGGCTCGAATTGCAGGGCGCGATGATGTTTGATCGCTTGCGCCAGGAACTTGATTTCCCGTTCAAGCGCTGCGGCATCGTGGTAGCCGCCATGCATGAAGATGAGATGCGGGCCATTGATCAATTGTACATGCAGGGTGTGGACAACGGGGTCATCGGCATCGAGATGTGCTCACGCGAACGCATACTGGAACTGGAACCCAAACTGCATCCGGATACGCTGGGTGGTCTGTGGGTGCCAGGCGGCGGTATTGTGGAGCCGTACCGCTTCGTCTTCTCGCTGGTGGAAAACGCCGTGCAGAACGGGGTGCAGCTACTTACTGGGTTTGCGGTAAGTCGTGCTGCCCGGCAGGGCGAGCTCTGGCAGGTAGAAGCTGCCGACGGCAGGACGCTGCAGGCCAGATATGTGGTTAACGCGGCAGGCCTCTTTGCGGATAAGGTTTCGGCCATGTTCGGGGCTGAAGACTATACCATCAAAGCGCGCAAGGGCGAATATTATTTATTGGACCGCATGACCAAGGCCAAGCCCGACAGGGTGGTGTTTCCGGTTCCGACTAGTGTTTCCAAGGGAATGCTGGTTATTCCAACAGTGGAGGGTACTGTGCTGATTGGTCCTACTGCCGAGCTGGTGGATGACAAGCGCAATCTGGCTACCACCAAAGACCAGTTGGACAAAATCCTGTCTTCGGCCCGCACCATGATTCCTGCGGTTTCCGAGTATGACGTCATTACTAGTTTTGCCGGCCTGCGTCCAACTCTGGATGAAGATTTTTATATCGACATGAGCGCTAAAGTTCCGGATTTTGTGCAGGTGGCCGGCATACAATCACCCGGTTTAACCGCCAGCCCGGCGATCGGTGAATATGTTAAAGACCTGCTTAAAAAAGCTGGTCTGAAACTGCTGGAGAAGGCTTCCTATGATCCTTTTGTGGTCAAGCGGCCGCATGTTAAAGATTTATCGCCATATGAAGTAGACGAGCTGGCGGCTCGCGATCCAGCTTACGCCAACATGGTCTGCCGCTGCGAAAAAGTTTCAGAGGCAGAAATCGTGGCTGCCGTTAAGGCCGGTCATACTACGCTCGACGGCATTAAATATTTTACACGGGCACAAATGGGTCGCTGCCAGGGCGGATTTTGCACCTATAAAATCATCAAGATAATCATGCGCGAAACCGGTCTATCCTGGGAAGCCATAACCAAGAACAGCAATGCCAGCCAGATTCTGAAGGACGTGTTATGAAAGATTTGTTTTTTGACGCAGTAGTCATCGGCGGCGGTGCGGCCGGCATGGCAGCCGCGCTGGAACTGGATGCGGCCGGTCTTTCCTGTGCCGTCATCGAACGTGAAGAGCAGCTGGGCGGCATACTTACCCAGTGTATCCATAACGGCTTCGGTCTGATCGAGTTCAACGAAGAACTGAGCGGTCCGGAATTCGCCGAGCGTATCGAAGAAAAACTGCAGGGAACCAATATTCGTTCTTTTACCTCCACCACGGTTATGGAGCTGGATGCCGGCAGCGAGAACAAGGTGTTGTTCTGCTACTCGGCCCTTTGGGGTGTGCTGCGTCTCAGCTGTAATGCCATCGTGCTGGCCATGGGCTGCCGCGAACGCAACCGCGGCAATATTCGCATCCCGGGCGACCGCCCTGCCGGTGTCTATACCGCCGGCCTGGCCCAGCGTCTGGTCAACATAGAAGGGTATGTACCGGGTAAAGATATTGTAATAATCGGCTCTGGCGACATCGGCCTTATCATGGCCCGGCGCATGAGCTGGGTCGGCTGCAAGGTGCATGCGGTAGTCGAAATACTGCCGTACCCTTCCGGCCTTACCCGTAACATTGTGCAGTGTCTGAACGATTTCGACATACCGCTGTATCTGTCGCACCTTACCACCAATATTATCGGCCGCGACCGGGTGGAAGGCGTCGAAATTACTCCGCTCGAAAATGGCGCGCTAATGAGTGATAAAGCCTTTACAATACCCTGCGACACCATCCTGCTTTCGGTCGGTTTGGTTCCGGAAAACGAGCTGTCGCGCATGGCTGGCGTGGAACTTAATCCGATGACCAACGGACCGCTGGTAGACTCGATGCTGATGACCAATGTGCCCGGCATCTTTGCCTGCGGCAATGTGCTGCACGTGCATGATCTGGTGGATTATGTGGTGGAAGAAAGCCGGCGGGCTGGAAAATATGCCGCCCAGTGGCTAAAAGGCCGCCGGCCGGTACGCGAGGTCCGGGTTAAGGCCGGAGCTAATGTGCGCTATCTTGCTCCGGTGCGGGTAGATGTGCAAGCCGACAATAAACTGTATATGCGCACCCTGATCGTCAAGAACGACGCCGTGCTGGAGGTAAGGGTAAACAACCGGGTGGTTAAGAGTATCCGCAAGAACCACATTCAGCCGTCAGAAATGATCCAGCTGCAGCTGTCACCCAAAGATCTTGAAAGCGTACTTTCCGCCCCCGATCCGGTGGTGGAAGTTTCTATCAACTAGGAGCCGATGCATGAGTGAAGAACTTATCTGTATAACCTGTCCTTTGGGCTGCCATCTTACGATCGAGCGCAAGGGAGATGATGAACTGCTGGTCAGCGGTAACCGTTGTCCGCGCGGCGTTAAATATGCCAATGAGGAGCTGTTGTCGCCAAAGCGCATGGTTACGGCCACCGCCCGGGTGCTGCGGCTGCCGCAGGAAAGCCAGGCAGATTCGCTTGGCCTGGTTGCCCGCCTGCCGGTACGCAGTACCGGAGCCTACCCTAAGGAAACAGTCGGTGATCTATTACAGGCCATTTATGCTCTTGAAGTTCCGGTGCCGGTAAAGCGCGGTACAGTGCTTATCAGTAATTTTAAGGGCAGCGGAGTTGATGTAATTGCTTCGCGTACCCTGCTGGAATAGCAGAACATTGCAACCGGGACGCTTCTAGTCTGTCGAATACATTGCCGGATAAGGTTATCCGGCAGGAGCCCGGTTCTGCCGAGCTTGTCTGATTCCGGTACCTCAAAGGTATCTTGCATCGAGGTTAGTCAATGGGTGAGACATATGCAGCTTCGCAGGTGATGGTGGCGGTTATACCTATCGTCGGGATTGTCATGGGCAGTGTGGTCATTTTTTTCTACGCCCTGTGGGCACACAAAGAAAAAATGGCCATGATCGAGCGTGGTATGTATCAAGTACAGCCTTTTGATCTGCACATGTTCAGCCTGTTAGTAGGTGTGCTGCTGAGCACCATAGGGCTGGTTATCAGTCTGGTGTTCTTTTTGGTATCGGGTTTCAGCTATGCCATGTTGGGCGGTCTGATTCCCTTATCCCTGGGTGCCGGTTTTCTGGTCTTCTTTTCTCTGTGGGCCAGGCGGCGATCTGAGGCATGAACGAAGCCGAGCCGGAACTTAGCGATGCGGAGGTGATAGCCAGGGTCCTGGACGGCGAGACTGATGCTTTTGCTCTTCTGGTGCGGCGTCACCAGCGTCGGATATTGCGGCTAGGATACGGCTTTTTCAGAAACAGCCATGAAGCGGAAGATTTTGTGCAGGATGTCTTTTTAAAGGCCTGGGCCGGTTTATCCGGCTTTCGCGGTAAGGCTGCCTTTTCCACCTGGCTTACCCGGATAGCCTACAATACCGGTATAAATGCCAAGCGGGTGTCCGGTCGCTATGAAGCGCTGGATTACGAGCCGGAGGATGACCGCAGCCTGAGTCCAGAAGACGCGCATCTCCGCAAGGAAGCCGGCCGTATTTTGCGCTCAGCCATGGCGGCCCTGCCCGAAAAATATGCTGTTTGTCTGGATTTGTTTTTCTTTGAGGGTTTGCCTTACGCAGAAATCAGCCAGATAACCGGTTATCCGGTAAATACGATCAAGTCTCATGTTTTTCGGGCCAAGCAGGAGTTGCGCACAAGTCTGGCGCCTGCACTGGCTCTGCCGTCCGGAGCTTTGTCCGGAGGAGGTATTGAATGAACTGTGAAGAGTTTGCCCGCCAGCTGGATACTCTGGATACCAGCCAGGATTTGTCAAAAGAATCGGCCTTGAACCGTCATGCCCAGGAATGCGCAGAATGCGCTGCCCTGCTGCAGCTATTTCAACGTGCGCTGACGCTCTGCCTGGTGCCGCCGGCCGCACTGGACCGCGATCTGAGCCTGCGCATCATGAATCAGGTACTGCTGCAGGCCCGGCCACAGCGGGTATTGGCTCTGCGTTTCTGGCTGGTTGCTGGTTTCGTACTGCTACTAGCTGGTCTGCTGCCGCCCTTACTGGTCGATTATCATCATCTAGCCGGGTCTATGGGTAATGATTTTTTGATTCCGCTCGCCCTGGTTCTAGGTTCCGCAGTAAGTCTGTACATGCTGGTTTTTGTCGGCACCCATATGATTACCGCCTCCAACTATGTTAAAAAGCATCACATAATGGGGTATTAGGTTTTAAGCTTAAGCTTGGCTTATTCGACGGAGCTGTCCGGCCGCATCCGGGCAGCTCCCGTAAATCTTACTGATTTTCTTTGATTATTTCGATTTTTACGCCTTCGGGAGTCTCAGTCTCCTGTTTAGGCGGTACGCTGATTTTAAGAATGCCGTTTTTGAACACGGCTTTTACGGCCTGCTGGTCAAATTTGTCGGCCGGCACATAATATTTCTGCTTGTCGATGTCTTTCAACTTCAGACGGCGTTTAAAGTAGCGGACGCCGTCTTCCGGCATCTTGTCCGGGCTCATGCGTGCCGAGAACACCATGTAGTCACCCTGGAAGGTTAGGCTGATATCGCGTTCGTCAAAACCGGCCAGCGCCAGCTCAAAAACGATGGAACGTTCCTGGGTCATGTAAATATTCATAGGCGGATACGAATAGGTCGGATACCAGTCGGTGTTCTCATCCTGGTCCATGTTAAACCAGGGCCCGCGCTTGTGCATCTCCGGCCCGAAATTATCGCGCATCTGGTCGCCGAATTCCTTGGCTGCCTCAAAAACTTCATCGAGCATCGAACCGATGTCGACGTACATTCTGTTGCCTTTCATAGTTTCCCCCTGAGTAAGGCATACTATAGGCCTCTCCGTACGGAGCAGGCCGGCATGGCACCGGGTGGGTCACCATGTCATTCCCTGTATAGATAATAGTACATATATGTTGGCAATACAAGTGATAAGAGCGGCCTCAGCCGCTTAAGCTTGACAAGGTTCGCTCGGCTGCCGTGGCTTCGGCGCTCAGACCCAGCTCCAGACAGCAATCACGCAGGTTGTACCAGGCATCGTACCAGTCCGGCCGGATTTGCGTTGCATGGCGGAAAAGGTCGGCGGCTTCCGCATAACGTTCCTGCTGAAAGCGCAGCACCCCGAAGTTGTTAAGGGTTTCCGGATGATTGGCCTGCAGCGCCAGGGCTTGGGTAAAATCCTGCTCGGCCTGGGCGACCAGGCCGGAATCCAGCCGGGCCAGACCGCGATTGCAGTAGAGGTCGGCACTGTGGTCACCCAGAACCTCAGCTTCGGTAAATATGCGGATGGCGGCAGCCGGATTGGCGGAGCGCAGGAGGGCGAGTGCCTGGTTAAAGGCTAGTTCCGGCGATTGTGGATCGCAGGTTCTGGCTTCGGCAAAGAGGGTTGCCGCCGCTTTATGCTCGCCGGACAGCAGCAGATCCAGACCCCGATCGGCCAGAGCTTGGGCCCGACCGGTATCTTTGGGCATGGATCAGGCCAGGCCCAGCAGGCCGGGCAGGAAGATCCCGGCGGCAACTAAGGCTCCGGAGGGCAGCAGTACCAGCAACAGTAGATCGCCCAGCGGTTTAACCCGTTTGCTGCCGCTGAGGGCGTTAGCCAAAAGAATTACAAATACCGCCGCAATGAAGCTCATTACATTGTAGCTGAGGAAGCTTACGCTGTGGGCCAGATCGTACAGCCAGCGCATAAAGGCGATGTCCAGCGAAATGGAAAAAAGCAGGAAGCTGAAAATATAACCGATAAGCACCGGAGTGTAGCGCTGGTCGGATCCAAAAAACACCCGCAGAAAGAGCAGACCATAGAAATACAGGATCAGGGCCAGGATAGAGCCCCAGTTGCCAATGCCGGCAACTATCATTTCCTGCAGTTGCGGCAGACCGGCCATGGAAAGTACCGGCGGTACCAACAATAGGAAGGACAGCCAGCCGATAAGATTGAAAATTTTCTGGCGGACGCTGCTTCGGGGTTTGTCCGTACTGTTTGCTTGTGTAATGTCACTCATACTTTCTCCGTATTAATCGTTTATCCGAGTATATCAGGCAAAGGTCATTCTGTCAGGCTGGTTACTGATGATGCCGGCGCAGCCGGTGGCTATCATGCGGCTTGCCACCGTTTGGTCGTCCACTGTCCAGGGGATTAATTCGCGACCAGCCAGGCTGCCGGCGAAAAAACGCTGCAGCGGGTTTACCAACACATGTTCGGGCTTAAGATAATCACAGCTGCTGATAGTAGCGCCTAGTCCGTCGCGCAGATACCAGGGCAGTTCTTTACTGTGGCAGTAAATGATGGCTGTCGGAATATGCGGCTCGGCGGCCTTGAAGCGCTTCAGACTTATCGGGTTAAAGGATGAAACGGTAATGGTATCGGCGCGCAGCCCGAAGTTTTTCAGCAAATCGGCCAGAGCCTGCTCGATGCCGGTTTCTGCTGTGGTCCTGGCCTTGATTTCGATGTCATAGTACAGGCTGGAGCCGAATTCTTCAAAAAGCTCGGCCAGCAGTATAGGTTTTTGATCTTTCCACTGACTGCCTTTCCAGCTGCCGATATCCAGCTGCTTCAGCTCGCTCCAGCTGCTTTCGCGCAGTGTCAGGGCGCTGCCCGGAGCGGTGCGGCTGCTGCTGTCGTCGTGGAACACCACCAGTTCGCCGCTGGCGCAGCGGTGTATGTCCAGCTCTACGCCGGGTATGCCGCGTTCCTTGGCCAGGCGGAAGGCTGCCATGCTGTTCTCGGGAGCCTCGGCGGAGAGGCCGCGGTGGGCGAAAATCAGCGGACGCGGCCGCCCGGGCAGTACTGCCAGTCGGCCGCCTTTGTGTCTTGTATCAGCTGTCATTAACTTCAGTCGCCGTTTCCGCCGGCCAGCTTGCGTTTCAGCTCGGCCAGCGCATCGTCGGCCGCCAGCGCGTTAATGCCGGCGGTGGGGTCAGGTTTCGGTTCTTCGCCCGGCAGGCCACCGGCCGCCATCTGCAGCTCGACCAGCAGCTGGTCGGCGTCTATTGAACGCTGTCCGGCCGCCAGCATCGGCAACTGTTCGCGCATGCGGCCGATTTTGTATGACAGTTCGCTGCGCTCGGCTTCTAGCTGGCTGATTTTGGCACTCAGTTCGGTGGCGCGGGCACGGGCGGCGGCTTCAAGATCGGCTGCCGCTTTGCTGGCCGCCAGTTCCACCCTTTTTGCCCAGGTTGCCAGTTCTTCTTTAAGCCGGACCAGTTCCTGGTCAGTCATTTTCAGGCTGGTCAGGAACTCCATCACGTAGGCTTTGGCCGCTTCCGGGGTCAGACCCCGCAGATTTATGTCATCCATACAGTATGTTTCTCCATATGTTGTTACAGTTTAAAGGTGATACCCAGACCGGCTCCGTAGCCGCCGAAATTGTTAAAGGGTTCTGCAAAACCGTCAAAGAGGCCGAAAAGCAGATCGGCCTGAACTTCGGCGAATATTTTGGTGTTGCGATTGATCAGGAAGGAAAGATAGGCACCGCCGGAAACACCATAGTGGGTAAACCATTT
>JAHIWF010000105.1 GCA_018815555.1 Spirochaetota bacterium | reverse complement strand
CCGGCGCAGTCGATTTATACCACGCACCAGAGCGTCCTGAGTCGGGCTTAGCTCCTCTGCAAGGCCGCTATCTACAGACCGGCACAGACTGACCAGCTGCGCTGCCAGCTGACGCAACGGCTGAGGCTGCTGCTCATCCACAGCCAGGGCTTCTCCGCATTGCGTCAGCCAGGGAATAAAGCTGCGGTCGCCCAGACGTACGGCGGCTTCAATGCGGGCAAGGGTCTGAGCGGCTTTGCGCTGACGGTGCGCCAGGGTCAGGCTCATGAGTTTCTGTACATGAATCATGGTCAATATACCGTTTTTATAAAATCAAACACATCATCAACGGTCATGGTGCGCGGCAGATAGCTCATGAAGCCAAAGCGCCGGGCGGTTTCGGCGGTTTCCACCAGACGCTCCAGCCCCAGCTCGAAATCTTTCAGGCGGCTGGGAATTTTCAACATGCCCAGACGGGTGCGCAGACCATCGACCACCTTATCGGCAGCGGCCGCCGGCGTTTCATCCGGGGCCACTTCGGCAAAGGCAGGAGCCAGGGCGGCAATTTTCTCCGGACGGAAACGCACCAGTGCTTCGACCAGATAAGGCAGTACCACCGCCGCAATATTGGCCTTTGGAACCTGCCAGCGGGCATTCAGGGCATAACTGACTGCAGTTCCCAAACCGGGAGCCGAAGAAGCCAGGCCAAGCGAGGCTAAAAAGAAAGCCCGGCTGCCTTCGCTTCTGGCCGTAGGATCTTCCGGACGCTGCATAACTATATCCAGCGCCCGCACGTACATGGTTATAGCTTCGCGCAAGGCCATATCGGACAGAAAGTTTTCTTTATTGGAGGCCAAGCCCTCGATAGCCGACATAATTCCGTCCAGAATACTGGCGGCTGCGCTTTTAGGCGGAAGGCCGCCCATCAGCCCGGGGTCAATAATAACTGCATGTTCAATACCCGGCTGGGCCTGTAAATGGACAGCTGTACCGGTACGGGCATCGGACAGAATCAATTGCCCCGAGAGCAGGAAGGGATCGCGCCAGGAGGTCGGCACCAGAATCAACGGCAGAACTGGATTCATCGGCACCTTGCCCTCCAGCCAGCTTTCTACCCGGGAGGTACCAGTGCCGAGAGCTGCCACGGCCTTGGATATATGCAAAGCCCTGATACCGCCGACCCCGAGTACTATGGGCGCGCGCGCACCACGGGCCAGCGCCACGGCTTCTTCAACAATGACAGAACCCGGTCGTTTACCAAAATCATCAAAAAATATTATTTGAAAACCCCGGCCATCAAGAATCGACTGTATTTTTTTTACAACCTCGGTATCTTTGAGCCCCGGGTCGGCTATGAGCAAAACCCGCTCGGCTATGTTGTCCATGATGAGAGGCAGTTTGAAAACTGTATCCGGACCGACATAGCACTCAGCGCGCACACCATAGTGAAAATCCGCCACAGCAACCTCCCCTGCTCAAAATCCACTGGCCCGGAAATTATCCGACGGGCCTGCTTAAGCGGCAAAAAAAAAGCGGAAGCACGCTTCCGCTGTAAATGAACAAGCTATGTCATTCCCGAGACCGCGCCTGAGGCATTACAGGAGCTGGTCGAGAATCCGGTCGGCGGTCGCGGCTAAAACAGTGTCGTTGATGTAATCTGGGTCGTTGATCTTGGCCTTAAGCTCGGCGATACGCGCACTGCGCTCGTCCGGAGCAGACTTAGCCAGCTCGATGGCATTGTACATCTCGGCCTTTTCAATGGCCTCGGAAGAAAGACTGACAGAATCCCGGCGATCGTCTTTGCTGACACGCGGAGTAGGATTTGTTCTTTTGGGCTGGATGGGATCCAGCGGATTCAGTCTGTCTATAGTCATGTAATGACCCCTGCCTTTCTATATCAAGTGTATCGGCATGCAACCGTATAAAGTTTACGCTTTTTTGGCCGGCGATACAAGTACCGCAAACTCGCCTTTTATACTTTGCCGGCCGGCATAATCCTGATGCACAAGCTGTGCCGACCCACAGACAAATTCTTCGTGCAATTTTGTCATTTCCCGGCCCACACTTATGTAACGCTCACTATCGATATCGGCAATATCAGCCAAAAGCTTGACGATACGATGCGGTGATTCGTACAAAACAGCCGCTTCTTCCCGGCTCATCAGCTCTTCCAGGCGGCTGCGCCGCCGCCCGGGCTTGGGGGACAGAAAACCCTCGAAGCTGACCGACTTGAAAAACACGCCACCGGCCGAAACCAGGGCCGCAAAGGCACTTGGTCCGGGTATCGGTACTACTTCATGGCCGGCCTCGCGGGCTTTGCGGGCTAACAGGGTTCCCGGATCGCTGATACAGGGGGTCCCGGCGTCCGAACAATAGGCTATTATGCGCCCCTCGGCCAGCAAGCCCAGAACACGGGCACTGCCCTTGGCTTCGTCGTAGGCATAACAAGCTACAAGCGGTTTTTTAAGCCCCAGATGGTTGAGCAGGCGGGAGGTGTGACGCGTATCTTCGCAGGCGACCGTGTCCGCTTCGCCCAAAATGCGTACTGCCCGCAGAGTTATATCTTCCAGATTGCCGATAGGTGTGGCTACCATATACAGAGTTGACATAGAGCCAAGTATGGCGCATGCGGCACGCGTGGTCAATGCTGTAAATATACTGTATAGTGTTGTCATGAATGATGCGTTGTTTGTTGTTACGCTGGCCACGATCGGAGTTATTCTGGTTTGGCTTTTTTACACACTGATTTTCCGCCCTTTAGCCGGCAGGCAAGAACACCGCAACTCGCGTTTTGTCAAAGACAGCCGCGGCGTGGAGCACGACAAGACGATCGGCACCCGCAGCTGCCCGGTCTGTTCGATGAAACTGTCGCCTGGGATGTCTGTCCGGTCCAAACTGTTCACCGAAAAGGGCAACGACCGCATCATGCATGTGTTCGGCTGTCCCTACTGCTGGCCGGACAACACCGCCCACCAGCGCACCTGTCCGGTCTGCCACCAGATGATACCGCGCAACGGCTACTTGATCTCCCGCTACTTCGAAGACGCGAGCCACCGCCACGTGCATGTGCTGGGCTGCTCCGG
>JAHIWF010000104.1 GCA_018815555.1 Spirochaetota bacterium | reverse complement strand
GTGGAATTGTGGGTTCAGCGGCGGTTCGGCCAGCCGGGACGCAGGCGGCAGCAGATTCGGCCGCCTGCACCGAGGCGTCAGCATCAGTCTGCAATGAATCAGTAACATTTCCGGCGAGGTAAGCATTTAGCACCTGAACAGCCTGAAACGGATCGCGTGCCCAGACTGCCCTGCCCGAATGCAATGGGGCAATAACCGATGATACGTAGTCTTCCTGTACCGCCGCACCACCGCAAAGCAGCAGGGCGTCCAGATTATCCTGCTGCATGGCTGCTGCCAGCTCGGACATCTCCTGCAAGGATTTTGTAAGCAAGCCGGATACGGCCACCACTGCCGCGCTGCTATTGCGGGCAGCGCTGATGATCTGAGCGGCTTTACAGTCGGTGCCCAGATCGACCACCCGAAAACCGGAAGATTCCAACACCATGCCTACCAGATTTTTACCGATGTCATGCAGATCGCCGCGAACAGTTGCCAGGACTACAGTTGCCGAAAATTCTGCAGCAGCAGTTTTTTTGTCCGGCCACAGACGCAGCTCGGAAAAGGCCGCCCGCGCACAATCGGCCGAACGCAGAACCATAGGCAGTGGGCAGGTACCGGAATCGTACAAGCGGCCGAGCTCAGCCATGGCACTGGTTATGCACAGCGAAATATCGGCAAATACCAGACCTTCGGTACGGGATCGTTGCATGATCGGCAGGATGGCCGGTTTTGCGGCCATGAGGATAGCCTTGGAAAGCGCCTGAGCCGCCGGCAGCGAAACCAGTTGGCCAAGCGGATCATGCGCCGGCTCTGCCCCTATAGCTGCGCCGGCATGATCGACGGCATTATCCAGCTTCAATAATAGATCCAGCGCATCACTGCGGCTGTTGTCCAGCAAAGCGTCGGCCAGCCGGCAAAAATCTTCGTCCGGGTTCTGCTGCAGGACCAGCGGATCAACAATTGCCGCGCTTAAGCCAGCCAGCATGGCCTTGCGCAGGAAACGCTGAGTAAGGGCAGGACGCAATTCTTTTGGCAATCCGAAGGAAACGTTGCCGACACCGAGGATGGATCCCGAACCTGGACACAATTCGGACAAGCGACGGACAGCCTCGATGGTATCCTTGGCCGAATCGACAAAATCTGCACTGCCGCTGGCAACCGGGAAGGTACAAACATCAAAAAAAAGATCCTGCGGCGCCAGACCACTGGCCAGTGCCAGCTCGTAAAGCCTAACAGCCATACGTAACTTTTCATTAACAGTACGGGCCGGACCTGATTCATCCAGACACAGACAGACTACGGCAGAGCCAAAACGCCGGGCCAACTTAAATCGATCGATGGCGGCGGCCTCATCCTCCAGGTTAGCCGAATTAATCAAAGGCCGGCCCCCGACATAGGGCAAAGCCTGCTCCAGACAAGGCAGACTGAGGGTATCGAGGGACAGTGCTGCCTCCAGCACCGGAGCCAGTTCCCTGACCAGAGTACTGAAGGACGCTGTTTCGTCGGCTACATGTCCGGCTACACAAAGGTCAACACCAGCCGGATGACGGCCGGCGGTACTGCGCGCAGCCCGCTCGCGCACAAAGTCGGCGGCATCGGCCAGGCTGCGTTCTTTCAGTATTTTCCGGAACTTTAAACCGCCGGAAGCATTGGATCGTTCATCGATAAGCAAAAGCGGCAGAACTGGAAGCCCTGAACCGTCGGCAACCGGGCTTTCCCGGCTAAGCGAAACGGTCGAAGCATCGAAGCGGAAACTGTCCATTCCAGAGCAAAGACTCAAAACCCGGCCCTGTCCCGGAGCCGGAATGAACGCCACGACCGCTCCGGTCGCAGGAAAACGTCGCGGCTGCAGATGGCGGACCAATGCAGCGATGCTCGACGGATTACTGCCACAGCAGCCGCCCGCCAGCGCGGCCCCATTGGCCAGAGCCATTTCGGCAGTCTGCCGGGCAAAATCCTCTGCCGACAGAGGCCAGTACACCTGGCCATCGCGTACCTGCGGCAGACCGGCGTTGGGCATGATGGACAAAGGCCGACTGCTGCAGCCGGCCAAAGCCGCAAAAGCGGGGGCGAGCTCAGCTGGTCCACCTGAACAATTAAGGCCAATAGCCAGCGGATTGAACGGTGCCATAATATCGGCAAAGGCCCGGACAGAAGTACCTGTGAGCATCCGTCCGGAAGCATCTACCGTAGCGCTGACAATAAAAGGCAGATCGCGCTTGCGCTGCTCGTTGGCCAGGCGCAGCGCTTCGATAGCTGCTTTGCACTGCAGAACATCCTGACTGGTTTCGATAAGCACCAGATCGGCAGCGCCATCGATAAGGCCGAGCATTTGCGGCAGGTACGAATCCACCAGCTCCTGCCAGCTTATAACGCCCAGACTGGGGGCCTTGGTGCCGGGACCGACCGAGCCGGCCACCCAGCGAGGAGCAGCAGGAGCAGCAGAAGCAGCTGGACCAGTTGAAAACGCAGAAACTGCCGCACTGGCCAAAGCGGCCGCTGCCTTGTTCAGCTCGTACACAGCTGACGCTACAGAGTCCAGCCCCAACAATTCGCCGAGGCCGGACAATTCGGCAAGGCTGACACAGTTGGCATTAAAAGTGGCGGTCTTTATAACATCGGCACCGGCGGCCAGGTACTCGTGATGCACCTGCAAAATAAGTTCGGGCCGCAGCAGCGGCAGAACCTCGCGCGGCAGCTGGGCAGCCTCCCGGTCGGCATCAGTCTTGCCGGCGGAGGCAGCATCCAGAAGGCCATCCAGCACAGTACCGGTAGCACCGTCGGAAACCAGCAGACGTGTACCAAAAACTTCACGTATATCCATCTGTTCCATCTATTTAGCCTCCGTGCCGGCCGGGCCGAAAAGAGCGGACAAGGTCTCCACAGTATCTCTAGCCTTGCCCATAGTAAAGATATGCACGCAAGGCGCGCCAGCATCATACAAGGAGGAAGCCAGGGCGGCAGCATGCTTAATGCCCACCAGACGCTCCTCGGCCGGACTGCGCGCATCGTCCATGGCTGCGGCAAACGATTGCGGAACATCCACAAAGAAAGAACCGGGAACTGCGTGTAAAGATTTCTTCCTGGTAATTGGCTTAATACCAGGCACAATAGGAACCTGAATACCGGCTGCTCTGGCACGGGCCACAAAATCGCGGTATACTGCGGCGTCAAACACCATCTGGGTAATAATCCAGCCCGCACCGGCATCCACCTTGCGTTTCAGCTCGGCCAGATCATAGTCCGGGTTTACCGCCGCCGGATGTTTCTGCGGATAACCGGCCACCCCAACCGAAAAACCGGCCGGGATTCCCTGAATCTTGCCGCCGGCATAGCCTCCGCGATTCATGTCCATTACCAGCTGCACCAGATCGGCGGCACAGCACAGGCGGTCATTGCAGGCAGCGGAAAGCTGTGCCGCGCCTCCGCCGGCGGGAGCCGAACCGACCGCAGCCGGCACAAAACGCTCGTCACCGCGTATTACAAATACATCACTGAAGCCGGCATAGCGCAGGTCGATTAGCTCGTCCTCGACCCTGAAAGTATTATTCCCCACACAAACCACATGCGGTACCACCCAGATACCGCACTCATTGCGCAGTGCATAACAGAGCCCCAGCGTACCCGGCTTGTTGCGTACCGAAACCTGCACCGGCTGGCCGTTGTATTCGGACCACACCCGGCCGCTGGGATGATCGGTAACACTGACAAAAGCCGGATTCCAGGGCATAATCGCATCGACACTGACCAGAACGTCATTGTGGTCGGCCCCGCGTGAAGGCGGAACCACTTCTATAGAAATCGTCGGCTTGCCGCCATTCAGCGATTCAAGAACAGTATTCATACACAACTCCTTATCAGCCCAGCGGGCAAAGCGGCAGCGAACCGCAACAGGCAGCAATACCACCGGCTGCCACAAACAATCCGCAGATATCCGGATCACTCCGGTATTTTTCGATAAGCGGCTGTACATCAGCGGCACAGCCCAGCTGATTGGCGATTGCGGTAGCCAGAGCGTCGGCCACAGCAGCTTCGCGGCATACCACCGTACACACATCGGCCGACCCCAGACTGCGCGAATGCCCCAAACGTCCCGAAGAACTGGCACAGCCCCAGCTGCCGGCCGGCAGCACAAAACCCTGATGTATGGATTCCACACCGGCCGCGGCCTGAATAGCCACGACAGTGTCAGCTTGGACCGTAAGAGCACAGTCACCGCCGTTTTCCACAAATACCTCCGCCACCGCACACTCCCCCAGCAGAAAATCGCGCACCGCCGCTGCGAAGGCCCCCGCCACCGCAGCCATCGGTCCAACCCCCGCCTTGCGCGCAGCCGCTGCCATGGCTACAGCTAAAGCCGGAGCGTCAGCACGCGCGGCCAGCGGTTCCCAGCTGCTGAGAAAAACCGGATGGCCAGCCAGATAACTGTCGAAGTTGGCGCGCAGCCCGGCCAAAAACCTGCCGGCACGCAGAGCCAGATCAGACTGCCAATGCGGTCTGCCGATACCGACCAACAGATTGGTTTCCTGATACGACAGCTCAAAAAGCCGGAAGCGCCGGTCGTTGGCCAGGGCGCGGTACAGTTTAGGTTCAGCCATGTGCCGCCCCGGAAGTAGACGCAAGACGTGCCGGATCGGCCGGCACCACAGTGACAGATTCAGCCGGTTCTAGCGACCTGCCAGCATTTCCAGCCCTGCTGACCGGCAGCAGGGCACAACGCAGACAGGCAGCCCGGCACAGGCCGCAGCCAGTACAGGCTTCATCGTCATAATGCAAAACCCAATCCGGCGCGCCGATACGCAGAGCCCCGGACGGACAGTGGGCCGCACAGGCACCACAATCCACACAAAGGCTGCGGGCATAGCCGGCCTTACCACGACGGCCTGGCGCAGCCAGGCCCGGTTCACAGCCAGTCCCTTCGGAATCAGCTGCTGCTGCCCGGCTTTTCAGCGGCCGGAACACCTGCTCGGCCGGCAGAGCTTCCAGAAACGGCCGCACCGGAAAACTGCCGCCGAGCACCTGCGTTTTCAGCTCGGCGCAGAGCTGCCGGGCCTTCAGCAAAGACGACGAACAGGCAGTACGGGCCAGAGCCTGCGGCAGCTGCACCGAACCGCTGCGCAGCTGCGCATAATCGGTTTCCAGCACAATCGGCCGTTCCGGCCGGGCAAAATCCTTAATCTGTACATTAATATCACGGTCGCGGATGCGCAGTGCCCGGGCAATGGCCGGATCCAGCAGCGGTATGGCAAAACCGGCTCCCAGAAACAGCGAAATACCGTAGCCCTCCACCCGGGCGGCGGCCACCCAGCGCGGGTCGGCCCGCAAGGCGTCTGCCTGCAGCGCCAGTGTGCGGGCACCATTGCGCGGCACGCCGGCCGCATTCGCCGCTACTGCCGTATTATACTGGGTACCGGCCCGCACCACCTGCCCCGCCACCCCGCCAAGTGAAACGGCAGTACCGATGCCGATAGTCCGCAGCTGCGGATCGTTCAGTAATGGACTAAGTTCACCGGCAGTAGCGTAGGAAACAGTGGAGCAATGCGGCTCCAGCACGCCCAGATAGGTATGCAGACGGCTCCCGCCGGAATTAACGGCTGCACCATAGTTTTGGTACACATTGCGCGGATTGAAAAAATAAAAATCGTTCAAGTCGCCACGGTCTATCCAGGTACGGACACTG
>JAHIWF010000103.1 GCA_018815555.1 Spirochaetota bacterium | reverse complement strand
CACAAGTGGCCGCTTCCGCAGCCAAAGTGGCTGCGGCCTGCAAGCCCCGACCGGTAGGAAATCGGGTACCCACCACAGCGAGCGAAGGAAGCTGCAGTGCCGGCAGCCAGCCGCGAACGTAGAGCAGGTAGGGCGGCCGGGAGGTCTCGCGCAGCAAAGCCGGATAGCGCGGATCAAAGTAGTGCACAGAGCTTATCCCCAGCTTTTTCAGCAGGACATGATCCGCCTGAGCCTGCTGCAGCCACAGCTCCGGCTCCCATAGGGTTGACCGGAAACGGCGGCCGCAAAGAGCTTCCAGCCGGGTTCGGGACAAGGCGCAGAGCGCTGCCGCAGAATCAAGCACATCATGCAGCAGAATACGATCCGCAGCCGACAGCAGAGCATAGCGGGCAAGCAGCAAAGGCAGTGGGGGCAAGCGTTCAGAGGTCATACATTTCCTCCAGAATACGCGCTTTGTTGGCCTGCGCCTGCTCGCGCCGCTCCTTGATTTCGGTAAAATCAATTACTTTGTCATAGGCGTCCACCGCTTCCTGCAAGCGGCCGACTATGTACAGAGTCCGGGCATACAGATTCCAGGCATCCACATTCCTGGATATTATTTGAAAATAACGCTCCAGTAATTGCAGTGCCTCATCCGGGCGGTCCAGCTCCATCGCATACAACAAGGCCAGAGAGTACATGGTTGTAGTTGCCCGGTCATTAAAACGCAGCGAATTGAGGTAAGCAGCTTCGGAAACCCGCAGCCAGGCTTCACGACTTGGTTCGCCTGAGTTTATATCGGCCTGAGCCGCCAGAGAATTATAAGCAGCTGATATACCGGCTACATAGTAAAGCCCGGAATTATCCGGATAAAATTTGAGGGCATTAACGGCGGCCGTGTAAGCCTCTCCGAACAGATTGCGCTCAATGTAGCGGTTGGCAAGCAAGCGCCAGTAGGTGCCGATTTTTTCATTGGCGGCCACCGTCTGGTCAACCACAGCACCATATTCACGAATGGCAGCCGTAAGTTCTTCGATAGTAGCCGGAGCAGCACCGATTGCCATCTGTTTCTCCCGGTCGAAAATGCGCATGATAAAATTATCTTCTTCGGAATCACAAGCGCTAAGGAGCAGAACAAGCAGCGACAGCAGCAGGAATCCTGCAGCCAGGCGAAGATGTACTATGGTTTTCATGATATCCTCCGCTCCTCTCTACGCGTTACTTTTAACAAGCGCCGACAATCACAGGCCATTGGCCTGGCCGGGAAAACAAGAATCATGCACATCATGCAGGCCTTCGGCGTCTACATGCGTATAAATCTGGGTGGTAGTAATGTCGGCATGCCCGAGCAGCTCCTGCACGGTACGCAAATCAGCCCCACCGGCCAATAAATGCGTGGCAAAAGAATGGCGTAAACCGTGAACCTTGCCCTGCACTCCCGAAGTAAGCCGCAGTTCGGAAAAACGCTTCCAGATTCCTTTGCGGGTGATGCCGCGACCAACCCGGTTAAGAAAGACCCGGGAACTGCGCCGGAAACCGTCGGCCGCCGCCCTGGCCAGCTGCGGCCGGGCTTCGTCCAGATAGCGCTGCAGCCAGGCAGCGGCTTCTTCGCCAAAGGGAACAATACGCTCTTTCTGCCTTTTGCCGGTAATGCGCAGAATGCGTTCATCCATAAAAACCATGTCGAAACTAAGACTGGCCGCCTCGGAAATACGCAGGCCGCAGGAATATATGAGCTCGAAAAGGGCCCGGTCGCGCAGACCACCAGGGGTGGACAGATCTATCGCCTCCAGGATCTTTTCGATCTCGCCGGCCTTGTAAACATCGGGCAGCACCTTCTCCTGCTTGGGTGTTTCCAGTAACTCTCCCGGATCATCCTCGCGCAAGCCCTCCAGACGCAAAAACTTGAACAGCGTACGCAGACTGGACACGATGCGCGCCATGGTGCGTGCACTCAAGCCCTGCGAACGCCTGAATACCAGGTAAGACAGAAGGTCGATACTGGCAACATCCTCGATCCGGATTGACGCCTCCTCCAGCCAGGAGAACAGGCTTCTGGTTTCGCGCAGATAGACATCCAGGGTCAGCGGCGAAAGCCGGCGCGCGGCCAGCAGCCAGGAGGCATAACGATCCAGAATCGGGCGTTCAGCCATGCTTACACCTCACTGCGGTCGAGCACAGTTTTGCGTTCGCGCAGAATCGGCGGAATATCCAGTTCATCACCATCATTGCGGCCCAGAAGATACGATTTGGTGCGCGGATCCACCAGCGTCTTCCATTCCTCGCCGGAAATATACTGGCCGCGGTCGCGTTCGGTTTCGGTGCGGACACTGGCTACAGCCGCCGTGTTTATAGAGCGGACAAAGCCGGTGGCCACAACGGTTACCGAAACTTCATCAGTATAGGCCGGATTGGTAACCAGACCAGAAATGACCAATGCGTCCTTGTCGGCTTTTTCGGTTATTATAGTTATTATTTCTTCATACTCACTAAGAGTAAAATTGTCGCCGCCGGTAACGTTTACCAGTATATTGCGGGCGCCATCGATGCGGGCATCTTCCAACAGGGGATTGGCAACCGCTTTTTCAGCCGCTTCCACCGCCCGGTTGTCTCCACGGGCCATGCCGACGCCCATGATGGCATCGCCCTGCTCCAGCATTACCGTACGCACATCGGCAAAATCGATATTTATCTCGCCGGGGATGGTAATCAGGTCGGAAATTCCCTGTACTCCCTGACGCAACACGTCATCGGCCAAAAAGAAAGCTTCACGAATTGGTGTACGCTTCTCCACAATTTTCAGCAAATGCTGATTGGGAATGATAATCAGGGTATCAACCGCCTGCCGCAGTTTTTCTATACCTTCTTCGGCAAGACGCATTTTCACCTTGCCTTCAAAACCAAATGGTTTGGTTACGACACCAACAGTTAATGCACCCAGCTCGCGGGCTACCTGGGCGATAACCGGAGCCGAACCGGTTCCGGTACCGCCACCCATGCCGGCGGTTACAAATACCATGTCAGCGCCGCGCAGAGCGTCGGCTATCATGGCACGGTCTTCCAGCGCGGCTTTCTCGCCGACTTCCGGTTTGCCGCCGGCACCAAGGCCGCCGGTAACTTTGGAGCCAAGCGCCAGTCGTACTGGTGCCTTGGAACGAATCAAAGCCTGTTTGTCGGTATTGGCGACGATAAAATCGACATTGCGCAATCCGGCGTCAATCATGCGGTTAACCGCGTTGGAACCGCCGCCGCCGGCGCCAATGACTTTGATGCAAGTCGGATTAGGACTGTCAAAATCATCCATTGGATAGATGCTATCCTGATAATGCGGTACTGCGGCAACGCTCCGTACCTCATGTGCCGACGCAGCCTGAGTAGCAGACTGTACAACGGAATCCCGTTCATCCACAAATCGTATTGTCATCTCCCCCCCCTGTAACAAGCAAATACAATAATAAAATAACTACATCGCGGAACTGCGCTCCGCTTACATACTCAGAAAAATTCCTTGAACCAGTCGGCAATCCGGCGGCCAAGACCGGAATCACGGCCCGACTTGCGGACTTTTTCAGCTTTATGCGCCGGCTCTTCCGGTTCATGGTGTACCAAGCGTTCCGCGCCTATCTGCACAAGACCCACCGCGGTTGCATATACCGGATTGCGGTACTCCTCGATGAGCCCGCCCAAAGAAGCCGGACTGCCTACCCGAACCGGCAGACCAAACACCTTGCTGGCCAAATCAGCGGCACCTTGTGTAAGAGAGCCGCCGCCTGTCAGAATGACGCCTCCCTTTACATACCGCCAATACCCCATACTTTCCACCCGTTCTTTTACCATCGCAAACAGTTCTTCCATCCGGGCCTGCATCACACTGGCCAGCTCGCCTCGCTGAATTTCGCGCGGAGCCCGGCCGCCGACACCGGGAACGATGATACGCTCCTCCGGATCGACATGAGCCAGATAGCAGATTCCGCTTTCTTTCTTCAGGCGCTCAGCTGCCTCCATCGGCACGTTGAGTATGATGGAAATGTCATTGGTAACCTGTGCGCCGCCAGCGCCGATAACCGTGGTATAATAGGGAGCGCCGTCGACGTACATGAGTACATCGGTGGTACCGCCGCCCAAATCAACCAGCAGACAGCCGAGTTCTTTTTCGTCATTGCTGAGCACTGCGCGCGAGGCCGCCAGACTCTGCAGAATCAGGCCGCTGGCCTTGAATCCGGCGCGGTTTACGCAGCGCACCAGATTCTGGGCTGTGGTAACCGACCCGGTGATGATATGCACCTCGGCTTCCAGCCGTACGCCTATCATGTCCAGCGGATTGCGGATGCCTTTCTGGTCATCCACAATATAACTCTGCGGAATCACGTGCAGGATTTCGCGGTCCATAGGAATAACCACCGCCCGGGCTGCTTCTATAACCCGGCTCATGTCGTCATGCGAAATCTCGCGGTTTTTTCCGGTTACCGCCACAACACCGCGCGAATTAATACCTTCGATATTGGAACCGGCTACACCGACGAAGCATTCCTTTACCTCGCGTCCGGACATCAGTTCCGCGGCTTCTATGGCTTTTGCTACCGACTGCAGGGTAGCCTCGATATTGACCACGACGCCCTTGCGCAGGCCGGTACTGGGCACGGTGCCGACGCCGGTTATTTCCAGCACGCCTGCATCGTTGTACTCGCCGATGACAGCGCAAGTTTTCGCAGTCCCGATATCGAGTCCGACTATGATTGAATCACCCAGAAACGGCCTCCTTGGTTCGATATACATAGGTATCTGTCCTGAAATCAAGTTCCTGTAAAGTAGGAATCAAACCCCGTCCAGCCACTACATCCAGAACCAGCAGAACGGATTTTACCATGTCTGCGTTAAGTTCAGGGCGCATGCGCACCGGCACAGGATAATGCACGGGATATAAAAGTAACTCGATGCCGGCTTCTTTCAGGTCAACCACCCGGATCTCGGATATGGCAGACAAGAGCTGCGGCTGGGCCGACTGCAGTTGGGTAAGCGATTTGAGCATTGAATCGAAACGCGGCCCTAAGGTCATGCCGTACTGCAATCCGCGCACCTCAATGCCGGAAATAACCGGCAGCTTGGAATCAGCATCATAGGCAGCCAAGGGAGCAAACACCACACCGGATCGGTCGATACAATGGGCACGCAGGCGGTTATTGGCGTCTCGAACATACAACAAGGCCAGCGCTGTTCGTTCTTTTACTTCGACCAGTACCGTATCCGGAAACTTGCGGCTTACACTAACTTCAGCCAGACGGGGATTACGCTCCAGACTGGCAGTTAAGGCATGCGTATCTACCGAGAACCAGTGCACTCCGGTCGGAAGCGTGCTCCACTGCAAAATTTCAGTGCTGCTCAACCTGTCCATACCGGATACCACTACCTGTTTGATTTCGGTCGCCGGCAGAAAAATAAGAACAGTAAACAAAAATGCTGCCAGTATAACAGTAAACAGCACTAAAACAGTGCGTACAACACCAAGAGCACTATTGTGCAGCCGGCCTGGCTCGCTGGCAGGTACAATTTCTTCACCGGCCAGCGCTGTCTTGCGGTTGTTAGCGGCAGCTTCATGCCAGACATATTCAGACATATTCCACTCCTGCAGCCTCTGTCGCAGCTGCTGACCTTGTCCTGCCCTGCACAATACCCTGGTTAATGAAGCCACAGGCCAGCGCGACAGAAAGCAGGGATGAACCACCTGACGAGAAGAAAGGCAGCGGCATTCCGGTTGCCGGCACAGCCCCGGCTACAACTGCAATATTAAGCAGAGTCTGCATACACAAATAAGACCCCATCCCGAACAGCAGCAGCTGAATATACGGATCTGCTACCCGGAACGAAGAAACAAAAACCCGGAACAACAGAACAACCCATACGGCAATAAAAATCAAAACACCCAGGAAGCCGGTTTCCTCCACCCAGGCGGCAAAGACAAAATCCGATTGAACCTCGGGAATACTGCGCAGCTTTAATACGCCCTGCCCCAGACCGCGGCCGAACCAGCCGCCGGAACGTATAGCCCGCAACGAGCCATTAACCTGGTAGGACAGATCTGCCGGATCGTAGGACGGCGCAAGAAAGCCAAGCACCCGTTTCAGACGGAAATCACTGGTTAGAACAACCAGCGAAACCAGCGGCACACCGAGCGAAGCCAGCGCTGCAAAAAACAGGAAGGGTACGTTGGCAATCCAGAACATTACAACCGTAATCAGAATCAATAAAACGGCGGTAGAAAAGTCGTTCTGTAAAAGCACCAAGCCGATACCAGCCAGGGCCACAATCAAGGGAGGCAGAACCGCATTGACAATATCACCCAAGCGCTCGGCCTTCTTGCTTAAAATATGGGCAAGATACACAACCAATACCGGCTTGAACAACTCGGAAGGCTGAAACATCAAATCGCCGAAGCCGAACCAGCGCGGAGCACCATTTTTAGTAATTCCGATACCGGGAACAAAAGGCAGCGCCAGCAAAACCAGGGTCAGCAGCACTATAATCCCGGCCATTTTACGCACAAAGCTGATCTTGATAAACGAAGCTAGCACAAACAGAATTATGGATGGCGGCATAAAGTACATCAGCTGGCGCAGCGCAAAATGCCCCGGCTTCAGACCAAGGGTAAGCGCATAGCCATACGAAGCTGAGTACAGTGTAGCCACACCTAGTACCGCCAAAACCATGATGCAGACCAGTAGCGTATAATCGGCATGAGTTCTGTCTACTGACCTTTCCATGGTATACACGATGCTTTTCCTCTTTCCTTTATTGTATTTTAAGTGTTGAGAGCGCGATTATGGCGAACAAGCCGCCCAGTATCCAGAAACGAGCAACTACCTTGGTTTCTTTCCAGCCGCTCAGTTCAAAATGATGATGCAGCGGAGCCATTTTAAAGACCCGCTTGCCCTTGGTAAATTTAAAATACATAACCTGAATGATAACCGACGCTTCTTCCAAAACAAAAACGCCGCCGATAATGAAGAAAAGCACTTCTTTCTTGACGATCAGGGCCAGTACTGCCAACACACCGCCAAGACTCAGTGACCCGACATCGCCCATAAAAACCTCGGCTGGGTGCGAGTTAAACCAGAGAAAACCGACACAGGCACCCAACAAGGCCATGGTAAAAACCGAGAGCTCGCCGGTACCGCGGATAAATGGAATACCAAGGTATTCCGCCCAGTCCGGCCGGCCGCTTACATAGGCCAGAAATGCGAAGGCGATAATGGCCATGATTACCAGGCCGGTGGCCAGCCCGTCCAGACCGTCGGTCAGATTAACCGCATTAGACCAGGCAACCACGTACACAATAGCCACCGGAATCCAGAACACACCCATATCCACAACCGCATTCTTAAAAAAAGGAAGGTACAGTTTGGTGGTATCGGGAGTACGTGAAACATACAGAATAAGCACCGCCACTGCGGCCACCAGAAACTGGAACACCAGCTTGGCCTTGGCGGAAAGACCATCCGAATTACGCTTTTTGATTTTCAAGTAGTCATCAGCAAAGCCGATTGCACCAAACCCGAGCATTGAAAGAATGCACACCCAGGTATACACGCTGTGCAGGTCTACCCAGAGCACCACAGCCGCCGATACCGCCAGCAGAATAAGCACACCACCCATGGTCGGCGTGCCGGTTTTGGCGATGTGACTCTGCGGACCATCAGCACGGATCGACTGCCCGAATTTAATCTCACGCAATTTTTCGATAACCTTGGGCCCAAACAAGAACGCCAGCAGCAAAGCCGTAACCGCGGCATAGGCCGAACGGAAAGTCAGGTAACGGAAAACGTTAAGCGGTGTAAAGTACTTTACCAGAGGATATATCCATTCAAGAAACATCTGCACCCTCCCCGCCGGCTAAAATAGCCGTAATCCGCTCCAGAGCCATGCTACGGCTGGCCTTTATCAGAACCAGATCGCCCGGACGCAGCTCATTGCACACCAGCTCGGCAAAATCCTCAAAATCCGTGCTGAATATCAGGCATTTATGCCCTTGTTCGCCGGTGCAGGCTTCGGCCGCATCCTGATGGCCGATTTCCAGCGCTTCCTGCCAGGCTACCCTGGTCTCCTCGCCGTAAAAAGCCACTACAGCAGCACGCGATGTTGCCGCTGCCTGGCCGACCCGGCGATGCACCTCTTCGGAGCTGGCACCAAGTTCCTTCATGGAACCCAGCACATACACCAGCCGCCGGCAGTCACCATCGTCGGAAAGCTCCATAGAATCGCACATCTCGATGGCCTTCAGCATGCTGTCGGCGTTCGCATTGTAACAATCATTGATGATAGTCAGCCCATTAACACGCAGCAGCTCCGAGCGGCCGGACAAGGCCGAAACCGACTCCAGGCCCCGGACTATCGAGGCAAGCGGAACCTGCAGATACTCGGCTACCGAGACAGCCGCCAGCGCATTAAGCAGATTGTGCGCTCCCGGCAGACTGACACGCAGAAACTGGTCAATATAGCTAATTTCCCAACCTTCTACACCCAGACTGCGCGCGCCGGAAAAGCCGGCCAGCGAACGCGGACCGAAACTTATAACCCGACCCTGTACACCACGCATCAGAAATTCGCGAAAATCATCTTCTTCATGGTAAAACAGAACCTGAGAGCCGCTAAAATGCTTGCAGATTTTTTTCTTCTCATTGGCGATCGCCTGTCTGGTGCCGCCCAGCACGCCAATATGAGCGGTGCCGATATTGGTAATAAGCGCGCAGTCCGGCTCGAACATGGCGGCCAGCTCGTCCATCTCGCCCGGACGATTGATGCCCAGCTCGAATACGGCCACCTGATGCTCCGGCCGCAACAAAAACAGCGAAGCGGCCAAGCCGATATCAGAATTTAAGTTACCCGGATTCTTAACACCCGGTTTCCAATCGAGCAGAATGGCAGCGACCATCTCTTTTACCGTCGTCTTGCCCGAAGAGCCAGTAATACCGACGCGCAAAAGTTGGTGACCAAGCAAAGCCGCCTCAGCCTGGCAGAAGCGCCGCCAGGCCCCGGCTGCAGCCTGCAGGCAGCCCAAAACCGACTCCGCCACCACAAACGACACTGCCACCGGCGCTGCCCCTGGGCCAGCCGCCGATACCGCCAGCCCGGCAACGTTTGCCGAAGCCATCCACTGCGCCGATACCAGAAACGCCCGGCAGCCGGCATCAAGCGCCTGCGGAATATAATGATGACCATCCACCCGCTCGCCGGCCAGACACACAAACAGCGTATCGGCGGCAGCATCGCGGGAATCAGTAACCACGCGCTCAAATGCACAAACCGGGCCGCGCAGGGCAGCACCGGAATTGACGGCAATAAAATTGGTATCAGGCAGCCGGCGGGACTCAGCCATCCTGGCGCCCCTTCTGCGGCTGCACCAGAATGCGCAAGGTATTCGCCGGACTGATCGGCACAAAGCTGCCGTCGCGCTGAATAAGATCTTCGATTCTGGCCCGTGCGGCCGCGGCGGCAAGGCCGGACAACAGCTGACGGTTCTGCTCCACCATCTCGGCCTGTTCTTTTTCCAACACCCGCAGTTCGGCCACCAGCTCGTGATGGTCCGCACTCTGTACCACTACAAACAGCAGCATCAGCGGAATGCTCAGCAACAGAGCAAAGGTCAGTATTCGCTTCATTGAACGGCCTTTCCCGGATATTCCGCCGCACTCACCCGGGCTACCCGCAATTTGGCACTGCGCGAAGCCGGATTGGCCTCCAGCTCCGAGGCCGAAGCCTCGATCGGCTTCTTGTTTACCGGCAGCAGAGAACGATATCCTTCATTAGTAAGTATCGGCGCCTGCGGAGTGGGCTTGAACTTGTCGCGCTCTACCGTAACCGTACGCTCCCGGAAAAACCTTTTGACCAAACGGTCTTCCAGCGAATGGAAACTGATAATGCCGATTACACCATCGGGGGCCAGACACTCCACCGCCAGCGGCAGAGCCCGCTCGATGCGGCCCAGCTCGTCATTCACCGCAATGCGGATAGCCTGAAAACTACGTGTAGCCGGATGCACCTTGCCGTGCCGGTGGGCAGAGGGAACCGCCCGCTTAATCAGCTCGGCCAGCTGGGCAGCCGTACGTAATTCCGCTTGCGAGCGCTGCTGCACGATGGCAGTAGCGATACGCCCGGCAAAGGGCTCCTCGCCGTACAACGATAAAATACGCCGGATACCGGCCTCGTCCTCTTCATTCAGCAATTGCAAAGCGGACCTCCCAGTTGAAGGATCCAGCCGCATATCCAGCTCGTCGTCGGACTGCAGACTAAACCCCCGCTTTGCATTGCGGAAATGATACATGGACATGCCCAGATCCAGCAAAATAAGGTCAGCCTTCTCGCCAGAGCTGGCAAAGTCGGCAAAAAATTCGTCAAAATAGCTGTTGACGAGACGAACCCGGTCGCCATAGGGGTCCAAACGGGCCCGGGCAATAGCCTGAACCTCGGCATCGGCGTCCACACCAATCAGCTGCAGACCGGGATACTTCTCCAGAAATGCCACAGAATGACCAGCCAGCCCCAGCGTGCCATCAATTAACAGAGGCTGTTGCTTTGTCGTGGTAAGTAAAGCCAGAACTTCATCCAGCATTACCGACACATGATAACGATCGGTCATCGGCTTCTTCCCGTCCTATAGATTCTGAATATCGAGCGCCTCGGAAGCGGCATTAAATTCCGCCTCGGTGGCATCCAGCCAGGCCTTGTAGGCCTCAGCATCCCAAATTTCCAGGCGCTTGGTAATACCCAGCACCACACATTCCTTATTTAGGCCGGCATAGTCGCGCAACGACTGCGGAATGGCAATACGGCCAGCCTTGTCAATCTCCACTTCCTGCGCCGGCGCAATAATACGCCGCTGAATGATGCGGGCCTGCTGATGGAACAAACTGGTGGAAGAAAACAGCTGATCGGACAGGGCTGTCCAGCGCTCCGGCGTAAACAACCACAGACACTTGTCCACCCCCTGCGTGATAACCAAAACCGAACTGGACAGACTACCGCGCAGCTTGGCTGGCAGCGAGAGGCGTCCTTTGTCGTCGAGAGTGTTTTTAAACTCCCCGGTTACCAAATCCATCCACTACTTCCCTTTTTCTCCCACTATTTCCCACATTCTTCCCTTATTCTACCTTTTATTCCCACAATGTCAACGAAACCTTTAGCACCAAATCAACTCGACAGAATTTATTTTCGACATTAGTACTACATAAGTGTTTACTGTGGAGATATTGGGGATACAGAGCGACACGGGGTTATAGTGGGGAAAGGTTTATAGGTAAAGGGATTAGCTCAGCAGTAGAGAAAAGGCCGCCCACCCGATTAAGGGCAGGCGGCCGATAGAGAGTATCCTGATGAAGGGTTAAACCTTCAGGAAGAAAGAATTAGAACTTGAAGGTGACAGACATCTGCAAGCTGTCTACGAAGTCCCACAGCATGCTGGGCATGATACCACCATTAAGGCTGAACAAGCCATCAAGCGCAGCAAAGGCGGCTTTTACAGAGCTTCCGGACAAGTCTACAACCATATTCTCGGTAGCGCTCCAGCGGAACATAAAGTTCATGCTGCCAGCCCAGGTTGTACCTGCGATTGTGTCCCAGTTTGCATTCGCAGTGGTGGTAGTGCCGGCATCCGGGATAACTTCAGCGGCAGGATCACCACCCACCCTGGAGCTGTCATACACGGTAGTTCCGGCAGAATTAGCTACAATAAGGGTTTCTTTGGGTACATTGTTGCCAGATTTGCTGTAGGTCCGTTCTTCCTTATGCTCAAATTCATAGCCGCCAACCAGAACAAGTTTATTCTTGAAGAAGCCGATACGCACACTGACCGGAATAACAACAGTATTACCAAATACATTGTTAATCGTTGGACTGGTAAAGGTGGTTGTTGTAGTAAGAGTAGAAGTACCTTCCTGTGCGGCATTAGAGATAGTTGCAGCCCTAAGAGCTTCAGTACCACCACCAGCCAGAACCGTTGCCAGGGTAGCTTCGGTGTCACCGGTGCTGTTGGTCCAGCTGCGTACTGCTACTACCGAATCCGTTTTGGTATTGGTCAGACTTAACAACATAGTAGGATGTACATACAAGCCAATGCCCAGGGCAACGCTATCAGTCTGGTTTTTAAACTCGGCAAGAGCACCAACATCGAAGCGGAAATTGTTGCGAAGAACCGAGGACTCAACATTATCAATATTGGAATACGACCAAGTGTTATTGGCATCTGCGCCGGGGTTTGAAATGCTGGCACTTGAATAAGCCACTTGCTTTACATTATTACCGTCGAAAAGAATCTGGTAATCCAAACCGAGACGCGGCTTAAGGGTAACAACACCGGCAGGAATAACCGGATCGATCCATGCGCCGATATTAGCGGCAAAGGTAGCATAGTTGCTTGCGGACCGATCCTCCACCAAAGCCGGAGTATAGTCAAAAGCACCGCCTGCACCTGGCTGCCAAGCGGCTGCAATGTTTTGAAATCCGGTCCAGGTATAGGAACTGGTTTTTGCTGCTTCAGTAACGACCTGATCATAGGCAGTTGTATAGGCAAAACGCACCGGCATGGTATTGCCATAGGCACCAGAAGAAAGATCAAAACCAAGCTTGGCCGTTACGGGCATAGCATAGCCGATAAGCTGCAGCGGTAACTGGAACAGACCGCCAAAAAGGCTATTACTGGTACTTGGCCAGTTGCCAGCCTTGCCTTCGGCCTTGGTTCCAGCAACATCGTCGCCAAAAGCTTTTGCACCATAGTAATTTGTACGAGTCATAACCTCTGCTAAGCTTGTTAGCTCATAGGTATCAGTTCCTTTGGTCCAGGTATATTCGTAGGAACCACCAGCTTTGCGGTCTACATTCCGTGAGAATGCATATAGAGAAGCTGCCATGCTACCCATGTTTAAACCAGCACCCAGGCGGAAAATGGAGGTTGTTGTTTCATCCTCTGCCTTGGTTGTGGTAACTGTGGTATACGAAACAGTTCCCAGTGTACCGGTTGCGTCACCGGCAATAGTGCCAACGTCGGTAGCAACCGTAGATGTATTATTAATTACTGATAAACCACTGGTTAAATTGTTGTCGCGGGTAAATTGGGTACCGCCAAGCAGACCCAGCCTCCAGCCATCCACTAAAGGCAGCGGCATTGCAAAACCCAGCTGGAAATTGCCGATATTCGCATCATTGAGCACGGTCGTTGCAAAAGGTTTTATATCAGTACCGGTAATAGCTTGCGGCGTATTTAAAGCTGCAGCACGGTTAAAATACTCGAAGTTGCCATAAGCAGTCCACAAAGTATAGCCGGAATACTGAGCCAATTGCAGCGGGTTAAGCACCACATTGTCGATTTCGTCCCGCCAAATACCATTGGAAACAAATGACAAAAGTGAAGCAGGCAATGAAACCTTAAGTGCTCCATTGTACGTACTAAAATACGGCACATCCGGCCGCAAAACTGAAGATCCTTCTACAGACCCGGAAACATCCTGACCAAAAGCGGGCACCAAAAGTGCCAGCAGCAGGACAACGAAAAGAATTCGCTTCATTGTAACCATCCTTTGCTGAAATAACTTATAGATATGACAAGGGAAGCAACGTCCCTTCCAGCAGTGCGATACTATCGCACCAAACAATATGGTATCATGGGTTCTCTCTCTTATCAACCAATTATGATCAGTTTCTATATTGTCTGCAGCTTTCACATAATCAGCAGGCATACAAAAATTTTATTGCTCTTAGCTAGTTAGTCTCTTTAATCATCTTCAGGCTTGCCGGAATTTTGGCGAAACACAGCTTGACTTTTTTTTGCAGCTTGTGTAATCTGCCCTTGTTCGCGAGAACATTCCCCTGTAGCTCAGCTGGCAGAGCAAGTGGCTGTTAACCACTGGGTCCGTGGTTCAAATCCGCGCGGGGGAGTCTATTCGGTCGCTGATTACGTGGTAATCGGCGACCGTTTTTTTTACAAATACGCGGATTTGAACCGGAGAAGCCGGCGCGACCAGAGGGAGTGCGAGCCGCACGACGCGGCGAGAGGCTTCGCAGGCGGCCCGGAGAGCTGAGACACGATGTCGAAGCTCGGAGGGCAAATCCGCGCGGGGGAGTCTATTCGGTCGCTGATTACGTGGTAATCGGCGACCGTTTTTTTTACAAATTCGCGGATTTGAACCAAAAGCTTCGGTCCGAGCCGGCGAGGACGAGGCGCAGGGATGCGCCGAGAGAAGCTTGCGGCGGGCTGGAACGAACGAACACGATGTTCGCGAGTGGAAGCCAAATCCGCGCGGGGGAGCTATTCAAGTCCACGCCTGGTAAGGAAAAGAGCTTGACCGGACGCAGATTCGAAATGTAGACGCCGATCAATAAAATGCGACTAGCCCGTCTGGTCAGTATGCGATTTTCTTCCAACTGGGCAGCTTTATTTCATTACACTGTGACATCCGCATTTTAATGTACCGAAAATCTACATACCCTCTAAACAATGCTTATGGCCTTAATACAACCATAGGCAGCACCTCCCATCCGGGAAGACATTATTTTGGCGTTTGGCCATTTCCTGGTTACTACTGTGCAGGTACTTCATTGTTGACTACCTTCCCTCTCAAATCACCACTACATACGGATGGTGTATATGACCTTTGGAAAAATCAGATCAATAGGCTTTAAAAAATACCACTAATTGTATGCACCAGTCCATTTAACTACAACATATAGCATATTTCTATAATAAGCACCAATATTGCCAACTGCAGTCAAGTCAAATAGAGAACTATTTGATTATAATAATTGATACTATTCAAATAGTGTAGTATAATTTTATCAAGAAAGGAGTCCGTCATGGGTATTGAACATATAGGCGATAACATTCGCCGTATAATGAAAATTCGCAGTCTTAGCATTCCCAAGCTGGCATCCAAGTCAGGTATGGGGACTGCCGCTATTTCCAATCTTCT
>JAHIWF010000102.1 GCA_018815555.1 Spirochaetota bacterium | reverse complement strand
GCTGACCGAGCTGGACCAAAACGAAAGTCAGCACGGCGGCTGGCTGTTTTCCGATCTGGTACGCGACAACCTGCCCGAAGAAAGCAGCACTCCGCAGGCCGGCAAAACACTGGACCAGGCCGCAGAATATTTAAGCGCCGCACTGCGCACCGTCATGCGGCTGTACAACCCGCACCAGGTACTGTTTATCGCCGAATCAGCCGCATTGGCCAGATCGCTCAGCCGGCGCGTGCAGAAACTGTGTGTCGATTACGCCTCGCACTTCGACGCCGAGCAGCCCTATATCTACGCCCATGCCTATAACCCGGTAATGGCCCAGCGCGGAGCCGCCGAGCTAGTGCTGGACGTGTTCCTGAACCAATAAGCCGGCAGCCTGCCTCCACCACACAGCCAGCTCCCAAAGCGGATACCGGTGCCTATAACCCGCCGTCTGCAAGCCACCCGGCCATAGCCGTAACTTGCGGACGCCGGCCAGCTGTACTACAATCTGCTCTATGGACAAGAACTACCTCTGGTGGCGCGACGGCGTCATCTACCAAATTTACCCGCGCTCCTTTGCCGACAGCAACAATGACGGCCTGGGCGACCTGAACGGTATTTGCGCCAAACTGGACTACCTGGCAGAGCTGGGAGCAGACGCCATCTGGCTGTCGCCTTTTTATCCCAGCCCCGATGCCGATTTCGGCTACGATATCAGCGACCACTGCGCCGTCGACCCACGTTTTGGCAGCATGGCCGATTTTAACCAACTGGTTGCGGAAGCCCACCGGCGCGGCATCCATGTAGTGCTGGATCTGGTGCTTAACCACAGCTCCGACCAGCACCCCTGGTTTACCGAATCGCGCAGCAGCAGGGATAACCCCAAACACGACTGGTACCTGTGGCAAAGCCAGGTGCCGAACAACTGGCAGTGCCTGTTTGGCGGCGGCGGCTGGCACTACGACCCAAAGTGCAGGGAATACTATTTTCACATGTTTGCCAAGGAACAGCCGGACCTGAATTGGCGCAACCCGCAGGTGCGGCAGGCGCAACTGGATGTTGTGCGCTTCTGGCTGGCCCGTGGCGTCGACGGCTTTCGGCTGGACGTGTTCAATGCCTTTTTTAAAGACAGCGCTCTGCGCAGCAACCCGACCAAACCCGGACTGCGCGCCTTTGACCGGCAGCAGCACATACACGATATTGACCAACCCGAAATGCTGCCGCTGCTGCGCGAACTGCGCGCATTACTGGAGACATATCCGGAACGCTATGCCGTTGGCGAAACCTTCCTGGCCACCCCCGAACGGGCCGCCTCATACAGCAAACCGGGGCTCCTGCATGCCGCCTTTAACTTCAACTTTACCCGGCAGCCTTTCCGTGCCAAAGCCTTCCGCAAAGCCATCGACACCTGGGACTCAGCTGCCGGTGCCGAGGTGTGGCCGAACTACGTGTTGTCAAATCATGACCTGCCGCGCTCGGCCAGCCGCTACTGCCGCGGCAACGACGACACGGCAGCGGCCATCAGCCTGGCCCTACTGCTTACCCTGCGCGGCACCGCCTTCTTGTATTATGGAGAGGAAATCGGCCAGCGCGACATACAACTGAAACGTAAAGAAATAATGGACCCTCCGGGCCGCTACTACTGGCCTCTGTATAAAGGCCGCGACGGCTGCCGTGCACCCATGCAGTGGGACGCATCGACCCACGCCGGCTTCAGCAGCGCCAAGCCCTGGCTGCCGCCGCACCCCGATTACCGGCAGCGCAATGTGGCCGCCCAGCAAGCCGATCCGGAATCATTACTAAGCCTTACAAAAGAACTCATCCGACTGCGGCGCAAACATCCGGCCCTGCACCGGGGAACACTGGAGTTCCTGCCGGCACCAGCCGGCTGCCTGGCCTACCGCCGGACCGATGGCAGCGAAGTACTCGATGTGTGTCTGAAATTCAGCAAAAAAGGCAACGTTTTCAGCTGCGGTGGAACAACCATCTATAGCAGCAGACAGGATAGAATCCGAATCAGCAAACCCTGATTTCAGCCGCGCACACTGCGGATAATATCCTGAATTTTACTGCCGGTCTCCGGCTGCTGCAACTGCCCGTTAAGCTTATGCAGCAGCTCGGCATTTTCGCGGTGCAGCAAAAAAACTACATCCAGGGTATGCCCGGTAGGGAAGCAATTCAGAATCTTGCCGGAGAAGAAGGACTTGGAGAGAAAATCACCGACCATCGTCTCGGTAATCGCACAATCCGCGCGCTGCCAGATAAGGGCGGCAAAAGCTTCCAGATCGTTGTCGCCATACACCGGCTCGCAATCAATACCCTTAATGCAATCAGTAACATACGAGCCGTTTTGCAGAGCCACCCGCTTACCGCGCAGATCTTCCATTGTAGCTAAACCGGAGGACTGTCCCCGCAAGGCGAAAACCGCTGGCTTAAACCGAGCAAACGGCTCTGTAGCCACCACCGGCTTAGACTGGAAAAATGAGTTCGGCCAGCCCACATTGGCCAGCACTTCTATCTTGCGCTCAAGCAGATCGGCAAACACATCAGAAAACTGTGCCGGTTTAAACTCCGCCAGCAACTGCAGCTTATCCATAATAAAGCGGGCAGTTTCGACAGCAATACCGCTAGAATGTCCGTTTTGGATGTGCACCCACGGCGGATAGCTGACATCATGTCCAATACGCACTCGCTGCGCTATCGAACTCTCGTCAGAAGCGGCCAAAATCCGCCAGGCATCATTAATAGTATGTTTAAGGTGACTACTGGCTTTAAGTACCGACTGTGAAGAATTCTTCTGACGCGACAGCGTACTGTTTATCAGCTCGGTGGCCTCTACCAGCACCTTAACCGCTACGGTAAGGTCAGACATGGACCCAGCCAAATGGTCCATGTTGTCGGACTGGTCATGCAATACATTAGCTATACTGCCAATATTGCGGTTGGCATCGGAAAGGGCCTCGGTGCTGCCCGCCTGCTCGCTTCTGGCGCTTTCGAGTTTTACAGATAGCAGTGCCTTGCCTTTTTCGAAGGCATCCAAACTATGCGTGGTGCCGGACATACTTGAAGACAATTCTTTAAGAACCTGGGTTGCCTGGTCAGTCAGCGCGCGGCTCTTCTCGGCCAGACTTTTAACCTCGTTGGCCACCACTTTAAAGCCCTTACCGTGCACCCCGGCGCGGGCGGCCTCGATCGCCGCATTCAGCGAGAGGAGATTGGTCAAACTGGAAATTTCGTCGATGGCAGCAAGGGTCTGCTCAATACGCTTTACAGCGTCACTGATGCGATGAAACAGTGCTACAAACTCCCGGTAGTGCTGGTCCATCCCCTGCAAAGCCTCAGTACCGGAATGGATGGCATCCAGGGCTGCTTTGGAGGCGGCCTCCGAGGCCTGCAGTCGGGTACTGGCGTCATTAGCCGACGAAGCGATGCTGGCCGCATTGTTGCGCAGGGTGGAAAAGTCACCTTCCATCGATTGCAAAGCACTGTTATTGCGGGTGTTGGATTTGAGGTTTTCGCGGAAGAAATCCGCAGTCAGACCAGATTCCATGGAAAGCGACCAAAGCTGGTCGGAAAGATCCCGGTAATCAGTCTTCAGTTGGTCAATAATGGCAGACAGCTGCTGCAATGCCTGGGCACTGTCGTTTCCGTCATTCATGGGGGCCTCCAGAAAAGCGGTACTTATAAGTGTCAGCCATAAACAGTCATCCGTCAACCGGAAAAATCAAGAATCTCCAGAGCCGGGGACTGTCCCCCTCGGCTCCCAGCTGAATCCGGGCAGCACCGATGACGGAACCGGCATTTCCGGCAGATACTCGGTAACCGGCCGGTAGCGCGCCGCTTCGAGCACCCATACAAAGACCGAGCCATCAGAACGCACTATCCAGTATTCACGCACACCGTGTTTTTCGTACAAAGCTTTTTTGTCTTCGAGATCTTTGGCGGCGGTAGAAGGCGAGAGCACTTCAATTACCAGATCCGGAGCGCCGCGGATACCCTCGTCAACCAGTTTATCCGGATCGCATACCACTAAAAGATCCGGCTGTACCACCGTATCACGGCTTTCGGACTCATCATCAACTGCCAGAAACACATCAGTGGGCGCTACGTACACTTCGCAGGGTTTGTTTTCGAGGAAACCATAAATTGCCGCATGCAGTCGACCTACCAATTTCTGATGCTCCCGGCCCGGAGCAGGGCTCATGTTCCA
Organism: Spirochaetota bacterium; assembly: GCA_018815555.1. Taxonomy (GTDB): domain Bacteria; phylum Spirochaetota; class Spirochaetia; order Treponematales; family UBA12059; genus UBA12059. The sequence goes on along the minus strand of JAHIWF010000102.1, from coordinate 356 downwards.
GGCCTCACCGTTGATCAGCTCCCAGCGCTCGCCCTCCGGCCACTTGTGCCAGTCTTCCAGAGTGAATTTCTCGCCTGCTTTCAGCGCCGAACTACCGCTTGTCTGATGCCGCTCTGCCATGACTGCCTCCTGCATAAAGAAACTATACACCTATGGCCGGGAAAGGACAAGTTTTGCGGGGGAGCTCAGAAACGGACTGGCTGTTTTTATGATTAACATTACAATACCTAAAGAGAGGTTTTTATGCCTACTGTACTGGTTGTAAAACGGTATCGATTTCATTTCTATTCGAATGAAAAGGTAAACTACGTGATATCGAGCGTTTAGTTCGTCAAAACACTGCCTTTCTAAAGGAG
>JAHIWF010000101.1 GCA_018815555.1 Spirochaetota bacterium | reverse complement strand
CTGCTCCAGGGTGGTCCGTAATTCCAGCCACTCTTCATCAGTACAGTGCAGGGGCATATCATATAAAAAGCCGCCGGGATGGCTGTTTACGCCGGAGGGAGTGTGCTGCCCGGTAGTCCGCTCCAGGAATATTTTAAGACCATCTTTAAAGCGCTGAGTGATCATCCTGGCTACTTCATCACGCAGATGGGTATCGCCCTCCGAGCCTAAGGAGGCCCCCTGCACCCGGTAACGGGCGGCAGCCGGCTCATAATATCTGGCTATAATGCCATTAACCGTCTCGGTACGCACCAGTACCACTATCCCGGCCTGCTCCAGCAGCCGCATATGGTAATGAACCTTGCCCGGCCCATCACCCAGACTGCGGGCAACCTCGGTTGCAGTAGCCGGACGGCTCATTTCACGTAAAACATGAATCAATTTCATGCGATAGGGATGAGTAAAGGCTTTAAGCCGTTCTTCAGTATCAAGCTGCAATTCTTCTAACATACTGACTACAGTTTCATCCAAAGCGCTTAAAAATTCAAGCACTGAAGGACCAGCTGACCGGCTTTACTTGGCTGATTTCAGTACCGGCAGTATATTAAAGTGGAGCAATAGAATATCCGGAGTGTAGCAATGATGAAAACACCAGCAGCTGCCGACAATCATCGACCCAAAGTTCGCAATTTGACCATTATAGTCCTGCTGACAGGCCTGGCGATCCTTATCGGCTCCTGCGCCAGTCGTCTGGACTATCGGCAGGTGGCAATACTACATCCGGCGGAACAGCCCTGGCCGGACAGCAGCTTTGCGTACTTCGAAGGGGTAACAATCCATTACCGTCAGGCCATACCCGCAGGTGAACCCAAAGGCTATGTTTTGCTGCTGCATGGGCTGGCCGGCTCCAGCTGGTCCTGGCAGACCCTGATGCCCGCCCTTCAGGCCGCCGGCTACCAGGTTCTGGCTCTGGATATTCCGCCCTTCGGCTTCTCTTCCAACGATTTCGGTGCCTTTAAAGACGCCGGCACGGCAGCTGCTGTACTCAAGGAGCTGCTGACCAGCATTCATGACGGACAGTGGATTCTGGGCGGGCATTCAATGGGGGGCCGCTATGTGGCAGAACTCAGTCTGCGCTACCCGGATTTTGCCAGAGCGCTTCTGCTCTTCGACGGCGCAGTCCTGGCGCAGCGGGATGATAACGGAAACAGTTCGGCTCTCAATGGCTTTTTTGGCCCTCTGGTACGGGCCTATGTGCGCGATACACTGAGCCGGCCCCGACGGCTGGCAAGCGTATTAAAAAGCGCTTATGACCAGAAACCCTCCGAAGAGGCAGTGTTGGCTTATGCCGCACCGTTCAGCCAGCCGGGAAAAATTGATGCACTATTGCAGTGGGCAGCCGCACCCGGCGCTGCTTCGGTTCTGGAGCTCACAGAACTGAAACTGCCGGTATTGCTGCTTTGGGGAAGAAAAGATACCTGGGTTCCTCTGGAATCTGCCTATACCATCAAAGAATCAGTACCGCAGGCTAGTCTGGTGATTATTGACGATGCCGCCCATAACCCGATGGAAACCCACCCTGACCAGACAATAGCCGCTGTACTGGCCTTCCTGGAAGGCCTTGCTCCCGGAGCTCAGGAGCGGTAAGGTTTTTTCGGTCCGGGCCGGTAGGGTGGTTTGGAACCAGGTGTTCTGCCGCCCTGAGGCCGATCTGAACGGTCAGAACGACCACCATATGGGCCTTTACGCGGCGGACCATTGCCTTTGGGCACAGCAATCTTTACAAAAGGTGCTCCGCGCTGGCGTCTGGCTTCCTGGATGGCTTTCTCCGCCGCTTCAAAAGGAACAGTGGCAAAGGAAAAGTTTTCCAGTACTTCGATAAGATCCACCATGCGGTCCGGCAATCCAGTAAGCTTTTTTACCGCTTCGGCAATATCGCGCGGCCAAACACCATCGCGTTTACCCAAACCGATGTAGAGGCGGGCGGTTCCGGCAGAATCCACCGACACTTCCCGGACTTCACCGTATTTGCGCGGATCCAGATCACCGGAAAAAGCAGCGGCCGCCAGTGCGGCGACAGCGTCGCGCGGACTTAAGGCAGTCAGGATTTCGTCGGCCAGATCATAGAAGGCCTTGGTATGACGGGCGGCCTTGCCTTCCAGCGGCGCAAGCGGCGGCCGTGGTGTACTATGGTCAATACTGGCGGCTACTACAGCGGCCAGGGCATCTTCCTCCAGATTAGGTCCGGGAAGTGCCGCAGCAGCAACAGGAGCCAGGTCGGTATCAGGCATAGCTTCATCCTCTGAACCTTCGGCAAGGCCTACATCCGGGTCTGCCGGAGAAGCGACTGCGTCTTCTTCGTCAAGCTCTTTTCCGGGCAAGGGCAGATCCAGGCCCAGCACATCGCGCGCCGCCTCAGCGGTTCTAAGTAAAATGCGGCTACGTTTGGCTTGAATTACCGCCCCAATTGTAGGTACCGCCCCTTTGCGCAAGCCGTCGCCGGAAGCCTTTTTAAGGGCGAACAGGCGGCGGTATTCTTCCGGAGTAACAAAGGTGATGGCAGTACCCTTATGACCGGCCCGGCCAGTACGACCGATACGGTGGGTATAGGATTCAGGATCAAAAGGCAGGTTAAAATTGACCACATGGGTCAGGCGCTCCACGTCGATGCCGCGGGCGGCCACATCGGTAGCCACCAGAATAAGGCTCTTGCGTTCGCGGAAACGGCCCAGTATGCGTTCGCGCATGTCCTGCGACACATCACCATGCAGAGCCTCGGCAGCATAGCCGCGTTCGGACAAGGCCCGTGCCACACTGTCGGTTTCTACCTTGGTATGGCAGAAAACTAGGCCGTAAAATTCGTCCTCGGAATCTACAATACGGCACAGAGCCTCAAGCTTGTCGCGCAGGCGTACTTCCAGCCAGATCTGGTCGGTAAGGCCGGCCTGCACCGGATTGGTATTGTCTTCTACAATCTCAAAATCACCCAGATACTTGCGGGCAATAATCTGGATAACCTTGGGCATGGTAGCCGAAAACAGCAGCACACGGCGTTGCGGATTGGCTTCCTTAAGAACATATTCGATATCTTCAACAAAACCCATGTCCAGCATTTCGTCGGCTTCATCCAGTACCAGCCATTCCAGCCCGCCAAGATCGAGAGTCTTGCGCTGGATGTGGTCAATAACCCGGCCGGGAGTTCCTACTACGATATCGACACCGCGTGAAAGCCGACGCAGCTGCTCTCCCATGGAAGCGCCGCCGTACACGGTCGCGATGCGCGGGAAACCGCCGCCGGCAAAGCTGGAAATTTCATCAGCGACCTGGATGGCCAGCTCGCGGGTAGGTACCAGAATAAGGGCACGCACTTTTTCACCGGGAGTTGCCAGCATATTAACCAGCGGCAGGCCGAAAGCGGCTGTTTTACCGGTACCGGTGCGGGCTCTGGCCAAAAGATTGGCACCGGGCTGCAACATACGCGGGATGGCTAAAGACTGAATTGGAGTGGGTTCTTCGAAACCTTTGCGCTCGAGAGCCTGTAAGACCGGCTCGGACAGCCCGAATTGGGCAAAAGCAGACAGATTCATTGGATTCCTTGTAATTTCTTGTATAGTAAGCCAAATCCTTAAGTTGAATACTTCGGGAAAAGGCTTTCGGACGGGTGATTATACACCCTTGCGTAAAGAATAGTCCATCGGGGCAATACCGGCAGTCGCTTTTTAAAGACTCTGCTAAAGCATCCCGCGAAAGCGCCGAAATTTTAAATGCAGACAACTGAAACTAATAGAGCAGCCACTGCTTGCCCGTGTCCTGTCAGTTGCCAAGCAAGGAGAAAGACATGAAACAGTTCGCCATTAAAAGTACCGACAGCTCGCCCTCTATTATGGAACTGCTCAATGAAATCGAAAACGGCTTTGTCGTACGCATTGTCAGGCAGCGGGAAGACTGGGAAGACGTAAGCGAGGAGTTCATTACCAGAGAGCTGTTCGAAACCTGCGTACGCACCGGTTATCTGGCGGAACTCTCCGCCTGAGCCTGCAGACAGTATTAGAAAACAGACTACAGGTAAAAATGTCTGCTACTGACAACTCTGAGCGATAGCCTTACTGACTACAGCCTTGAGCTCTTCCGGGGTAAACGGTTTGGAAATGGAGCAGACCACCCCGAAGTGCCCGGTAAAGTTCTTGATGGAATCTGATTGTACCGGAACCCTTCCGGACATCAGAATAATGGGCATGCCCTTCTTGCGCTGGCTAAGATCCATGGCCAGTTCCAGTCCATTCTTGTCGGGCATAAAAACATCCATGAGCGCAACTGCCGGATCGTGCGCGCCAACCATTGCGACAGCTTCCTGGGCGGAAGAAGCAAGCACCACCTTATAGCCGGCTTTTTCGAGCATGAGCGAAATGACATCACGAATATCGGGGTCATCATCAATAACAAGAATGGTGTGCATCCTGGCAAATCCTACCTTCGAGAATAAAGTATACTGCGCGTTTTGGAATAGTTCAAGCCGCGGCGCGCAATTGCCTTAAACGGAAGCTTCTGACAAATTCATCTAGCTCCTGAATACAAATCATATTGACCAGAGCTGCCGCCGCTTGGTATCATAGT
>JAHIWF010000100.1 GCA_018815555.1 Spirochaetota bacterium | reverse complement strand
TCCGGCAGCCGCGGCCGGCCTCCGGCCGGCTCTATTATTCACGAAAACAGCTTCGAAATCAAATCTTTTATGGTGCCGGCGCTGGTCCAGCCGGGTTTTGCGCTGTCCGCATCCGGCGGCCCCAGCAGCCGGCTGAATCCAAGATTGGCGGCGGCCTTTACCCGGTTCTGCATACGCTGCACCGAACGCAGTTCGCCGGCCAGCGACACTTCGCCAGCCAGACAGACCTGGGCCGGCAGCGCCAAACCGGAGCGGGCCGAATACAGGGCGGCGGCCAGGGCGGCATCTATGCCCGGCTCGCTCAGACGCATGCCGCCGGCCACATTTACATAGATATCCTGGTCGGAAAACTTGATACCGGCATGCTTTTCCAGCACGGCCGCCACCCGCGATACCCGGGCGCTGTCGATGCGCTCGGAATACACCCGGGTAAGGCCGGCCTTGCTGGCCACGGTAAGGGCCTGTATCTCCACCAGCAGACAGCGGGTGCCTTCCCAGCTGGCGGCCACGGCAATGCCCGGCGGCGGCGCGCCTTCGCGGCGGACCAGAAAAATACTGGCCGGATCGTTTACTTCCTGCAAGCCGCGTTCGCTCATCGAAAACAGGGCTATCTCGTCGGTGGAGCCGAAGCGGTTTTTGCTGGAGCGCAAAAAACGGATATCGTTATCACTCTGCTCGAACATCAGCACCACATCCACAATATGCTCAGCCGCTTTGGGCCCGGCGATCAGGCCGTCTTTGGTTACATGCGCCACCATAAAGCAGCTGGCTCCGTGCGAACGCGCCCAGTCGGACAGTTCCATGGAACAATACTTAACCTGGTTGGCCGTACCCGGAACCGCGCCGGCATCGGCGGCCAGCAAAGTCTGCAGCGAGTCGATGATTATCAGGGCGGGGCGCAGACGCTCCAGCACCACCAAAATCTCCGCCAGATCGCCGGAGCAGAATATTTCCAGATCCTTGCGCTGCAGTCCCAGACGATCGGCACGCAGCCGCAGCTGGGCAGCTCCTTCCTCGCCGGAAACATAGAGAACCCTACCCTGCACTTCGGCACGGGCGGCCAGCTGCAGCAGCAGCGTGCTCTTGCCTATGCCCGGTTCACCGCCGACCAGCACGGTAGAACCGGGAACCAGTCCACCGCCCAGCACCCGGTCTACCTCCGGCGATCCTGAGGCGATGCGCCGACCTTCGCTTGGGTCAATTGCTGACAATGGCAGGGACAGGCGTCCGCTGTCAGCCTGCCTGGCCACAGCCTTGCTGGCCTGTACTGCCAGCAGGGTGTTCCATTCGCCGCAGGCCGGGCAGCGCCCCAGCCACTTGCCTTCCTGATGCCCGCAGCTGCTGCACTCAAAAACCTGCCGCTCGGCTTTGCCGCTTTTTACCGCCATGCCGGTCCTACAGTCCCAGCTTGCTGTCGATAACCGCCCGGGTAACCGACAAAACTTCGGCAGTAGATACCCGCAAAAGCTGCAGGAACAGCTCGTAGGAATCAGAGCGTTTATACAGTTGCCCGGTAACCAAGAGCTCTGCTCCCAGCATTTCGCCCAGCTGCGCCGTAGTCTCCTCAGTGAACATGCCGGTAAGCTGCAGTTCCAGCTCGCGCAGAATGTTGGGCAGGTCGTTGCGTTCCACCAGGCGGAAGCGCCGCACGGTGGCTGCCGTCAGGTTAAGCCGAGCGCTGAAATACTCGGCAGTAGCCGGCAGCCCGGCATCAGCCGCCTCCCCGGCCAGGGCAATGGGCAGAATCGCGCAGGTATCGGCCGGGTCAACCCGTACCGATGAATAATCCAGCAGGTTTCCCAAAGCCTGGGTAAACAACGCTGTAAGGGTTTCGTCACGGCTTTCGCTGCTTATGCTGTCGGCGGTAAAAAAGTCATTGTCTATTACCGGAGGAGTGTCGGACAGCCAGGCCACTTCTTCTTTTACAAAGCGCATGATAATGGCTTCCAGCTTGTCGGTCTGGTAATTGGCACCGGTATGGTGGCTTACCGACGACGGCGTTCCGCCGGAGGACTCGCCCTGTTCGCCATATGTAAGGAATATATAGCGGGCATTGGTTAGCTGCGACACCTGGCGCAAGAGGTATTCGCCTTCCAGCGGCAAGCCGCCGGTACCTATGGTATGTATTTTAATGCCGGCCGCCCGGGCATCGTTGGCCGCGTCGATATAATCGTAATCATAGCCATAGTCCAGATGGGCCTCGGCATCGGTAACCACGAAGGCGGTACGGATGCCGCCGGCATTCCAACTCATTTCGCGCACCGCCACCGCCAGGGCAGCCTGCAGGTCTTCCGGACCGTCGCCGCCGCCGATGGCGTACACTTTATTCAGCTGGTCCTGGAAATAATTCAGGTCGGAGGTAAAATCAAGCTTTTCGGTTACATATTCGTCACCCACATCCTTGTACAGCACCAGACCGAAACGCAGCTCGGGGGCCGGCTTAAGCGCAGCCAGATTGTAATAAATTATCTGGATGGTGGAGCGCAGCCGCTCGATTTCCTCACCCATCGAACCGGTGGTATCCATCACAAACAGCACATCCAGCGGCAGGGGCGAAGGCAGCCGGCGGGCGGCATTCAGCTGCAGCTCCACCTGGCGCGGCCCATCCCGGTCGATAGCCGCGGACAAGCGCTGCCCGCCGGACTCGACTTCCACAATATAGCGGGTCACCGCTCCGGTATTGCGGCCTGCATCCAGGGCAGCCGGATAGAAACGGAACAGGCCGTCGGCAAAGGTCAAACCGGAAGCCAGCAAGAGGCCTTTGGCCATGCCGGCGTTTCCGGCCGCGGCATATATTTTTATCATGGCATTGGGCACAGTTTTGCCGGCCGAATCCACCAGCTTAAGCCCCAGGCGTTCGGAAATATCATAGGGAAAATGCGGCACGTGGTCATATTTACCCAAAAAATCCACAAAATAGTTAAACTGGGCGTTATCGTCGGAAAAACCGGCCTGCAGACCGGAACTCTCCGGCGGGCGGACCAGCCCTCCTGAACCTAGGCTCTTGGCCGCAACCGAAGGAGCCGCCGCGGCAGAGGGGGTCGGTGCGCCGGACGTTTCCTTGGCATCCTCCGTGGCCATCAGCTCCATAGCCGGTCCGGATTCGGCACGTTCGGAGGCCTTATCCAGTACAGGGGCGGCCTCCTCATCGCGCTCGAGTTCGCTGCCGCCGCTGGAACTGTCCACGGGTTTGAGCACTGCATCGATAGTAGTTAAACCCGGCCGGCCGGCACAGCCAGCCAGAACCAGAATTACTGCAAACACTATAGTCGTCATAAAACCGGCCGCTCCGGTTACATATCCACGCACATTTCGTCCTACTAAATACTGCATGTACGGCCTCCTTGAACTTCCTAACAGTATACTACGTTTAAGCCCGTTATGCAGACAGCCTACCCCGGAATTTTCGCCCAGGTTGACCAGCAGCCCACCGGCGGCTTACCATGGCGGCATGAAGCAATGCGCCTACATCGTACTCAAGCCGCGCGAAGACCGCCGGCTGCGCC
>JAHIWF010000099.1 GCA_018815555.1 Spirochaetota bacterium | reverse complement strand
GCCGCTGAACCTGCCGGACATTATTGGAGAAACCGTTAACATTGCGGCCACTATGGGGTCCGGCGGCCAAAACAGCCATCGCAACAGATTGATTCTAAGTCCGGAAGCCTTCCGCTCCCTCGGACCGGAGCTGCGCAAAAAATTCCATAAATTCACCGAGCCAATAGTGTATCTGGCCAACCTCTAAGCTGCCTGGCCAGCCCGGCTGGCCAAGACAGCAGGCAGCCAGGACACAACAGACCACATGCGGGTAAATAAGTCGGCTGCCGGAAAACATCAAGTTTCCCGGCAGCCGGCTTGTGGTCCGAATCGAAAGTCTTCAGTTCTATGTTTCGCCGCTCAGCTACCCTGCTTAACAAAGGCATCGCGGAAGCCGCTGGAACGCAATTGCATCAGTACTAGGCCGCTCTCGTCGCGGTTAAAGGGTCCGGCATACAGGCGGAACATCCGGCTGCCCCGGACGGTTACCGGCTCGATCAGGTAGCTGTACGAGCTTACCAGACCGGCGGCGGCTTCCCGGGCGGCACTCTCGCTGGAGTAAGCCGCCAACTGAATATAGAACAGGCCACGCTGCAGCGTTTGCATCGGGGCAGCGGCGGCCGGGGTTGCGGCCGGTGCCGTAATGGCCGGCGGTGTACTTGTTGCGGCCGGAGCAGTCGGCCGGGCAGCTGTTTCCGGCGGCCGCGGCGCGGTCGGCTGCATGGTAACAACCGTTTCTGCGGCAGCTGCCGGTGCAGTGGCCGGGGCGGCAGTTGGTGCAGCGGCCGGCGCAGCCGGAGTTTCCACAACAGACGCCACAGCGGGGGCCGGTTTCATCACTTCAGCATCAGCCAGCGGCACAGCTACGGGAGTTTCAGCAGCAGGCTGGGCCGGCCGGTCGGATATTGAGGGCTGCTCAACGGCCTTGGTCTCGGCTACTGCAAGCTCTACCTGGGTCTCTACAGCCTCAAAATATGGAGTCTCACGGGCAAAGGCCAGCGGTCGCTCTTCATCCTTCAAAACCAGCACACCATCTACCAGATCCACCGAGGGAACCAAGGGTTGTGGAGCTTCCTGCCAGGAAAGGAACTGTTGCGGCAATTCCTCGGGAGCCATATCAGGATTTTCCAATAACACACTTAGTTCGCGGTCCAGGCGCTGCGGATAGGCCAGTTCAAAAACACCGGCCAGTTCCACACTGCGGGCTTGCGGGGCAGTAGGTTCATCCAGCTCCAGAACAATATCCGAAGGGCGTACACTATAGGACCCACGCTCGATGGCAGCAGCCAGTTCGCGGGCTTTCAGTGCCGGTTCATCCAGCTCGGCAAGGGATATGGCAGTGCCCAAACCAGCCTGGCGAGCCCGGCTGCGTTCGATAGCAGCAGCCAGTTCGCGGGCTCGCAGGGTTGGCTCATCCAAAACAACCATCGGGTCGGTGGCCGACGGGCCAAGGCTTCCCGGGCTGCGGTCGATTGCGGCGGCGATTTCACGGGCGCGCAGGCCAGGCTCATCGATACTGAGGGCAGGCTGACTCTGACCCGGCTGCAATGAAGGCCGCACAAGTGAATCAGCCTTCTGCTCGGCCGGCTCGCCGATTAGCACCTGTGCCGGGGTATTAAAGCTCTCTGGCGCTATACGCTCATAGGTTTCCGGCAGAACAGCCAGGGTTTCCTGACGTCTGGGGCTGCGTTCATGTTCAAAGACCAGTTCCTGCTCGTCCGGCGTTGGCAAAGGACGCACCAGCACCTCGGGTACTGCTTCAGGCAAGACCGCAATTAAAGGTATTGTTGCTGCCGGCGTTGGCGAAGCCAGCGGAGTCTCAACCGCCACTGGTGCAGTGGACGGAGCAGGCGCCGGACTGGCGGGCCGAGTAGCTGTGCGCGGTGCTGGAGCCTGGGGCTCAGGCAAGGCGGCGATAATCAGGGTGCGCACCGGCTTTGGTTTGCCAGTCTGATCGGTCTGCGGCTGAACTGATGTAGTAGAGCTGGCAGCTGCTCCTGCCGGCGTTACGGGGACGGTACTGGCAGCTGGAGGTACACTGGTCGGCCTAAGTGGGGCTATAGCTTCGGGTGCGACCTGGGATATCCGAGGCTGAATGGTCGAGGGAGGAACCAGCCGGGTATCGGTGGCCTCTGCCAGTTCCGGCATTGTGGCTTCCGGCACTACTGGCGCTGCGGGTTGACCCTGCGCTTCTGCCACCACTGGCGGCTCTACCACTGGCGGCGCTGTCTGCGCGGTACTGGCGGTTTCAGCCGGTACGGCAGGTTCAGGAGCGACTGGAGCTGTTGTAGTTTCCGCTACTGGTGCGGGGACGGTTTCCGGCACAGGAGCTACTGCAAGCGGGGCAGTTTCCGCAGGGGTGGTTTCCGGAAACAGGTAGCCCAGACGTTCCAGCTCGGCTTCCGCCAGCTGGCGGGGGTTAAAATCCGGATCAAGCGTCCGGGTTCCGGTACTACTGCCGGTATCGAGGGTTGTGCGCGGGATAGTAGCCCGTACTCGGGTAAGGCTGCCCTGCCTAATTCCAAGCAGCCTGGCCGCTTCGACAGAGAGCGACATAAAAATACCGGGGGTATCCAGCGACTTGGTAATAATAACTGTAACTTTCTGACCATTCTCCAGATTGGTTACTTCTACCAAAGTGTTTCGGGCAAAAGAATTACAAGCTGCAAAGTTCCCACTCTCCGGGAAGTCGCCATATGAGCCGACAACAGCACTGCCTTCCCAGGTGGACGCAAACAGCAGACTGGAACACAGCAGTATCACCAGACTGGTCAATATAAGTCGCACATGGTTCTTTTTCATACTCTCCCCTCCACCTTACAAACCCAAGGCCGGCAAACCGGCTTGAATCAATACAATTCCACTCTGTGTACAGGCTTTTTCTACTGCCTCGGCCGATACACCCGCAGCGGCGGCGGCGGCCAAAGAGCCTTCCTTTATTACTTCACGGCTGCGCACCTGCATAATCCGCCAATCCAGCCTTGCTAACTTGGTTACCTGGTCATTTTGATACTGCGCAAATACGATAAACAAATAATCTATAGAAGCTTCCAGTGTTTCGAAGCTTGGCTTTACCGAAAGGAAATCGTCGCGGGTGCCGGCTACCGGGCGCTGGTTAGTAGCAATCAGACCGGCGTTAAAAAGCGTATCAAGCCCGCCGTTTATCACCCACTCGGATAGCACCAGCGTACGCGGGCTGGAAAGTGCGTCATTTTCAATGAGCACGATTTCTACCGTCTGTGCCGGAAGCGGCAGACAGAGCAGGCCGGACAACAGCAGTACAAAGCTAAAGGTATGTTTCATGGGCTACTCCGACTCCTTATTCCCCTTCGAGTATCGGCATGACCGGGGAAGCGATTTAATTTTTTATGAAAACACCAGATATACTGCCCTGCAAGTTGACTCGTCGGCACTCTGCCACATCAGTAACCTGAAACGTCAGTACTCTGACGCAGCTTGCCTGCCGCTTGTCTTGTGTGTTAATCTGACGGCGATCAACCCTCGGAGGCTTCCCCGGATGTATTATTTTGCGGTCCAGGTCTGGACAGGACATGAACACGATTATATAAAACAGCATCAGCTCGAAGCCGATTTTACCAAAAATTTCAATATATACATTCCCAGCCGCCGCCTGAATATCCGCAAAATGGGTAAAACCAAGAGCGTGGAAAAGCCGGTATTCCCCGGCTATGTATTCCTCGAACATGAGCATGCCGAGCTGGATCGTAAGCTGCGCTGGCTGCTGCGGACCGGCAGTTATTTCGTCCGCCTGCTGCCGGATACCAAAACCCCCAAACCGCTGGCTGAAAAAGACCGTATTTTACTCTCGCACTTTATAAGCGTACACCGTGTTGCCGATACTTCAAAAGTATACTTTGACGAAAACGACCGTATCGTAGTGCTGGAAGGCCCGCTAAAAGGGCTGGAAGGCAACATCATCAAGGTTAACCGGCGCAAATGCCGGGTAAAAGTGATGCTGGACATGTGCGGCTCGGCTTTCACCCTCGACTTGGGCTACGAATTTGTCGAGCGCAAGGACAAAGGAAAGACGGTGGACCATGCAGAAAACGGAACCTAAACGGGTATTTATAATCGGAGCCGGCCTGGCCGGCCGCGGGATCGCCAATGAGCTGCTGGCCAAGCCGGTATTGGGCATAACAGCCGCTTTCCTGGATGACGACAGCACAAAAATCGGCAGCAGCTACGAGGGGGTGCCGGTAATCGGACCTATCGATGCGATTCTTAAAACCCTGAGGGCCGGAGCCCAGGACCGGGCCATCATTGCCATGCCCTCGGCCGAACGCAGCCGTATACAGGAAATCTATCGCCAGTTGCAGGCCTGCGGCTTTTCTTCCATACATATCGTTCCAGCCATTGCCCAGATCATTGAAGGTAAAGTTCATCTGGTGCAGACCCGTACCATCGACCCATTAGATATACTGGGCCGCGACCCCGCCGGAATACGGCTTAAAAAAAGTCTGGACTGGCTGCGCAACAAGCGGGTGCTTATCAGTGGTGCCGGCGGATCCATCGGCTCGGAACTGGCCCGACAGCTACTGGAAGCCGGAGTGCAGCGGCTCTATCTGATGGGGCATGGCGAGAATTCAATATATCAGATTGACAGCGAGTTACGACGACTGCAGGCTGCCGGTGTCGGCGAGCGCTGCGCGATTGTGCCCCTGATCGGCGACCTTAAAAACCGTGAATGGCTGTTCTTCATCATGCAGCGCCTGAAATGTGACGCCGTATTCCATGCCGCAGCCTACAAACATGTTCCCATGATGGAAGCCAACACGGTAGCAGCCATCGAAAACAATGTATTCGGAACTAAAAATCTGCTGGATGCCTGCGAAGCCCACGCTGTACAGCGCTTCATTCTTATCAGTACCGATAAAGCAGTCGATCCGCTGTGCATTTACGGGGCCAGCAAACACCTGTCCGAACAACTGGTGCTGGATTTCCAGAAGCGCCAGGCAAAGGCCGGCCCGGCTCTGGCCGCGGCCCGCTACTGTTTTGTACGTTTCGGCAATGTGCTGGGCTCGCGCGGCTCCATCCTGCCCCTCTTCATGACACAGGTCGAAAATGGCGGACCGCTCACGGTAACGCATCCAGAGGCCAGCCGCTATTTTATGACCATCCCGGAAGCCTGTTCGCTGGTACTTAAAGCCGGCAGCCTAGCCTCCAGCGCACCGGCCTTCCTGCTGGACATGGGTCCGCCTATCCGTATCCGCGATCTGGCCGAGCAGGTTATACGCTTTTCGGGGCTGGAACCGGACAAGGATATCGCGATAGAATATATCGGATTGCGGCCCGGCGAACGCCTGCACGAGCGACTGCATTCAGACAGCGAGCGACTGGAACCCAGCGGGTCACAGCGTATAAACGCGTTGTACACCACCGCCGGAGGCATCGACATGCCGCGGCTGCTGGCCGAACTGGAACCGGTATGTTTTCTGCGCGCTGGCCAAGAATCGTGTTACCGCAACCGGCGACGCCTGCGCACAATCTTACGCCAGACCATACCGGGCATAGAGGAAAAACCTGATGAACCAGAGTACTGAACCGAGCACTGCCTTTATACCATTTGCCAAGCCCTCCCTTGGCCGCGAAGAAGAGGAAGCCGTACTGCGCATCATGCGCTCCGGCTGGCTTACCACCGGCGCGGAAACCCTGGCCTTCGAAAAAGAGTTTGCAGCTTTTATCGGCAGCCCGCATGCTTTAGCAGTAAATTCAGCCACCAGCGGTCTGCATCTGGCGCTGGAAGCCCTGGGCATCGGACCCGGTGATACGGTAATAACCAGCGCCTATACGTTCACCTCCAGCGCCGCCGTCATCCTGCATCTTGGAGCCGATGTGGTATTCTGCGACACTGCTCCGGACTCCTACAACATGGACCCGAAGGCACTGGAAAAACTGCTGGCCACCACCCGCAACTGCCGGGCCATCATCACGGTGCATATCGGCGGCCTGCCCTGCGACCTGGACGCGATTCTGCCACTGGCCGCCCGTTATGGCTGCGCGGTGATAGAAGACGCCGCCCATGCATTTCCGGTGCATTCCGGCACGGCCTGGGCAGGGACCCGCGGTACTATAGGCGTATATTCATTTTATGCAACCAAAACCATAACCACCGGCGAAGGCGGCATGATCGTCACCGCCGATGCCAAACTGGCCGCCCGCATGTCGGCAATGCGCATGCACGGCATCGATCGCGAAGTCTGGAACCGCTATACCTCAAAATCGGCCTCGTGGCGCTACAGCGTTACCGAGGCTGGCTATAAATACAATATGCCGGACATTCTGGCCGCGATCGGCCGGGTACAGCTGGGCAAGGCCCTGCGCTTCGCCGAAGAGCGTACTAACATAGCAAAACTGTATGACGAGGCTTTCAGCGGACTTCCCGGCCTACGGCTGCCTCCCCGCCTCACTGCCATATCCACAGCCGGCAATATCGGCCACGCCTGGCACCTCTATTCGCTGCGCGTTGGCATGGACGGAAACGGCCCGGACCGCGACCAGTTTGTGGAGGCCCTTATGCAGGCTGGCGTCGGCGTTTCGGTACACTTCATTCCACTGCATATCATGCCCTATTATGCCGACCGCTATAAACTAAAACCCGAGGATCTGCCCAATACTCTGAATATCTTTAACCATACCCTTAGTTTGCCGATTTGGCAGGGAATGACTACCACCCAGGCCAGCACAGTCGCCACTACCGTCCGGCGTGTGGCCACGGAAGGTGCTGATGGACAGTGAGCGGCCCCTGCCGGCCCTCGACCTGCCGTTGGTATCTACGTTTACCACCAGCGATCTGTTGCATGTGCGCATACTGCGTTCACCGGTAGCCAAAGGCCGCATCAAGTCTATTCATATTCCTCATCTGCCGCGCGGTTACCGCAGTATCATGATTGATGACATCCCCGGCAGTAAAACCATTACCGTTTTTGGCACCGAGATACCGGTACTGGCCAGAGAAAGAGTCAGCTACCGCGGAGAGCCCATTGCCTTGCTGGCTGGACCGGATCCAGCACGATTGCAAGAAGCGATCGAACTTGCCCATATCTCGCTGGAAGAAGAAGAGCCGGATTTTACATTCAGCCAATTCAACTCGGACCGTATAGCCGCCCGCTGCGAATACAGCCATGGCGATGTAGAACTGGCTTTCTCCATCGCTCAAAGTATGGCCGAACATGAATACCACAGTGCTGCGCTCTACCACGCCGCACAAGAACCGCAAGGCGCGGTCGTCTGGTTCGATTACGACAAGCTGACCATCCGCTGTGCCAGCCAGTGGCCCTACCTGGTGCGCAGTCAGGTCGCTGCCGTTCTGGACGTAAAGGAAAGTGAAATAGTTATCGAAGCAGCCGACCCGGGCAATCATCTGGACAGCCGGTTGTGGTATCCGGCCTTGCTGGCTGCCCAGGCCGCGCTGGCAGCAGTTATCTGCGGCCGCCCGACACGGCTGATACTAGACCGGCGGGAGGATTTCCTGTATACCACACTGCGGGCACCGGTTTTTAGTTCCTACCGCAGTTCCTGTGATAAAAACGGAAAACTCAATGCGATAGACGCGCGCATCATCATCAACTGTGGCGCCTATGGTGTATTGGCGGAAGAAATGGCAAAACGGGCACTGGCGGCGGCAAGCGGTGCTTACAGCGCCGACAATCTGCGCATCCAGTGCTATGCGGTCCAGAGCAATCTGGTTCCGCTCGGCCCGTTTGCCGGCCTGGTCATGCCCCAGATCCTGTTTGCCGCCGAACGCCTGATAGACGATTGCGCCAGGCTGGCCGATATTGAACCGGTACAGATGCGCCGGCTGAATCTACTGGAAAAAGCTGCCGAACTTGGACTGGTCAAACGTAAAAAAAATATTCCTTTTGATGAACTTGTCGAATCAGTGTGCGGAATAAGCGATTTTAACCGCAAACACGCTTCGTTCGAACTGGTACGAAAACGCCACAGCGACCCGGCCGGGCAACCCGGACGCGGCATCGGCCTGGCCTTCGGCTACCAGACTCCTGGCGGCTTCATTACCGGATCGGGAACTGCAGCCAGTACCGTAGAAGTGGAACTTACCAAAGAAGCCGAGCTTATAATTCGCAGCAGCTCCATTCCCGGAACCGCCGGGACCGTGCATATCTGGAAGCAGATAGCCGCCGACATCATCGGGCAGGAACCTGAAACCATACACTTCGAGCCGCTGCGCACCGGCAGCCTGCCCGATGCCGGCCCTTCTTCCCATTCCGGTACCATAACCATCATCTCAAAACTGATCGAGGAAGCCTGCAGGGCCATCAGCCAACGCCGCTTCCGCGAAGGGCTGCCAATAAAAGTAAAAAAAACCATGCGGCCGAAAAATCCCGTTCCCGGTGGGCCGGTAGACGGCTGCGCCTGGGGAGCGGCGGTTGTGGAACTGTCCATCAACAGTTACTCCGGAGAACCAGAAGTTCATGGTGTCTGGCTGAGTGTTAAAGCCGGCCGCATTCTTTCAATCGAGAAAGCACGTAACACACTTATAACCAATACGGCTCTTGCTCTCAGCCAGAGCCTCTACGAGCACATCCCGCTGGAAGACGGCCAGATTCCAGAAGATGCCAACCGTTGTTACCATCTGGCCCGCGCCAACCAGATACCGCCTATACAGGTGCTGCTGGCCGACAGCGAGGACAAAGCGGCCATCGCCGGAGTGGGCGACCTGCCCTTCTGTCTGGTGGCTCCGGCGCTGGCTAACGCACTCAGTCAGGCCCGTGATACCCCCTGGCAGACTGACTTTGCATCCGGTATGCCCGGCGGAGGTTACTGGTGAACATTCAGTTTATTTTAAATGGCGAGGATATACAGATTGTAGCCGAGGCCGGAGACCGCCTGTCGGATATACTGGCCGGGCGACATTACTCCGATAGCGTACACCAGCACTGTGGCTACGGGGTGTGCGGACGCTGCATGGTGTTAATGGACGGTCTGCCGGTAAATTCCTGTCTGGTTCCGGCCTATGAGGTCCGCAATTCAGAAGTAATAAGCTGGGAAGGTCTGATTCAGACTCCTGAATATCAGCTAATCGAAATTGCCTGGCAGACCCATAAACTGGAACTGTGCAGCTTTTGCCGCCCGGCTGTCAGTTTACTGATGGCCAGTCTGATGGATTCCAGCAGCCGGCCCAGCGACGCCGCAATTGAAGAAACACTTTCGGCCCTTAACTGCCGCTGCACCGCGCCGGAGCGTTTATTTGCAGCCGGGCGCACCGTAGTCAACCTGAAGGAAGGACGGAATAAGCCTGATGTTCGCTAGCGAAGTAGCCTCTCCCTATTCCATCAATGAAGCCACCGCCTTCCTGCGCCGTTTTCCCCAGGCCGTACCGGCTGCGGCCTGTACCCGGCTGATCATCGACCCGGCCTTCTCCAAGCGGCCGATCACTATCCTGTCGCTGTCAAACATCAAGGAGCTGCAGGCCATCAGCCGTACCGACCGTTTTCTGGACATCGGGGCCTGCGTAAGCATGACGCGCATCATAAACCTGCCCAATATCAGCAGTCTGGAACCACTAAAAAAAACCTTGCTTACCATCGGCAGCGCCAGTATCCGCAACCGCGCCAGTCTAGGCGGAAATATTTGTTCACCTGACAGTTTCGGCAGCGCCTTCCCGATGCTCAGCTGCATGGAGGCCAGCGTGGAATTACGCAGCGGCAACCAGTCACGCTGGCTGCGCATCCATGAACTGGTCAGTGAAGCCGGCCGGCCGGCCCTGCCCAAAGGCAGTTTTCTCACCCGGCTGCGCCTGCCTATCCGCGACTGGGAATTCAGCTGCATCGTGCGCAAGGGTAATTCAATACTACCGGGCGAACACGGCACCTGTTTCGCCGCCCTGGCCAATATTGAAAAAAACGCCATATCAGAATTGCGGATCGCTGTCGCCGGAACCATACAGGTGCGCAGCCGCGATCTAGAAATGAATCTTAACGGCAAAAAACTGCCGCTGGCCGCAAAAGACATCGAAAATTCGCGGCATCAGTTCATGGAAACCGCCATCGAGGCCGGACTTGCCCCCTCCATCGCCATCAGCAGTGCCGATACCGTACGGGCCTTTCTGCAAAATCTGTCCGGAGAATCTGCATGACCCATTCCCAAAGCAAGCAGTCCCTGCCCCCGCCCGGACCGGCCGCTGCCGATACCGCGGACACCGCCGCCATCAGCGAATCCACTGCTGCCGAGCTGCAGCCAGTGGCCAGGCCGGCCTACGGCAGCCTCTACCTTATCCCTGTTCCCATCAGTCCGTCGTTGCCGCAGCAGGAACTGGCTCCTATTGTATTGCAGACGATTATGCCTATCCGCGATTTTATCGTTGAGAACCAGCGCACAGCCCTGCGCTTCCTGTCGCGGATTCTGGATAGCCAGGCCATGGCCGATACACAGCTGCAGGAACTCAGTGAGCACACTAATCCCGCCGACATTCCGGCGCTTTTAGCGCCAATGCTGGCCGGCCGTGATGCGGCCATCATTTCCGAAGCCGGCAGCCCCTGCATAGCCGATCCGGGAGCACTTCTGGTGCTGGCTGCTCATCGAAAGGGCATCAGCGTACATCCCCTGCCCGGACCGGTATCAATGATGCTGGCCTTGATGGCTTCCGGCTTCGGCGGCCAGAATTTCAGCTTCCAGGGCTACCTACCGGTGGACAGCGCACAACGCCGTCAGGCACTTAAAGATCTGGAGCGCCAATCGGCGCGTAACGGCAGTACCATCATCTTTATTGAAACACCGTATCGCAACAGTGTTCTCATCGATACCGCTATCGACTGTCTGCAGGCATCAACCCTGTTCTGTGTCGCTGCCGGGCTGCTTAGCCAGGAAGAAAGAGTACTCAGTACCAGTATTCGCAGCTGGCAGCAGGAAAGCTGGCGTCCGGGCAAGATTCCAGCGGTATTTCTATTGTTGGCGACCGGCGGCAGCAGCGCCGACCGGCCCCAAAATCATTCGCCGCGCCAGAGCCCGACAGCAGCACCTGCAAACAGCAAAAAACCGCAGCCACGGACCGGGTCAGCCAGGCAAAAAAAACGCAGATAATCCGACAGCCCGGGCAAGCTTCCTCCAGCAAAGCGAAAACTATAATAAGCCTCCAGCATGCTTGACTAAGCTCCCCTAAATACTACACTTTAATGTTGATGGCCAACACAAGTACCGACGACTTATACGCCCAATACCACGACCAGGAAATCTCGGTCAGTCCCTTTGCCAGTGCCAAAATGGGCTTGCTTCCGGGCCAGACCAGCCTGCGTATCGATACCTATAACATAGTCTGTGTTCCCTTCAAGCTTTCATTAACCGGTGCAAAATTGTTGGCCTCGTTTTCCAGAGAAGAAATGGTCTTCTTTCAGCGTTTTGTAAAGGGGCTGGTCGGGCTGACCGTATTGCTGCAACCGGCCGCCTCGCCACAGCCGCTTAAAATATTCGGCCGTTGTGTGCTTAAGTCAGTAGCCCCAATGCCCGGACGCGAGGCGGTTGGCCTTATCGAAGTGGAATGGAAGCCCTGCCCGCCGGACCTTACCACCATGATCGGCGATTATTTTATGCTTTCGGAACGGCTTAAGCAGGAATACGAAGAATACAAGGGCCAGAATATTGCCATAAACGGCGATACCAGCAAGCAGCTGGGATACAACAACTTCGCCGAGCTGATAGTCGACAAAAATAAAACCAGAGTTGCCGTATTCCTGTTGGCCAGCGACCGCGCCGACTTCCTGGTGCCTGTACAGGGGCCGGAACTGACCGCCAATACCCCTACACTGTTAAAGCTTTACTTCCGCTCTTTCCAGTTTTCCATCCGGGCCAGGATTACAGATCATCTGAAACTACCCAACGGGGCCCAGAAAGTCCGGGCCAGTCTGGAATTTTCGATGGAACTGGTAGATATCATCGAGCATTACCGCTTTTCCGAACGCTTCGCAACCAAGCCCGAGGACAGTGCCGCCACCTGAACGGCCGCATCCGCCGAGCCGGTTCTGCCTAAAACGGCTACGTCTTCCGGACAATTTAGGAAATGAGTCATGCTTGTCAAAACAGCTGTCGGGGGTTAGACTTCAGGCATGCAGGATAAAACCATCGTAAACAACAGCAAGATAGGCCAGCGCCTCGACGTTATCGTCAAGCAGGAAAACGTATCCTACCTGATGTTCAACAACGCAAAAGTGCCCTTGGTTGCCACCATCCGTATCGGCCGGGCTACCGACAGCAATGTGGTCATCGAAGGCATGCTGGCCAGCCGCAACCACGCCATCATCCAGAAAATTAAAGACGAATATTTTCTGAAGGACATGAACAGCACCAACGGTACCTTCCTGAACGGCGAACGCATTCCTGCCGACAAATATGTAAAATTGGCCCCCGGCGATACCATCACCATCGGCAAAACCCATCTGGTGCTGCACTGAGCGGATCTATAGCCGGTACAGCTCGGGTCCGGCCATGCTCAAACCGGCTAGTAAACGCCGCTCAAACCGGATCGAAAACCATCCCGACCCGGTCTGATGATAAAATCTGCTTCCCGGCAAGAAAAATTCAGATATAAACCTTAATCTTCAGCATCCTCGGCGCTACTGTCAGTATCCTGAAAAAGTCCGGCATCCAGCCGCGCCGCCTTCTCCTTCATGATCGAGGAAAACACCATGCGCGGAACCGGAGTAGCCGGCTTGGCCGGAATCAGCATGTCTTCGCCGGTGCGCAGATTTTTCATCATGCGGGCCTTGCGGGCAGCCTGCAGCTTCAGCGACAGAGCCCCGAAGCGGCCCAGATTCACCCGTTCGCCCAAAAGCACGCCGGCCTCTACAGTAGACAGATAGTCGTCAATAACACTGCGAGTCTGAACCTGCGTAAGGCTGTTTTTCTGCGCCACATAGGCCACAATATCCTTGATGGTAAAATGATCCATCGAACTGTCGGCTTCCAGCGCAATACTGCGATTCAATTTAACAAAGCCGTTGGTAAGAAAAATAGTCGCCTCACGGATACGCTGTTCCTGGTCGCGCAAAGCAGTCCCCTCTGGACATACGGCAATCCGGTAAATGGAAGAAGAATGTTTTAAGGGTGACCCGTTGAAGTCGGCCACTGCATCCTGACGCACCGCCGCGGCCAGCTCCACCGCGCTGCTTTTAACCAGCTCGGGCACATCGGCCCGGAATTTCACTGAAGCATATTCCAGCCAGCGGCGCTGCTCGCGCAGGGTTCCCAGGCTTATCAGCGACCCGGAATAGGTCAACAGTATGGCACCGCGTTCGTCATCGGCCGCCAATTCTTCCACCAGCACCATATCCAGACTCTGAATCTGGCCGATAAACATGTCGTACTTATCCAACCAGACATTGGCAAAGCGTTCACGCGCCTCATCTTTATCGACGCCGGCCAGGCCGGAACCCGGAATTAGCGAGTCAATCTGCCGGCGAATCTCTTCGGGCAACTCAAGATAGCAGTCTTTACGGCACTTTTTCTGTTGCATATTCTTTTCTCCTGTAACCTGGGGCATGACGCAATGCGACATGTCGACCGGAATATCATGAAGTATAGCGTACAATACTTCATACGTCTTAATCTGACAGCCGGAATGTGAAGAAAGTAATTAGGAAAAAAGCGGCGAACGAAGTACACTTCGGTACAACACAAGTACAGGGAGGTTTTTATGAACCATTTTGCCAGTCTTTCCGATACGATACGGAAGCACATCCAGCAGATAACCCGGACCTCCGGGCTCAGCGACACCGCCGAAAGCCATGAACTTATGGCCAAGGCCTGGCTGGAAAAGAACAGCTGCTTCGAACAGACCATCACGGAAAGCGCAATGGAAGAAACAACTTTTTTCGGCAAGGACGAAGCACGCGGTGCCATGATCCTCACCTGGTCCGGATCACTGATCAATATCGGACCAATGGTAGACGGCAAGCGGCATTGCGCTTATACTTCAATAGGAATACGGACAGATGTTCCGGCCTCTGCGCTGCACGAGGCGGCAATACTGGAGGATGACCTGGAAACCGACCAGCCGGCCCTGTTCAAGGAAGGCCCCATTCAACAAAGTTCACCGATTTACAAGATTGCTGTAGTTGCCGAAAAGCTTCCGGTTGCCGAAGAAGCGGAACTGCTGGAAAAGGTTAACCAGACCATTGCCGAAGACTTCGTAGAAGTCAATAAAACTATAATCGGATAAAGTTTTGCAGTTTACCGAAATCTTGCGAGAAATCTACCTTCGCCCCGCCAGCGCCGGCACCGAAGCGTACAGCGCATTGCTGAACCCGGTGATAGCGCTCCTGGAACAGGAGGAAGCGCGGGTCAGACCGCACGACCGGCTCGACTTGGCCGGCGGCCTCTTGCGCCTACAGCCGGACTTGCCAACCCTGATCATCCCGGATCTGCATGCCCGCATGGATTTTTTCTACAGCATCTTCGAGTATGAGTTCATGCCCGGCACGACGGTGGCCGCTGCCATGCAGGAAGGCAGTATTCAGATACTCTGTCTGGGTGACGGCTTTCATGCCGAAAAACGGGCCTTTAAGCGCTGGCAGAACGCCCTCCGCGAGTTTTCACACGGCTACCGCCAACACAAAGCCATCGACGCCGAGATGCGCGAAAGCCTCGGGTTAATGGAGATGGTCATACAAGCCAAACTGGCCTACCCGGAACAGTTCCATTTTCTGCGCGGTAATCACGAAAACATCCTGAACGAAAATGCCGACGGTAATTATGCGTTCCGCAAATTCGCCTTTGAAGGCGACATGGTCCGCGAGTGGGTACGTCTGTTCTACGGAGACGATTTTCTGAACCTCTACGCACGCTTTGAGAAATGCCTGCCGCTGTTTGCGGTAGGCAAGCGCTTTCTGGCCTCGCATGCCGAGCCGGCGGAATATTATAATGAAGAAGATATCGTCAACTTCCGCGACAATCCGGAACTGGTCAGCGGCCTGATCTGGACCGACAATGACGCGGCCGAAGAAGACAGTGTGCAGATCATGTTGTCACGCTACCTGCCGGACTATCCGGACAGTGTGTATTTCGGCGGCCACCGGACCATATCCGGCCGTTTCCGGCTGCGTGCCGGCAACCGTTTTGTACAGATTCATAACCCCGACCGTTTTAACGCGGCCTGGGTAATGCCGGACCGGGCCTTTGATCCCACCGGCGATATCGGCGAAATAACTGATGCCAGCGGCGACTTGGTCGCAGCCTGGCTGGATTCTGACTAAACTGGATCGGGGAGTACACTATGGCTGAATTGCCGGAAATGATTGGCAAGTACAAGATTGACTCACTGGTGGCCAAAGGCGGCATGGGTGCCGTGTACAAGGCGATACATCCGACCCTGCGCCGCTACGTTATCCTTAAAAAGTTGACGATACGCGGTAACGCCGCCATCACGGAACGCTTCAAACGCGAGGCCCGCATTCTGCTCGACTTCAAGCATGCCAACATCGTGCACTTTTTTGACTACTTTAAAGAAGGCAACTCACATTACATCGTGCTTGAATATGTCGACGGCATGTCGCTGGACAAACTTATCCAGAAGCGCCGCTACCTTTCCGGTCCGCTGGCCCTGCTCATTTTTCTGGATGCCTGCAAGGCCCTGAAATATGCGCATGACAGCGGCGTTATTCACCGCGACATAAAACCGGCCAACATACTCATCTCCAAAAAAGGCGCGGTAAAACTGGCTGATTTCGGCATTGCCGCATCGGAAAATGAGCTGGACGACGGCCTTACCAAGGAAGGCATGACGCTGGGCACTCCATCCTATATGCCGCCGGAACAGTTCGAGAACACCAAGAATGTGGACAAGCGGGCGGACATCTACGCCATGGGCATCATGCTGTACGAAATCGTCTCGGGACGTAAACCCTACCCCGGCAATCTGGCACCGGATACCATCCTGATGATACAGAAAGGCCGGCACGTACCAATACGAAAAATTAACCCCGATGTGCCGCCGCTGGTCTCCGACCTTATCCGCAAAATGATCCGGCCTAATCCGCGCAAACGCTACCAGGATCTGGCACCGGTTATTCGCAAGGTAGAACGCTACCTGGCCCGCTTTAATGTGGCCGACATTCAGAAAGCCCTTACCGACAGCATCAATACCGACCTGAAAGAAGAACCGGTGTTCAAGATGCGGCGCAAAAAGCGCATGGTTATCATACCGGCGGCTGTTCTGGCCATAGCACTGGCAGGCGGTATCTTGGCGGCCGAACGCAGCGGCTATCTGTACAAATGGCTGCTGCCCTCGCGCTATGCACCGCTGCAGGTCAGTTTTCGCATACCAAAATCGCACATCGACAGCCGCGATGTACTGCTGCTGGCTCGCCTGTACCGCAATGACCGCGAAGACATTCCGGAAGTGGAAAATGCCGAGCTCGAATTCCGGCTGCAGCCGGGAGCTGATACTGAAACCTATCATACATTTATAACCAAGCAGCTGGTGCTGCCGCCCGGGTCGTACCGGCTGAAGCTATTTACCGGGCAACGGCTGTACTGGGAGTCTTTTGAACTATTTTCGTTTACCCAACTGGCAGCCAGCGGCAATTCCGGAAATCTGGTAGACCTGCTCTACGACCGGATAGAAACCCAGCCTCTGGCTGTGCGGCTG
>JAHIWF010000098.1 GCA_018815555.1 Spirochaetota bacterium | reverse complement strand
GAGGCAATCCAAGAGCGAAGGCCGTCGCTGAGCGCGTCAGGACAGCAGTGGATACTCCATATATCTGGCGGTTTTTTCGGCGGTGTCCCGACCCTGCAGTTTTTCCAGCAGGTACAGCGACAGGTCGATACCGGCAGCCACGCCGGCCGAGCTCAGGAATTTGCCGTTATCTACATAGCGGCGGTCCGGACAGGCAATAGCCGAAGGAGCCAGCTTTTTCACATCTCCGAAAACCGAGTGATGGGTCGTAAACTGTTTACCGTCCAGCCAGCCGAGCACAGCCGGGATCCTGGCCCCCGAGCAGACCGAAAAAGTATGACTGCTGCCGGCATACAGGCGCTCGAGCGCCGCCAGAGCGGCGTTATCTTCCACCACCCGCCTTGATCCGCTGCCGCCGGGCAGTACCAGAATGTCCGGTTCAGGCACCGTGACAAAATTGTAATCCGGGTTCACACTCAGGCCATTGATACTGCGCAGAGGTACGGTGGCGGCGGCAAAGGTGTACACCTCAAAAAGCGGAGCGGCGCAGGCAAGGTTGGCCGCGCTGAAGACTTCCAGCGGGCCACAGAAATCCAGAGTTTCGACATCGGGAAACAGGAAGATGGCAACTTTTAGCATAGCTTCACCCCATACTGGCGCGCAATCCTCAGTTAATTTCGTCTTCGTTGAAATTCTGCACCACGAAGGGTTTCGGGCTGGATATTTCGAAATAAAAACTACAGCCGTCCAGTTGCACCTGGAACTGATTTACCGCATCCACTTCGAAACCAAGCTTTTCCTGTGCTTTCCCGTTTTTTACCAGATATTCCGGCCCTATAGTAAGATCCCCACATTCCGCGAAGATACCGTCCCCACCCCTGGGGTTTGTGACAAATACTTGATACGTCGATACCTCAAGCTCATTCCAGGACAGGCGGTAGCTATGTTGTGTATTTGGAATATCTGTCCGGAAATCCGGACTGAAAACCACTCTGTCTATCGGCTCCGGAATGGCCAGCTGCGCACTGACAGCCGGAATATTCAGGTTTATAAACGACATGCGCACTGTGTCGTCCGCACCCAGTACGATAAAGGGCTCGTCGCGTTTTCTGCCCATATATTCGTCCCGGAGAAGGAAGGTCAGATCGGCCAGATAAAACTCCTGCCCGTTTATTGCAATTTTGGCAGTTGCCAGATCCATAATCCGGCTGATATCCGGTTCCGGCGTCATTCCGCCACTGGAATAATGGAAACTAATCCGGTAGATACTGGAATCACCAATCATCCGGCCGGTCGGAAGCAGTCTAACTGAAAATTTAATATTTGTTGGACTGGCCGGAATCCAGTCCGTCGCCCCGGCCGCCACCAGACAGACCACCAACAACAACACCGCGAACAACTTTTGTCTCATTCACCACTCCACATATTTAAGATTATTATGAAACGCGGGCATGCCGCATTCAGTACATATAGCTTATAAAACTGTTAAGGTCATTGTCGATGCCGTTCTGGTCCAGAAGGGCCGAAACCTCACCGCGATGGTGGGTGCCGTGGTTCAGCACCTGCATGACCGTATGCCAAAGCGTCCGCGTAAAGGGCGTGCCGTCAGTGGCCTTGTAACTTACTGTACGCCCCAGTTCGGCATCGCTCAGACCGGCAACAAACGCGCGGATCAGGCCGGCGGCTTCGTGCATCAGCGCGGCGGTTTTATCGGGCTGAGCGCGGATGCTTTCGCGCAGGGCGGCCAGATCGGTATCGACCAATGTTTGTTTACGCAGGCAGGCGTAGTCACCAAACGAAGCAAAACGCTGCAGCCACAGGGCCATGGCCCAAGCCACATGCTCCATTATGCCGTTAATGCTTTTAAAATAGACTCCGGCATCCCTGGCCGGCAGTTCGGAACTCAGCGGATCCGGCAGGTTCTCAAGCAGAGCGCACAAAGCTTTCCCGGCTTTTTCATTATAATCGGCCATGGCCAACAATACTTCTTTCATGAGTTGCCTCCGGCCTTGAGTATCAGGGCAATCCGTAATGTTGTCAACAAATTCTGAGACTCACGCCCGGCGAGCCTAGCCGGCTGCGCACGATGCCCCCCTCGCCCCACCGCATCAATGCAGCCCGGCAACACCGCAACGGTAACCCGCCTTGACAGCCGCAGTCCAAGCGGGCAGTATGAGCACAGGAGCACAGCATGGACAAAAAAGAATATGGCAAAGGACTCGCCTACGGCGCTTCGGCTTTTATGCTTTGGGGCTGCCTGCCGCTGTACTGGCGTCTGGTGGGAGCTATTGCGCCTTATCAGATTTTCGCCCAGCGGGTGCTGTGGTCATTCGCCTTTGTCGTGGTCATCCTGCTGGTAAAAAAAGAATGGAAGGCCTTTACCGACATCCTGCGCCAGCCTAAAAACTGGCTGCGCATCGCCGGTCCAGCCACCTTTATTTCCATAAACTGGCTGATCTACATCTGGGGCGTGAACAACGGTTACGTTATCGAATCCAGCCTTGGCTATTATATCAATCCACTGGTGCTGACGCTGTTCGGCACCCTGTTCCTTAAAGAAAAATTGACCAGGCTGCAGGCCGGCGGCATTGTACTGTCGGCGATCGGCGTCATTATAAAAACCGTCAGCTACGGCCGGGTGCCCTGGGTAGCCCTGATACTGGCAACCAGCTTCGCCATCTATGGCTTGCTTAAGAAATTGTCACATTTTGGTTCGCTAAAGGGACTAGCCTTCGAAACCCTCTTCGCCGGACTGCCATCCCTGGTGTACCTGCTGCTGCAGGAAACCGGCGGCAAGGGCATCAGCGGAAACCTGCCCGGTTATTACTGGCTGCTGATAGCCATAAGCGGCGTGGCCACAGCTACCCCGCTGCTGCTGTTTGCCGAAGGCACCAAACGGCTGCCGTTAACCGTAGTCGGCTTCCTGCAATATATCGCCCCCACCCTGGCCCTGATCTTCGGAATCTTCGTGTTCCGCGAAGGCTTCGACCGCATCTCGCTGCTGGCTTTCGCCTTTGTATGGGCCGGCGTGGTGGTATTCTCGGTAGCCCAATACCGCCTGCTGAAACAACAGAAGGAATAGACTCATAGCCACCGGATAGGGTGGCCGCTCCAGCCGTTCGGACATCAGGGACTGACCTTAGGCATTTCCGGCTGGGGTCAGACCCCACACAGAAAGCTGGCGGGGTCTGACCCCGCAGGAAACTTTCGTGGGGTCAGACCCCCAGCCCTTGAATCTGCCTCCTTTATGCGCTAAATTTCCAGAGCATCGTACCAACAAAAGGATCCATTATGCTTAAAAAGTTTGTTATAGTATCACTCGCCCTGCTTTTAGCCATCGCTTCCGCAACCGCACAGACAGTCAAAAGCAATTCTCTGCCGGCCGGGTCATTCAGCATCGAAGGCAGTGATTATGAGGCTACTGCCGAGGGCAGCGGAACCACTGAAGCGGAGGCAGTAAATGCCGCGCGCATGTCCGCCATCCATGTGCTTATGCAGGCACTGGACAAAGACCGGCTGTTCGAAGAGCTGTTTTACAAAAATCCGCCGGTTACCATGGCTTTTAGCACGCTGGAAAGCTCGCAGGCTGCCAATAAAAGCTGGAATGCCAAGGTGCAGATCCGCATAGACAGCGAATCGATCCGCATACTGTACGATACTACCTATGTTGCTTCGGTGCAGAACTTGCTGGACCAGGCTGAAACCCATTTTGACCAGGCCGAAACAGCCGCCGGCGATGCCCGCAGCGCCGAAGCGCAAACCGATCTGGCCCGCGCACTTACCCTGTACTGGCAGGCCACCGACACCTGCCAGGCGGGCCTGAGCCTGCTGGAGCCGATTTCCGACGCCAGCATATTTTCCAGCTCAGGCAAGCGCAAGGCTTCAGACCTTCGTCAGGTGCTGGAAGCGACCAGAGTTGCCGCCCAGACCGGATACCAGCGCATTCAGGCCGCCGAAGCCAGCCTGGCCCGCGACGAAGCCATCAGCTCTTCCATGCAGCTGCTGCAGGAAATAGAAGAACGCTCGCGCTCCGTAGAGCTCTGGATTGACCAGACCAGCCCGCAGTTGGACCGTATCGAAGGCGAAAATAAAACAGCCCTCGAAAATCTGCGCTCAGCCCTCGACCTGCGCCTGACCGGCCTGAAAGACGACGAGTCCGCCCTCAAGCGCCTGGCCGAAGCCATCCCGGCCGCCATGACCATGGAACAGGCCCGCATCGGCATCGCCCGCGACACCTTACGCAGGCAGCAAAAACACCTGCAGAATTCGCGCAATGCCGTAAACCGCGAAATCCGCGACCCGGCCATAGCCCGGGCCAAACGCGCACAGCTGGCAAAGCAGATACTCACCCAGAAACCCAAACGCTACCTGTCCATGCGTTATTATCTGCCCTTCGGAGTTGATCCAAGGCAAGACAGCTTCAAGATCGGAGCTACAGGCATCCATGACCTGGAAATTTCAAGCGAGGTGACCATAGGAGCAAACCGCGGCCTGTGGGTGCAGACCAGCCTGCAACACCGCGAATACGCCCTGCCGGCAGCAATCGATCCGGTGCAGACCTGGCAGCAACAGGCCTACCTGGGCTTCTGGGGCAAAGGCATGTTCGGTTTCGGCCTCGGCTGGGACTGGTCCCGGGCGGGGGGCGGCGGCGAAGTCGACAAACGCCTGAGCCCGCGGATAATCTTCGGCGGTTTCGGCGGCAGCCCGGCCGGCCCTACCTGGCTTACCAGTGTGTCCTGGGAGCTGCCCTACAACACCGACCCAGACCTGTTTGTACCGGATATCCTGAACATCGGAGTGGACACCAGCATCCGGGTAGCCGCCGTGGCCGAATTGCACGCCCGTGCCTCCATCCGCCTGCGCGAAATTCCGCTGGTGCCGGGGCGGCCGCTGTATTACAACAGCTTCACCTATGGTGTAGGCGCCGGCTTCCGCCTGCCCGCCCCCTTCCTGTGGGGTGTGGAATTCTACGGCAGCCTGGCCAAACCGGCGGCAGAAGCCCAGGCAGCCTGGAGCGGCCCGGTGCTGTTCCGAATGTTTGTGGAGTATTCGCTGTAGGAACTATATTTTAGCAGCAATTAAACAATCATAAAATTCCATCTATTTAAACCAGTTCTTATTGACAGTAGAAAAAACTTGCAACAAAATAAAAATATGCCCAACAAAGTGAAGTATGGATCAGAGGACATCGAGCTCATCCATTCGCTCTACCGAGATTTGCATGAAAGCGAAACACTCACAGAATTTCTTCTTAGGTTTATATCCAAGGCAGGGGAAGCCGCCCGAAGCGAATATTACGGAATCATGCTTTTCCCAGGGGCGCTATCCGATCAAATGCACATAATATCAAATAATCCAGCTGAGTATGAGAAGGCCTATAGCGATTATCTCGGCAACATAGATGCCATGTTTTCCCAAATGATGGATAATCCGTCCAAACTTCATTGCTACTCGCGTGACTACAAGGATAACGATGCGGTAAACACATTCCATCATGAAGGGTATAATATACGACCAAATGGAGATTTTTTTTACACAGCCCTGGGCTATGAGCATAAAATTGCCGGCTTCATCGGCCAAGTTAAAGCTCCAGGTGCCGATCAAATTTATTCAAGCAAAGAATTGAACCTACATTATCATCTTTTACCTATTCTGGAAACTGGAATTGCATCACTTAGAAACAAGGAGAAAATGCGCCTACTTGCATCACAGGCAAATACCCTCGAAGGAAGCTTAATGCTATTTATTTATCCAGATGGAGCAGTCGAGATACTCAACGGTAGTAATCAAAGTTTGGCAGACGAATTATTTGGTTCTATCAGAGGATGTATTGATGCTTCTATGCACCCTCGTCTTTCGGCATTATTAGAAAATTTATTTCATGCCGCCAGGCAAGGCACTTTACATGTAAAAGACAGATGGATCCTAAAT
>JAHIWF010000008.1 GCA_018815555.1 Spirochaetota bacterium | reverse complement strand
GCTGGCCAGACGCATACACGCTCTGACCGGCAAGACGCCGCTGGCCCTGGTGCAGGATATCCGTATCCAGAAAGCCGTGCATCTACTGCAGACCAGTGCGCAGAGTGTAGAGGAGATAGCCGCTGCGGTGGGTTATGCCGACGGTGTTACTCTGCGAAATTTGCTGCGCCGGCGGCTGGGGCGCGGGGTTAAAGAACTGCGGCCGGCTTTGGGAATAGAAGCATAAGCAGGTATTTAAGATTAGCTTTCAAATACCTGCTTATAATTGAGCATCCCATAGGCTTTGAATTTGAAACAGGGAAGTCAAACAGTAAAATAGATTAATTGTTCCACGCGATCAGGAAATGTCCTTTTTCAGGACGCTTGGAGAAACGGTTCTGGTGATGGTTTGTTGATCGATGGACCGGCCGTACCGCCGGTCTAGTGGTTTGACGCCTGTCCCGTGAAGCGTTTCTTCAATATGTCCGGACGGGTCGGTACTCTTGTTTGGTACTGTAGACCGGCGGATACCGCCTCCAGCTGCTGCCTTACAGTTATTGGTTAGCTCCTGATTTTTACCGGATTCCCCGACTCGTTTTTTCTGGCTGCCGGATAATCGGGTACACCAGGGCAGAACTTCGTCCGTATTGCTTCCGCGCATGCGGAAGATCCTACGGGCAAAGTCAGTATGCCAAGGAAGTGCTGGCGGCTCAAGCCGGCCGGGGGGGCAGGAGGTAGATGAGGAATGTTGATTTTTTAACATGGTGTTGACTTGCTGCTGGTGGTAGCTCACTCGATAAATAATAATTAGTGTATTCTTTAATCAGCGACGAGATCAGGAAGCAACCGGGAAAATTCTGTTTTTACTACACTGTAACATTCACACACTCGAGCCTCCAAACCAGGTCTGTCCAGAACTATAATGCGTCCTCTACTGTAGGTGATAAGCCCTGCCTTCTGCAATTTTCCTGCGGCAACTGTTACGCCTTCACGACGAACTCCAAGCATGTTTGCTATCAAATCTTGGGTCATTACCAGCTCGTTTGTAGGTAATCTGTCGATACTGAGAAGAAGCCACCGGCAGAGTTGTTGATCAACCGAGTGGTGACGGTTACATGCTGCAGTCTGGGCCATCTGAGCTAGTAGCGCCATCGTATAGCGAAGAAGGAGCTGTTGAACAGCTCCTGAGCGGTTAAATTCTGTTCGTAAAGCGGCTCCATTGAGCTTGAATGCTTCTCCAGCGCTTTGTACAATTGCTCTGTTGGGTGTTGTTTCCCCACCCATAAAGACTGCAATGCCTATTATCCCGTCATTTCCAACTATAGCAATTTCACCGGAAGCCCCGTTATCCATGACATGAAGGAGTGATACAATCGCAGTAGTTGGAAAATAAACATACTTCATCTGTCCACTGGTTTCGGACAGGCATTTACCTAGGGGAAGTGTAACCAGTTCCATCTGAGGCAAGAGTCGACCATACTCATCATCAGGAAGTACTGAAAGCAGACGATTAGTGCGCGGATTATCAGGTGCCTGCGGTTTTTTTATCATCACTTTTCTCCAGCATTATTTGGTCTTGCTTTTTTGCTAATTAGCAAAAAATTGATATTGGTGATGCAAGCGCCTATCCTATTAGGCAATATCAACATAATCAAGCAAGTTAAACCAGACATGGCATGAAGTCAAGCCAATAATCAGGCTCAATTAGCCCTTAAAAGCCGATTGAGCCTAAATCAAGAGCCATGAAATAGCTGAGCTCTTTGCTAAATCCGAGCAAAGCTCCTATACGCAGTGATATTCCAAATCCCTCATTAAGTCGAATTCCTACTCCAAGTGCGGCATTCCAGTGGGTAAAATCAGGTAGTTGAGCTATATCTTCTAAATTTTGCAAAACACTGGCCGCTGCAAACTGGGCTAGCAGGAAAGATGGCAGGCCAATAGTCTGCGAAGCCCAAGGGATTTGATATTTTATTTCGTTGCCAAGCCCTGCTATATGGCTGCCAAAGCTCTCTAGAAATATATGCGGGCCGGGTAAAAATTGACGATTGCTTATATCAGGTTTATGCTCTAGTGGTGCAGCTATTGGTCCATCGGCGAATTTGCTGAAATCAGAGCCGGCTTTTGCCCATATAGCGATCGAGAAAGGCAGCTTCAGGGTTGGGATTACTAGTCCTTCGGCATTAAGTGTATGGAAATTCCGCGCTCCCCACGCACCCGGCAATGCTGTATCATAGTACAGATTAAAGCCCGCTCCTGAGTTGGGAAATACAGCTGTGTCAAAATTATGTATCATGAAAAGAGCATGGGCCATCAGTGCCGCGGGAACTATGTCTCCTGTAATGATTTCCACCGGCTGTGTGCTGTTCATCCACTGAAAACTCAACCCTAATGACAACTCCATCCATTTGAAAGGATTTAGCCCTACGTTAAAGCCACAATCCAGTGTATTTGTTTCGTACAAGTAGCTTGTATTCGATCCATCAGTAAAGGGCATGGATTTCTGAGCCGCACTGAAAAATAGCTCGGCGAAAAGTTGTGGGCCAAGAGGCTGAACAAAAGAGGCTTCAACTCCAGGCGAGTCAAGTAAATGTAAATTAACTGATAGCCTTGAATCATCGGTAGTCAAGCCGCGTAAGACTATCCCAGGTGACAGACTCATTTTGCTTAGGGTTGAAGCAGAATAGGTTGATGTGTATTTGAGCCCTAGATTTAGAGAGTGTTCGGCTGAAACCCGCTTGGTGAGCGAAACCGAAAGTGTGGGACTCGCTCCTTCGGCGTTGCGCTGAACTCGAATATAATCATATATACCAAGGTCTTCCAATGTGCCGACTGCCTTCTCTAGAAGCAGTTCATCGGGTATTGTGCCTATAAACTGGGAAAACAAGGCATAAGCCTGGGCTTGGTTTTTCGTACTGCCGCCTAGAACCCGTACCTGTTCTATTGCTGTTTGCTGTATCGACCTTATATCCGTAAAATATGAAGCTTGTATGCCTAGCTTGGATTTAAATAATTCCAGATCTGATAACTGGCCTCTCGCGGTATCTTCGCCTCGTTTCATTATTTCAACCGCATCTTTAAAATCTGTCGCTTGATATCCGGCCAGGTCAACGCTCAGTAATAAGTCTGCATCAGGAAGTTGCCTTGCTACGTTTGAGCGGATCATTATATCGATGGATCGGTAGAGTGCATCCAATGGATTGCGATCAAACTCGGTTGGAGAAAAAGGTATTCCACCAATTAAGTCGACGGCAATGATCAGGTCAGCACCAAGCTCCCGGGCTGTACTTATTGGCAGGTTATCTACAACACCGCCGTCTATAAGGTATTGGCCTCCGATCAGGTGTGGAGCCAGCAGGCCGGGGATGCCCATGCTGGCCCGCATTACATCCGCCATGGAACCTTGTGCAATGACCACTCTCTGGCCAGTTGCCAAATCAACAGAGACTGCCCGATATTGCCTGGGCAAGGCATCAAAATCTACGCTGGCAGGCACCGCGATTGTAGTTCGGTCCAGGAAATACAAAAGCTTTCTTCCTGTCAGCAGGCTGCCCTGTATTTTCAATCCGCGGCGATCGAAATCAATACTGGCAAAATAGCGGGATCGGTCAATTCTACTTCGAAACCGTTCTTCGCTGGAGCTCATATGTTCGTTAAGCATTTCCGGCCAATCTACTTCCAGGGCTATTTTTTCTAGCTGTGGTGCATCAAACCCTTGAGCATAAAAGCCGCCTACTACTGCGCCCATACTGGTTCCAATTACTATGTCTATGGGCATACCGAGTTCTTCGAGTACTTTGATAACACCTATATGAGCTAGGCCTAAGGCTCCGCCTCCGGCAAGAACCAGGGCAACTCTCGGGCGCGCGTCTTCAGTAGCAGCTTGAGTCGTTGCCATTTGGCTAAATACAAGCAGGCAACAAAAAAATGCGAAAGAACGAAACTGTGAATAAACCATACTACCTGCCTCTGTCTGATAACTTCGCTGTGGTCCAAGCACTTTATATTATTAACAAATTAGTACATTAAATTTACTCAAGTGTTATTTTTCCGGCAAGATACACAACAACCGGAAATGAAGAACTTTGTTCAGGAAGATATATGCCCGTTATTCCCGCACCAAAGCGCACTCGCTGAGAGGCTCCGACTTTCATCCACATTGACAAATCAGGAAAGAATACATGCCCGGCTTGAAAATCACTAATCAGGCCTAAAAGTAAAAAGGCTCCACCGCCAAGCTGAGCTTCTGCAACGAGTGAGCCAAAATTATACTCTATAAAAGCATTTGGCCAAATCATGGTTTCTATGATCAGAGTGATAGCTCTAGCTCCGAGTCCAAACTTTAACTGACCGAAATCGAACTGGTAATGAAGCCCAAGTTCGGGTAAGGGAAGGAAAGTTCTTGAAAGAAAATTACCAACAACATCGTTCATTTCCAGCGATGTCCCATCCAGGACCGCTCCGACACCTATCGGAACCGCGATTCCAGCATCGATCCTGATTTGGCCGAATGCAAGGGAGCCAGCTAATCCAGCCAGTGCAATAATAATAATTAACTTTTTCACGATTTACTCCTGTAAAATCATA
The DNA here is from genome assembly GCA_018815555.1 of Spirochaetota bacterium. Classification (GTDB taxonomy): domain Bacteria; phylum Spirochaetota; class Spirochaetia; order Treponematales; family UBA12059; genus UBA12059. The sequence goes on along the minus strand of JAHIWF010000008.1, from coordinate 7,562 downwards.
CTCTGCTATTTATGCCTGCAGGCATGATTATGAACATTTTGCTTTATTGGACTGCCAAAGGGGATAATTCTGTGCGAAACACAGTAATTGATGAATACAATAGCTCTAGTAGAGATTTAAGTGAAATTCCATTGTAAATTACCGATTGTGCGACAGGCTTAATAACATCAATTCCTTTAGTCGTCAGATCTGTAGAAAGATACTTTTTTATTTCTGCAGTGGTTGTAATGTATTCATTTAGCGCGCCTAGTACTCCAACATTTGCTTCGGCAATATTTGCATATACAGCGCTTAACTCAACAAGGCGTTGTTCGCTTAGTAGCTGTACTTCTGGGTTGGTATATGTAGCTCCCTGTTCGTGCCACTGATCAAAATAAGCCCTGATTTGCTGATTTTGTATTTCTGTATTGGCAAAAAACTGTTCGGCTGTAGCACTAGTGGCATCATACGTAGCCACATAATCAGCATAAGCCTTCTCGAAATCAATTTGCTCAGTTTGAACCAGTGATTGAAGCGCGGAATTGGTAGTGCTAATATGCAATATCAGCAGCTTAATGTCGCCCTCAACAAGTTCCATGGTAAGGCTGGCCTTTTCAGCTTGCTGAGTTCCTGACAGCTTAGGTGATTTTGTTCCCCAGGAAGCACAAGAATTCAAGCCAAGTATTATTAAACAAGCAAGCGAGGTAAGTAGTAATTTAAATTTCATGAATAATTCTCCATAATACTAAAGATAAAATAATATAACTACTGATAGTAAATAATAAAATCAGCAGTATATATAATCTTCTTGGACAGGGCCTCAGTTTTTAGCATCAGCTGAAACATGAGGCCCTGGTTGTAAGGTTGGGCTTACTGTCTGGTGTAGATAATGGCTGCTCCGACTGGATCGGGTACTAAGGTCATTTCTGATTTATCCGAGTTGAAAGAATATGATAGGGTCTCGGTAGAATCATCAGCCCAAGTTTTTACGATCTGCAAGGAGGTTGAAGTCCATGTTCCATTATTTGTAACACCAACAGAACCCAAGGAATTGGTGTCAGTAAATGTTGCATCAGCATTAAATGTGCTGCTAACCGAAACTCCAAGAATAGTAGTTTGCCATGTTCCGATAACAGGATTGACGATTGATCCAAGCAAATTACAGCTGCCAAGTGCTATTGCCAATAAAATTGTGGTGGCAATTACGATTGTTCGTTTCATTTTATGTTCCTTGTAAACTCTAGAAATAAAGATATTCACTGAATCGATGATCAATTGACCAGCGTATCTTGCAAACAAGTCATCTCTGCCTGCTTGGTACTAATAACATACTTCAGGTGATTAATTACGTCTGTGCGCTTGCGTACATACGAGAAATTAATATTTTAATAACAATTACATTTATAATCTTACTATAGCATTTTTTGTGATGCTGGTATCGGTTTTTACAAAGGCTAAATTTGAAGTATTGTGTTTTATCCGTAGATAACATTAATAGGCTGCAGCACAGCTTTACGGAATTAGTGGATCTTCCCGCCCGGGAGGTAAGTGCGTCCCGGGTGAGAAAATAAGATAAAGCAGCGGTTTATTGGCTTTGACAATTATTGCTTTTTTGTATCGATGTTTAAAAATTCTAGCCGATTATCCAAATTTTGGGTCCGAAACTAAAAATTCCAAAAAAACGAAGCACGAACACCACAGCCACGATAATGACTATGATATTGATTAGTTTTTTTATTGCTGCGCTCATTGGCACATAAGTATTGAGTAACCACAAAAGCACTCCTACGACAGCAAGCCCGATAAGTAATTGAATAATTGGCATATGACCCCTTTCAAAGGTAATCGTTTTAATTTAACCCTTTTAGGCATGGCCTTCTGTTCGTTCGCGCACATTGCTGCGGTCCTTTCGATACCCTCTGGAAGAAGTTGCTTTGCAGCTTCTTCCCCGTCAAGGCGGTACACCGCAATCTCCAGGAAGAAGTTGCTATGCAGCTTCTTCCCCGTCAAGGCGGTACACCGCAATCTCCAGGAAGAAGTTGCTTTGCAGCTTCTTCCCCGTCAAGGCGGTACACCGCAATCTCCAGGAAGAAGTTGCTATGCAGCTTCTTCCCCGTCAAGGCGGTACACCGCCTTGACGACGCCAGGGGCAGAGCGGATAGCCCGGAGGCACGGCTGGACGGGTTGGATGGCTGCTGGGTAAGGGCTTGCAGCAGGCTGGTACCGGTTTGCCGCTGCCGCGCCGAGGACTTGGAGCGGCGACCCGGCCGGCGGCGCAGCCGCCGGGGCGCACGAATTTTGCATGGGCCGGCACTTTGTACTATACTAAAAGCATGGAAAACATATATCAGGTTGACGCGTTTACCGATGCGGCGTTTGCCGGAAATCCGGCAGCGGTTTGTGTGTTGTCGGGCGACAAGAGTGACCAGTGGCTGCAGTCGGTGGCCATGGAGATGAACCTGGCCGAGACGGCATTTGTGTGGCCGCGCGGCAGGCATTTCCACATACGCTGGTTTACGCCGGACATGGAGGAGGAGCTGTGCGGGCATGCCACGCTGGCCAGCTCGCACATTCTTTGGGAGCAGGGCTATGTTGACTCAGGCGCGGCGCTGGAATTTGATTCACGCAGTGGTCGCCTGGGGGCCAGCCGTACTGCTGATGGTGCTATCGAGCTGGATTTTCCGGCCGAGCCGGCGGTACCCTGTGCCCTGCCGCCCGAACTGCCGGGAATTCTGGGTTTTTCGGCGGCCTCGGTATATTTTACCGGCCGCAATCGCCTGGATTACCTTTTGGAAATTCCCGACCACGAGGTTTTGCGCCGCCTGAAGCCGGATTTTGCCGCCCTGCGCGAGTTCGCCGCGGCTGATCCTTTCCGCGGGGTTATTGTGACGGCCGGCGGCGGTAGCTCCGGCTACGACTGCGTGTCGCGTTTTTTCTCCACTGAGCCGACTATTCCCGAAGATCCGGTAACCGGTTCGGCGCATTGCTGTATCGGGCCGTACTGGAAGGGCAAGACCGGCAAGCATGAGCTGCTGGCTTTTCAGGCGTCCAGCCGGGGCGGAGTGCTGCGGCTGGGTATCAGTGATGCCCGGGTGCGCCTGGGCGGACAGGCGGTTACGGTGTTCAAGGGGCAGCTTTTGGTGTGATTGCAGGAGGTGTAGCGTGAAATTATGGCGTAGGTTTTTTGTGGTAGTGCTGGTTCTAGTGCTGGCTGTAATGTTGTCGGCTTCCTGTGATTTACTGACCGGACTGTTCGGCGGCGAGGATGAGCTGGATCCGGACGCACCGGTGCCGGAGCTGAGCTTTACTCCGGCCGTAGTCACGCTTGGTGCGCTTGAGAGCCGGGTAGTGATAAACGGGAATGTGGGCGGGGAAGATATCAGTTTTGCCTGGGATTTTCAGCCGGTGGGGTTGGTGACGAACGGACTGTTGGACAGCCAGATTGTAAGCGAATTTCCTGACAGCGTCAGCCTGTGGATGGATAATGACTTTAATGCCACATATAACCCGCAGGATGCCGGTGAGTGGTATCTGCGTTTTACGTTGGGGAATCTACGAAAAACCGATTCCGTACTAAACGCTAAAGAAACCTTCGCCATTCCGGAGCGGCCCTACGCCATGATCACGTTGCGCAAGGGCCCAGACGGGATCGAGTATCGTCACCGCGAATATGATTCTACCAATAAACTGTGCGTCATCATTACCGACGTCACCTACGATACAGCCGCCAACACCTTGTGGTTGCAGGGTGGTTTAAAGTCCACCTGGGGAGCGGATGACGCGGATTGGGTAACAGCCGACTTTAACGTGCTGTTCGGTGGTACTGACGACCGAAAAGCCAGTCTGAACAAATCGACACTGGAATATTGCTGGGAATAGGGTACGGTGCGCGGGTTACGCACCCCGCACAGCCAACAGAAACCCACCCGAGTTTCACCTGAAGTCAACGGCAGCAGCAGCCCCCCCCGGGTCATCCCCCTGCCGCTTATAAAAACAGCAGCAGGCTGGCCGCCATCACCGCCATACCGCTCATGACGCCGTAGATGACCAGGTGCCCCGAGCCGTACTCGCGGGCGGTGGGCAGCAGTTCGTCCAGCGAGATGAAGACCATGATGCCGGCCACCGAGGCGAAGAGTACGCCGAACACCGCGTCGTTCATGAAGGGCCGCAGTATGCTGTAGCCGATAATAACGCCGACCGGTTCGGCCAGGCCGGACAGGAAGGACAGCCCGAAGGCCTTGCGGCGGCTGCCGGTGGCGTAGTAGATCGGAACCGATACCGAGATGCCTTCCGGGATGTTGTGGATGGCTATGGCAACGGCAATGGCGATACCCATGGTCGGATTTTCGAGGGCCGCCAGAAAGGTGGCCAGACCTTCGGGAAAGTTGTGGATGCCGATGGCCAGGGCCGTCAGGGTTCCCATGCGCAGCAGGCTTTTCTTCTTGTGGGCCTCTTTATGGTCATCGCAGGACATGGTTCCCATGGTTTCGTCGCAGTGTATTTCGTGCGGATTGATGCTGGCCGGTATAAAACGGTCGATCAGCGCTATCACGATCATGCCGCCGAAAAAGCCGGCCACCGCCGCCCAGGCTCCACCGGTCTCGCCATAAACCTGGCTGAGCGAATCGCGGGCCTTGGTCATAATTTCGATCAGCGAGACATAAATCATCACTCCGCCGGAAAAACCCAAGGCCACAGAAAGGAAACGCGGTGTCGGTGTTTTAATAAAGAAGGCGATGGCACTGCCGATGCCGGTAGCCAAGCCGGCAAATACAGTAAGCCCGAAGGCAAATAAAACTTCTGTAGATATCATACGAAAGCTCCTGAAAACATTCTTGTTGTTACTAAGTATATAGTACTGGCAGAACAGGGGTGGCGTCCAGCGTCTTGGGGCAAGGGGGACAGTCCCCGATCATGGAGTTATTCGAGGTTTATCGGGGGCGAGGGGGGACAGTCCCCGGCTATGGAGGTATTCGAGGTTTCCGGGCGTGTCGGCGGCCTGTGCCGCCGCCGGGCTCTACGCTTGTATCTTGCCGGCCGCAGGCCGGCAAGGATAGCGCTGCGATCCCTCACGCGCTGTGGCGGCTGAAGGCTTAGCCCTCCGGCCAGCCGTCGGATCAGTTTACGTTGAAGGTAAGCACAGTCGGCAGATGGTCGGAAATGTGCAGGGTGTCGTGCTGGCGGACGTAGAATGCGCTCGGCTGGATGTTGTCGGACACGAAGAAGTAGTCCAGCACCCGGTCCGGGGCGTCGCTGATGTTGGGGAAGTGGGTCAGGTAACTGCGCCAGTCCGGCCCATCTACCTGCTGCAGGGTGGGGTAGCCCTTGAAAACCTGGTACAGGCGGCTGATCTCGGTTTCCGGCTTGAACATGGGTTTTTCGTCGTCCGGCAGGCGGCTGTACGACAGGCCGGGCGGCACCAGGTTAAAGTCGCCGGCGATTGCGAATGATTTGCCGGCTGCCTGGGTTTCCTGCAGCAGCTTCAGTACGTGGTCAACCTGGCGCTCCATCGTATCGGAACCCTGGGCAAAAGCGTCCATGTGGATGCTGAACAGCGACAGGGGTTTGCCTCCCTGCACCGGCAGCTGTGCCTCCAGCACCGCCCGCTTAAAATTCAGCTCGCGGGTAAGCGGGTCGTTGGGCATCAACGGCAGCTGGTGTCGCCTGGCTGCGTCAATCTGGTATTTGGAGACGATGGCCAGCTTCATGCCTACCCGGCCCATCAGCTGCGGCAGCGGCACAAAGAAAGCCTTCCAGTACCAGGCCGAGGTCGAGTAGGCGTATTCGTCGGGCAGGCTGTTAAGCAGGCGCTGCAGCTGGTTTTCGTAGCCGGTGGTGATGTGGTTTTCGTGCAGCTCCTGTAGGATGATCACGTCCGGATTTTCGTCCAGGATGACTCGCAACAGCTCAGTCCAGGTGGCCTCCACATCAGCGCGGGAAGGTTTGGCGTCGGGGCCGGAGCCGTCCCACTCGTCATACCAGAACACATAATTTTTTCCGGCCATGTATTGCACGTTCCAGTTGAGCACTTTTATGTTCTGTCCGGCCTGCAGTATCCGCGCCGGGGCAGCCGACGAGCCAGTTTCCACAGTCCGGCTGAAGACCGGCTCGGCCTGGACCGGTTTCGGGTGGTAGGTTCCCAGCCAGACTACGGCCACCAGGGCCGCCAATACGCCGACGATGCTGCTGAGGATGATTAGTATGCGTTTTCTCGCTTTTGCGGACAGGGACATGGGAACCTCCAATGATACAGGGTGACAGCTGGCTACCAGTCTCCGGCAGGAAACAGCTTTTGTCAAGCGGTCTGGTAATACCAGCCGGTATGAAATCGGCTGCTGCCGGGATGTCGGTGAGGGTCAGACCCCACTGCCAAGGCCAGTGGGGTCTGACCCCCGGCCTGGAGCTTTTAGCGTTTTCGGAGTGACTGTGGTGGTTTACAGCTCCCTCTCGCTATCCCTGCATAAAAAAAACGCCCCCGGGTTGGGGGCGGCTGTCCACGTAGCTGAAGTTTCTCAGGGTGTCGGCGGGGTGGGATCAATGCCGAAGATGGCGTTGGGTGCCAGCGGCCAGGCAATGTCGGCCAAAGCGCCTAATGCGGCTTCGGAATAGTCGCCGGTGTTCAGTGCGTCTACATCGCCATGGGCAACGTAGCCGATGTCGTTATAAGCGATGGGGTTGCTCAGGTCCAGAAGGAAGAGCAGGCTGTCTAGATCGCCTCCAGTCGGAGTGGCAGTTTGCCAGGCCAGCAGGTCGGCTTTGAATTCTTCAGGTGTCCCATCACAGTTGATGCCATTATTAGTCAATATAGTTTCCATCTCAGCATTGTTTGGCTCGTTCACCCAGGTATGTACCAAGGTGGTAAAGCTGGCCCCGATATCCTCGGCGGCTGTAGGATCGGCAGTACTGGTGGCCAGGGGGAAGTACAGCTCCACCCGGGCCTTGCTGTCGGCGCTGTCCGGGTCGACGGCGGCGCGGAACATGTATACATGGTTAGCCTCATAGACATCTTCATATGTAATCGGGTCTTCGGCATCAAACACGTAATTGTAGCCGACCCCACCGGCCACCTGGGTTACGCTGCCGCTGTAGGTGCCCTTGTAGTAGATGCTTGTGGCAAAGATATTGCCGGCAGTGCCGGCCTGCAGGTCGGCCATGAGCTCCAGAACCGGGGCTGTGGCGCTTTCGTCATAGTTGACCAGCAGTTCGGCGATTTTTTCCGCACCGCTTTCCGGGGTCGGACTTGCAGCGTTGTTGTAGTAAATCTGGCCCTTGATGACGTTTTTATTGTAGGCAATGATCAGATAGGCTTCGCTAGCGGTTTGGTCCTTGTAGATGTTGATGTGCTTCTTGTATAGGCGGTTCTCGCTATAGGTGACTACAATTCGGGTTCCATTGTCGCTCGTGGTCTCCAGATCGTCGGGTATTGGATTGGCGCTGATGGTTTCAATAATATTGTAAACCTCATCGAGCACGGCCTGGGCAATATCTAATGAGGCCCGGAAGGGTTCAAAAACCTGCACATCGTTGGGGATAACAGCCCGGCTGCTGCCGCTGGTCAGGGATGCCGGAATACGCAGGGTTGG
>JAHIWF010000097.1 GCA_018815555.1 Spirochaetota bacterium | reverse complement strand
TCCCTGGCACTGAGTGCGCTATAGCAGCTTTCGTGGTCAAGTTTCATCGATCTTTTCTGTTTCCTTGTGTATGCAAGAATAGCATGCGCGGAAGCTGGGTACTAGCCGTTTTCGGACATCAAGCTGTTGCTCGCTAATTGCCAGCTTAGCGATTGCACATTCCTACAAATATGTAGTATTTTGAGGTATGACTATACCCCTGGCAGAAAATACAGATTCGCCCGTTCTCTCCGGATCTACTGTTTCAAAAAACGCTTTGCCTGATTCGGCGCAGCGGCTTAGGCAGGAGCGTGATCAGCTGGACCTGCTGCTGGAACTTGCCCGCCTGTTGGATCAGTATCCCCGTCTGGAGGATGCCGCTGAACCCTTTGTAGACTTATTAGCACAGCGGCTTGGTTTTAGTCAGTGCTGGCTGGCTTTGCCCGATCCGGAGGCCGGCGGTTTGCGCATATGCGCCTGGTCATCAGAGCCTGAACCGACCTCCGAGACCAGTATACGCCTCGGCTCCGGGCGTGCAGGCCGGGTTTTTGAATCTGGCCAGACTTTGATAGTCTCCGGTGACGCCGCTGGTATGGAAGCCGGGCCGCTTATATATGTGCCGCTGCTGGGCGGGCAGCAGGTTTGCGGTATCTTGATGACAGCCCTTCCAGCAGGAGCGTATGGCGATAGCGGGGTGGAGCTCGCCGCTTATCTGGAGCGAACGGTTGCGCTGGTTGTGGACAGTCTGGAACTGCGCCGACGGCTGGAACTGGCTGCAGTGGCTGCCGGCTCACGCCCGGATGGACGGGCTGGGCAATTTGTTGCTGTCGATTCCTCCGGATCGGCGGGCAGAGGTGGCCACGAGCAGCCTTATGAGAGCGCTTACCAGCCAGAGTCTGCAGCCCTTTCTGCTGAAATTTCCGGTCATAGTCCCGGTACAGTAGACAGTATTGGCCGCAGCCCCTTTGGCAATCTGATCGGCACCAGTACTGTTATGCAGGAAATCTATTTGCTGGTGCAGCAAGTGGCCGCCACTGAGGCAACGGTGCTCATTTCCGGCGAGAGTGGTACCGGAAAGGAACTCTGTGCGGCCGATATACACGCCGGCTCCATGCGACGCGACGGCCCCCTGGTAAAGGTTAACTGCGCTGCCCTGCCTGAATCGATCATCGAGAGTGAATTGTTCGGCCACGAAAAAGGGGCTTTTACCGGTGCCGCCGCCCTCCGGCGCGGCCGCTTTGAGCTGGCAGATGGCGGAACCCTGTTTCTGGACGAAATCGGCGAGCTGTCACCGCAGGTACAGGTAAAATTGCTGCGGGTGCTGCAGGAGCGCGAGATCGAACGGGTTGGCGGGGCGATCGCCATTCCGGTGGATGTGCGCATTATCGCCGCTACCAACCGCAACCTGGAAAAAGAAATGCAGGAAGGCCGTTTCCGCGAGGATCTGTATTACCGCCTGAATGTGTTCCCGCTGCACATGCCGCCGCTGCGCCAGCGGCCCGGAGACATTTTGCTGCTTACAGACTGGTTTATCGAAAAATATGCCAGGCGCAACAACAAGAAAGTGCTGCGGATTTCCAGTCCGGCTATCGACCTGCTGGCCATGTATCACTGGCCGGGCAATGTGCGCGAACTGGAGAACTGTATCGAGCGGGCGGTAATCCTTTCTACCGACATGGTAATCCATTCCTGGCATCTGCCGCCCAGCCTGCAGTCAGCCGCCTCTACCCATACCGAGCCGGGCTCAACCCTGGAAGCGGCTTTGGCCCGGCTGGAAAAAGAGCTGATAGTGGAAGCGCTAAAGCTTCATAAAGGCAATATGGCCGCCGCCGCCCGCTGTCTGGGAATCAGCGAGCGCCAGATGGGCTTGCGGGTGCATCATTACGGTCTTAACTGGCGGCGCTATCGGCAGCTTTTGTAATTTTTCCTACATTTCTGTGGGGTTATTGGCACTATGCTACATAAATGTAGTTAATTGCACCCGATAACCAGTGTCGAAATGGAAGCTCAAGTTCCGACCGACTGTACCAGTACTAAAAAGATAGTGAATTCCTCCCGGATACACATGCCGTGTATCATTTGCAAAATCTTATCTGCAAATAAATTATGTATATTGGTCAACATAAGTGCGGAGGGATGCCGCAGATCACGCCCAAACTGCAGTATATTTTTTTTGTTCCTGACTCTGCTTTGGCACGCTATGTGCTGATTGATGGCGTATAAACGGGTCGGCCTTATTTCCGTTTCCGGAAGACCACAAGGCCGACCCAATCATGCAAGGAGCCATCATGAGCAACAGTATCGATTTCAGCCAGACGCCACTGCCTACGGTTTACGGCGTCAACAGTTTTTCCAATGCAGTAATGCGCGAACGCCTGCCTAAAAACGTATACAAAGAACTGCAGGATGTGCAGCACGGCGAAAAAGAGCTGACCTTGGAAATTGCCGAGGTGGTAGCCGGTGCCATGAAGGATTGGGCTCTGGAAAAAGGCGCAACCCACTTTACCCACTGGTTTCAGCCGCTTACCGGACTTACCGCCGAAAAACATGATTCTTTTATTGCCCCCACTATCGATGGCAAGGTGCTGATGGAGTTTTCCGGCAAAGAACTCATTAAAGGCGAGCCCGACGCCTCCAGTTTCCCCTCCGGCGGTCTGCGTGCCACCTTCGAAGCCCGCGGCTATACTGCCTGGGATACTACCAGTCCGGCCTTTCTAAAACAGGACCCCACCGGCACAACCCTGTGCATCCCGACGGCCTTCGTCGGCTACTACGGCCATGCCCTGGATAAAAAAGTACCGCTCTTAAAATCGATGGCCGCGCTCAACAAGCAGGCCATGCGGGTGCTGCGCGCACTCGGCAACACCAATTCCGCCCGGGTGGTAAGCACCATGGGACCGGAGCAGGAATATTTTCTGGTAGACAAGGCCCTGTTTGACCAGCGCCCCGATCTTATGCTGACCGGCAGAACAGTTTTCGGCAGCATGCCGGCCAAGGGTCAGGAGATGGAAGACCATTATTTTGGCGCTCTGAAGGAACGGGTTGCCCTGTTCATGCGTGAGCTGAACTATGAATTGTGGAAGGTCGGTGTGGCCGCCAAGACCCAGCACAACGAGGTTGCGCCGAACCAGTTCGAGATTGCACCGGTCTATGCCAGCTCCAATGTGGCGGCCGACGGCAATCAGCTGGTTATGGAAAATATACAGAAAGTGGCCCGACGCCACGGCATGGAAGCGCTGCTGCACGAAAAGCCCTTTGCCGGCGTTAACGGCTCGGGTAAACACAATAACTGGTCGATGGCCACCGATGACGGCATTAATCTGCTGGAGCCGGGTGACGATCCGGCTTCCAACGCCCGCTTTCTGCTGTTTGCGGCGGCGGTGGTGGAAGCTGTCGACCGCTATGCGCTGCTGATCCGTTCGGCTGCAGCCACCGCCGGCAACGACCACCGCCTGGGCGGGCACGAAGCTCCGCCGGCCATCATATCAATTTTCTTTGGCTCCATGCTCAGCGAAGTGCTGGATGCCTTGGCCGACGGCAAGCCGGCCCTGTCGCGCGGCGGCCAGAAAATGCAGCTCGGTGTTACCTGCCTGCCGGCATTGCCGCTGGATCTGTCCGACCGGAACCGTACCAGCCCCTTGGCCTTTACCGGCAACAAGTTCGAGTTCCGCATGGTTGGTTCCACCCAGGCGGTGGCTACTCCGAACACCTACCTGAACACGGCCGTAGCCCAGGTGCTTTCCGAATTTGCCGACCGCCTGGAAGCCGGCGGCGGCACCCCGGAAGCACTGATTGAGGTAATAAAAAATTCTTACGCCGCGCACCGGCGGGTGGTTTTTAACGGCAATGGTTATTCCTCCGAATGGCTGCGCGAGGCCGAGCGCCGCGGGCTGGCGAATATCCGCACTACCGTGGATGCCCTGGCTGTGCTGGTTCAGGCCGATACCGTAGAATTATTCGAGACGCAGAAGGTGCTTACCCGTGCGGAGCTGGAAAGCCGGCATCACATTTATTTGGAAAAATATTCCAAACAGATTAATATCGAAGCCGGGGTAATGATAGACATGGTGCGCCGGCACATTTTCCCGGCCGCCTCGCTGTACGCCGAACAATTGGCCAAAGCCGCGTCGCGCTTTGCCGCCATCGGCGCACCCAGCCAGCCGCAGGAAAAACGGGTAAAGCGGATCTGCGAATTGCTCAGCCAGCTCAGTGACGAGTCGGACAAGCTGGAGCGCCTCCTGCTTGAAGTACAGGATCTGGAGGTAAGCCCGGCCAAGGCCAAGGCTTTCCTGGAAAAAGTGGTGCCGCAAATGACTACATTACGTTCAGTAGTGGATCCCCTGGAAAAGCTGATTGCCAAAAACTTCTGGCCCTTTCCGGCCTACGAGGATCTGCTGTTTAAACTTTGATTCAGGCTACAGCCAGTACAGCTCGGCCCGGGCGCATATATCCGTGCCACGGCGCAGGCGGCACAGTTGCCCCTGCGCTGCTGTCGGGTGCACAGCGCTTGGTGGCTGATCCTGCGGCGGCAGGCTGGACCATTCAGCCGTCAGCCGGTCGCCGCGCCGCGCTTCTTGGGCAAACTCCACGCGCAGCCGCGCCAGCTGCCCGACCTGCGGCCCTGACGCCGGTCCAGCCTTCGTGATTGCTGTACCGCTGTCGGCACGCTGATATGCGTCCGGGGCAGTCGAATCGCGGCTGGCAGCAGTCGAGCCGGGACCAGCGGTTGCTGCGGCGGCTGCGCCGCCGACAGCGCCGGCAGTCGCCACCCCGCGTAGTTCCAGCGGCGGAGCGTCGCAAAGCCAGGCTATCAGGTGGGCGCTGTTCACATGGCCGTTGTGGTCAATATGGCGCTCCATGGCAGTTTGCTCAAAGCTCTCCTGCCAGTCGTCGCTGGCGGTAGCTGGAACTGCAAAAACAGCGTCGGGCAGGATGCGGCCGGCGTCGCAGATAAGTTCGGTGCCGAAATTGTTGGCGGCTCGCAGCGGTCGGCGGGCGGCCAGGTCGATAACCAGATAAGCCCACGAGGCGCGTACCATAGACAGTCCGCCGGCCTCCGCATCGATAATCTGAAAATCGCGCACAGCAAACATTTTCTCAAAACCGGAAGGCCAGGTGCGCACCAGATAGCGCTTGCCCTCAAGTAAAGGCCGGTCTACACAAAGATCCATGCGCGAAAGCATCCAGGTAAGGCCGCGTTCGGTCATGGCTCCGGAGCCAAACCCCAGCTGGTCGGCATTGCGGGCGGCGGCTTCCTGCAGAATATTGGCCAGCGCCAGCGGACGGTAGCTGCCGCCATAGCCGCAATCGAAACCGCTGACCGAAAACTCGAATTCCAGGGGCTGTAAGCTCATGCCTTGCCCTGCTTTTTGCCGGAAACCAAGCGGAATAACCGGCGCACGGCGCCAACCCGGCCGAACAACAGCAGCCACAATACCAGCACCAGCGCCAGCAGCGGAATGCCGTAGATGACCATGCCCAGCAGTATCAGGGCGACTGTTTTGAATACGCTGGCAAAATTTTCGAAGAGCCGGCGCACCGCCCGGCTGAAATCGGACTGGTCACTTGCCGTACTTGCGGTCTGCAATTCTATGTACACGGTGGCCAGCTCGATGCGGCTGGACAGATCACGGAAGCTGCCTTCCAGCCACTCGACTTCGGTAGTGGTATCGGACAGGGCTTTTTCCACCTCGAGTATCTCGTCAATCTTGGTGGCCTTGCCCAGATAATCGCGGTAGCGTTCTTCGAGGATGCGCTTGTTGCGCAGGCGGCCTTCCAGGTCAAAATAGCTGTCGGTAACGTCCTGCACCGAGCTGGAGCGTGATAATTGGTAGCCCAGTTTGCCGGCGGCCGTCAGCAATTCGTCGAAACGGCCGACCGGCACACGCAGCGAAAAGTTGGCCCAGGAACTGAAAAGGCTGCTGGATTCAATATATGCGCCCAGGCTGCGGGCCAGGTTTTCCAGTCCAGCAGCGGCAGTTTGTAAGTCTTGAACTTCTACCTGCATATTTGCGCTGTGGATGAACTTGCGGCCGCTGGTTGCATCTACCGTGGAGTTGTCTCCAGGTTGACCAGCTGTGCTCGCAGGAGCTGCCGGCGCTGCCTCGGTTTTTCGCAGGGCACTTTCGGTTTCACCGGCCATGGCAAAGCCGTCCATCGCCGTATTGGCCATCATTTCCGGGCTGTATCTGCTCTCGGCATAATCGGCGCTTTTAGCGCTGCAGGCCAGCAAGGCAACTATAATTGAAAGAAGCAGAAACAAGCGCAGCAGTTTGGTCATTATATAATTCCTCCGTTTCCGGCTACATAAACAGCCGGCCGCATTACAGGTAACACTGTAACACGGCCGGCCGGCATCCTCCAAGTATGTTTAAATTTCAGGTTGACCCCTCGCGCCAGTAGCGGCTGCCATCGGCCGAGCGCTGCATAAAGCGGTAATCAATCAGGTAGCGGCGCAGCAGTGCGTAATCTTCGTTAACCCGCCCCAGTATTTCGCGCATGTCGGCGTCGCTGTACTCGCGGCCGGTCTCAAACAGCTCCAGCAGGCGCTTCAGCACGATCAGCTTCTGTTTTTCCTTCGGCGGAATGCGCTGCAGGCTGCCGTCGGGCCGGAAGAACTTCTTGATTACCGCTTCAGCCTCGTCATTACTTACATGCACCCGGTCGTCGTGGATGGGCATGGCCGCGCCGAAATCCAAAGCCTGCTGGCTGTGGTGGGCCTTGTTTAGGGCCAGTTCCATTGCGGCAACGAAGACTTTAGCTTCCTCATAACGCAGGCGCAGATTGCGCCGGTGGGCGCGTACGGTAGACAGAGCCCGATTGTCCAGTTTTTCGGCAATCTGGCTGTCTTCCAGGCCTTCGGCCATGCCGGCCAGCACCGTGTACTGAATGTCGCTGAGTCCGGCGCTTTTACCCCGGTCGTGGGTAAGCGCGGCGAACACCGATCCGTGGGCATCTTTAAGATGCTGGGTGATGGCGGCGCTGGAACTGAGCAGCACTTCGCCGAACTGGTAAATCCGGCCGCGCCGGTAGCTTGCGCCGCAAAACAGGCAGACGCGACTGTCGGTCTGCTGGTCAATTTGCCAACCTTTGCGCAGATCGGCAAGGCCGGCGTTGGTGTTTATAGTTTTCATGTAAACAATATAGTATCATGATGACTATACTGTCAACATAATACTATATTGTTTAATCAATCTTTCCTGTCTGGCCAAACGACAGCCGCTTGTTTTTGCTGCCGGATTGCAGTAGTATCAAAGTATCAAACTAAGTCTCCAGAAAGGACTCGACCGGCAACGGCGGGTACCAGGATTCCGGCGGCCAGAAATGCAGTCCGGAAACCGCTCCTTTCTGCGAGCGGGAGACACAGATGTTTACCATTCCCGATTTTAAAGCGGCCAAAGAGGCCGGACGCCGTATCGCCATGCTTACCTGCTACGATGTAAGCACCGCCGCGATACTGCAGGACGCCGGAATCGACGCGGTTCTGGTCGGCGACAGTGTTGCCATGGTCGTTCACGGCCATCCATCCACCACCACAGCAACCATCGACATGATCGAGACTCACATCCGGGCGGTGCGTTCCGGTGCGCCGGATCTGTGTGTAGTCGGCGACATGCCATTTTTGAGCACCCGGCGCGGGCTGGCTGCCGGAGTGGACGCCGCCGGCGCTTTGATACGTGCCGGGGCCAATGCCGTAAAAATAGAAGGCCTGTCCGGCCATGAAGAGCTTATTCCGGCTCTGGTGGGCGGCGGCGTGCCGGTAATGGGCCACCTGGGCCTCTTACCCCAGTCGGTTAACGTGCTGGGCGGTTACAGCAAGCGCGGCAAGGACGTGGACGAGGCCGACCGCATCGTGCAGGACGCCCGCGAACTGGAACGGCTGGGCTGCTTTGCCATGGTGCTGGAATGCATTCCGGCCAAACTGGCTGCCCGTATCCAGGCCGAGGTCGGCATTCCAACCATCGGCATCGGTGCCGGACTGGCCTGCGACGGCCAGATTCTGGTAAGCAATGACATGCTGGGCCTTACCGCCGGCTATGTGCCGGCCTTTGCCAAGCGCTACCTGAACGCCCACGAGCTGTTCCGCCAGGCTTTTACTGAGTACATAGAAGAGGTGCGGCAGGGGGAGTTTCCTCCGGCGGGGAAGGCGGCGGTGGCGGCGGGTGGTACGGCTGGAGGCAGTAATCAAGCATAATTGCGCTGAGTCTGCTGGCTGCCGCGTCGGCAGTTCCAGCACGCTGAGGTGGCTAGCGATTGTTGTGGTATCCCTACGCCTGCAGTAAATAAGAGCTCCCGCCTCTCGACGGGAGCTCTTTCAGTTAACAGTATACCGGAGCTGGCCAAACAGGATCAGCCGCCTCAAGCAGCCTTGCCGCTGGCCTCTCCCTTGGTCACCTTGCTGATTACAACTGAGGCCAAGAGCATGCAGACCGAACCGCAGAGGTAGATAACGCGGTCGCCGAACATGTCGCGCAGCACGCCGGTAAAGGCCGGGGCGATAACGCCGGCAATCTGCGAGAAGAAATAATAGAGACCGGTGTAGATACCCATGTTGTCGTAACTGGCCATCTGCCAGAGCATCGGAAAGGAATTGGTAATAACCGTTACCCAGAAGGTGCCGTACAGGAAGAGCATGGCCCAGAAGCTGATATAGCGGGCGGTGTGGCTGAAGCCGAGCAGGCGGACGAAGGGGTCGTGGAAGAACAGCAGCAGGGTTATCACCGATAGTGCCCATAGGGCCACCCGGATGGTTTTGCGGCGGCCGAATTTGTGGGCTACCACACCGGAAGGAATGGCAAAGAGCGCGTAGGCTACACCTACCATGCCGGCCGAAAGTGCGGCCAGGCCGGGGCTGAGCTCCAGGAAGTCTTTGGAGTACTGGCCCACCCAGGGCAGCATGCCCTGGTAGCCGATAAACCACAGCAGCAGGGCCAGCAGTATTAAAAGTACACTTTTGTCCTTGTCGCCCAGTACCAGTTTAAGGGATTTAAAGATCGGCTCGTTTTTGTCGCTCTTTTCGGTGGCGTTCTTTTTTTCTTTTACAAAGATGAAGAGCAGAATTACCGCCAGTACCACCAGCACTGCCGAAATAAGGAAGGGCAGGCTGCCGATCGGTGTTGTGTTCCAACCGGGCTTTCCGGGGAAATCTTTTAGCGTGCCGCCAAAGATCGGCAGATTAACATCGTAGAGCCGGGCCAGGCCGATGGTGCCTACGATGGCCGCAATGCCGCCCATGGTATTGATGACGCCGTTGGCTTCGGAGCGGTATTCGCCGGGGATGATGTCCGGCATCAGGGCTACTACCGGACCGCGCGCCGCTTGCTTGAACAGGTTAAGCAAAAAAATGACTATGATGAGGAAGGCCAGTGATTTGAGTGCTGCTCCCGGCATCATGGCAAAAAACAACGCGGTAAGCGGCAGGGTGACGATAATGAAGGGCATGCGACGGCCGATTGGCGTGCGTATGCGGTCGGAAAGTGCCGAGAACAGCGGAATAAGTAAAATGGCGAACAGGTTGTCCAGGCCCATGATCGAACCGATCAGTCCGTCGGTTTCGATAAAATTCTTCAGAAACATCGGAATATAGGTGTCATACAGGGGATCCATAAGTCCCATCGTAAAAAAGCCCAGTCCGATCAGGAAAGTTATGCCGTAATAGGGCTTCATGCCCTTGCCGGTAGCGGATTCAGCTGCCATAGTATGCTCCTTGGCGGATTTCAGTGCTCGAAACGGCTGGTGCCGTCCGTCCCATCAGCCTAGTTTCGCAAATCCGTTCTGTCAAGTTAAATCCGGGTGAGGGCGAATTTGCATTTATCGGCGTATTGCTTTACAATCGGGGTAATAAACCCAAGTTTTCCGGAATTCCATTCAAAAGCCATCGCTGCCGGCTGCAGCCTCATACAGGTTCTTCGCCCGGTTTTTTGATACAGGTTTGTTTTATTGCGGATCTCAACAGATCCCCTGCTTTCGGCGTTCCATTCCGGGGTGCCGTGGGCTCTTATGTACAGGAGGTCGTACACTGAACCATTTTAATGACGCACCGGGAAGCGCGCGCCTGCACCGGTTGGAAGAAGCCCTTTCGGGGATGCGCGAGCTGCTGATCGGCAATATTATTTTTCTGGGCGAGATTCCCAGTCAGGCCGGTACCTGGCAGAGTGACGAAGAAACTTCCAGCATCGATTACAGTGTGCGCGCCCGGTTCTTCGCCGAGCGCCTGCTGGAGCTGGGTGTGGACGAATGTACTACTGATTCCAGCGGAAATCCCATCGGCATCATAAAAGGCAGTGACCCCAATCGTGCGCCGATATTGGTAGTGGCCGAGCTTGATTCGCTGTATACGCCGCCCGGTGATATTCATTATGCGCTTACCGAGGACAGTATTGTAGGCCCGGGCCTGATGGACAATGCCATTGGCGCGGCCGCCATTTTGTCAATCCCGGACATTCTGCAGCGCCTGAAGCTTGAATTCCGCTCCGACATCATCATTGCCGGCATTTGCAATACCATGCAGGACGACCGCAACATGCTCTTGTACGATACCTTTCTGGATAGCCTCGGCTGCAAACCTGTGGCCAGTATTATCGTAAAGGGTGGCCAGCTGGGCCGGCTGAATTATTTTTCCGATGCTGTGGTACGGGCCAATGTGGTATGCGTGCGCCGAGACGAAGAACGCGAAGCGGCAGACAATATGATCGAAGTAATTACCGAAATCGTAAGCCGTCTGTTGACTATTCGTACGCCCAAGAAGCCGCAGACAGCCCTGAATGTGGGAATTATTAAGGCCGGCTATAAATATGGCGATCCGGCGGCAACAGCCAAACTGGGGTTGGAAGTGCACAGCACCGATAACGCAGTTCTGGCGGACATCATCCGGCAGGTGCACGACATTCTGGATCTGGTCCGTTACGAGGAGCGGGCGGATATTTCCTTCCTGACGATGGCCGAAATGGGCGCATCCAATCTAGGCTGGAACCATGAGCTGACCAAGGCGGCCATCGCTGTACTGCGCGGTCTGGCCCTTGAGCCGGATGTGTATCCCAGTGTTTCCGAATTGTATTATTTTCTCAAGCGCAAGTTGCCGGCTGTTACCATCGGCATAGCCACTGGCTACAACTACCATCAGGATGATACCTCGGCGGCGATTCCTTCGGTGTTTAAAG
This sequence comes from Spirochaetota bacterium, assembly GCA_018815555.1. Lineage (GTDB taxonomy): Bacteria > Spirochaetota > Spirochaetia > Treponematales > UBA12059 > UBA12059. Next base: position 11,958 of record JAHIWF010000097.1, on the reverse strand, counting down.
GTTTGGCGCAGTTGATGGGCTTGCTGATGGCCATCGACGAAATGGAGAAGCAATGAGCTCTGACCAAAAAAACTGGCTGAAAAAGCGAACTTTTCACCATTCCCAGTTTTCGGATATTCGCAAGCTGGTAGAGGCAAAAGAAAAACGCAGTCTGAAAATCTCGCTTTGTTTTCCGACGCTGAACGAGGAAGCCACCATCGCCAAGGAGATTGTGCTGATGCGCTCCGAGCTGCAGTTGCGCCATCCGCTTATCGACGAAATTGTGGTGATAGATTCCGGATCCAAGGATAATACCTGCCAGGTTGCCCGCGATTTCGGCGCAAAAGTGTATCTGGCCGAGGACATACTTCCCGCTCTCGATCCCTTTCGCGGCAAGGGCGAGAATCTCTGGAAGGCGCTGTATGTGCTGGAAGGTGATATAATACTGTACATAGACGCTGATATTAAAAATATACATCCGCGTTTTGCCTATGGTTTGCTCGGTCCTTTGCTGATGGAAGAAGAAGTGCGTTTTGTTAAAGCCTTTTATGACCGGCCGATCGCACTGGACCAGAAGGTGGTAAAGCCGACCGGTGGCGGACGCGTAACCGAGTTGGTAACCCGCCCGCTGTTTTCTATCTTTTATCCCGAGCTCTCGCAGGTAATTCAACCATTGTCCGGTGAGTATGCTGCTTTCCGGGATTGTCTGGACTGCATTCCCTTTCCTATCGGTTATGGCATAGAAACCAGCATGCTGATGGATATTTACGAAAACCTGGGCATGAACGCCATGGCCCAGGTAGATCTGGACAAGCGGGTGCACCGCAACCAGACCACACTGGCGCTGGGCCGCATGTCGTTCGGCATTATCCAGACTTTTTTGGCAAAATTAAAGGCTACCGGCAAGGTGGACCTGCATACCGAGTTGTTCAAAAAAATGATCCAGTACGAACTGTCTGAGGGTGAGTATCGGCAACTGGAACATCTGATCGAGATTGTGGAGCGGCCGCCGATTATCGAGCTGCCGGAGTACCTTGAGAAATTCCCGCAGAGGAAATTGCGTTCATGACCGTTCTGGTGCTGCACTATCATCTTAAACCGGGCGGTGTGGGTACAGTCATCCGCCGGCAGATGGCCGTGCTGCGCCTGCGCGGCATCCGCTCTTTGGTTCTGCTGGGGGAGGCTCCGACTGCCGACCCCGGTTTTCCTTATCAGGTAGAGAAAGCTCTGTCCTATGATGCACCCACCGAATCCGGCCCGACTGGCGGGGGCGGTGGGGCAGCCGCTGACGGACGGGTTTCTGCAATCGCGGAAGCCATCCGCCGGAGCTGCGCCGGCCTGGACGGTAGGGATACGCTGATTCATGCGCATAACGCCAATATTCGTAAAAATTCGGCACTGCTGCCGGCTGTGCGGCTTCTGGTGCAAGAAGGCTACCGCTTTTTACTTCAGGTGCATGATGTGGCCGAGGACTGGCGGCCGGATGTGTATCCGCATCAGGATTACCCGGAAGGCTGCTGGTGGGCTGCCCTTAACCGGCGCGACTGCCGCAACTTTGCGGTGGCTAGCGGTTCTCCGGTGTTTTTCCTTCCCAATCCGGTTTCTGATACGGTGATAACAGTGGGTGGAGAAAGCGCGGCGGTGGATCGTTCTGCAAATAGTTTGTACCTGTATCCGGTGCGCGGCATACGCCGCAAGAATCTGGGCGAGGCACTGCTGCTGTCATCATTCTTGCCGGAGGGCCGCAGTGTCGGCGTTACCCTGCCTCCAAATAATCCAAAAGACCGGCCGGTGTATGAGACCTGGCAGCACGCGGCCGGCGCGCTGAATCTGCCGTTGCACTTCGAGCTCGGCTTGCAAGCCAGCCTGGACGAACTGTATTCCCGGTCCCGGGCGGTGTTGAGCACTTCGATAAAAGAAGGTTTCGGCCTGTCTTTTCTGGAAACCGCTATTCGTGGCTGCCCTTTGCTAGGCCGGTCGATACCCTATGTGCTTGAAGATTTTGCCGAGCAAGGGATAGTCTTTCCGCATTTATATCACTCGATTTTTGTTCCGGATGACCAGTTTGACAAGGCGGCGTTCGGTCAGCGCTTGTCCGCTGCCCTGCGCAATGCCTTTGCCGCTTACCGCCTTGGCCCGCCGGTGGCTGCCGCACTGGAACAGGCAGCGACCAGCCTGACCGCCGGATTGGTCGATTTCGGACGCTTGGATGAAATAGCCCAGTTGGAAGTGCTGCACTCGCTGCGGCAACATAGCGGTGCGCGGTCGGCCCTGCAGCGGCTGAATCCCTGGCTGTCGCAGTGGTGGCAGGCTGCAGATACGATGACCCTGCCATCGGAGAATCAACTGACTTTCTGGTCACTGGAAGCCTATGCTGAAAGGCTTTTGGCCTGTTTTGCGGCTATGGAAACACAGACTGCCTCGGCTGCTCCGGATCGGCAAAAGTTACTTATTCTGTATCTTAATCCGGATACGGTTTTTGGCGTAGGAGTGCAAACATGACCAGTCTGCCATTGCCGGGTACGCATGCACGCTATCTGGCCGCACTTACCCTGCCGGCGCATATTGCTGTAGGCGCGGAAGACAGCTGCCAGGATATCGTGCTGCATCTTTTTGATTATGTTCAGTCTCATGGAATTGCAGCGGCTGGCACCATCGAGCCGGGTAGTATTCCACAGAGTAGTCGGTTTTATCCATTATTGAATCCGCAATTGCGCCTACCGCGCAGGCCGAAAGTAATTCTTTTCGATATATATGGAACCCTGTTGGCCAGTGCTCTCGGTGAAGTTGGGGCTGATCCAGCTACTACAGATCGGGATGGGCCTGCTTCCGAAACGGATGCGCCTAAGTCTGCTGGTGGCGCACTTATTGGCAGGCAACGCCAACAAAAGCTGTCCTGTGATGGCTTGACTCCTTTTGATGATGAATTTAAGTATTCGACCGGATTTAGGGATCGGCTGCAGCAGCTGATCATACAGGATCATGCCTTGTCCAGGGCCAAGGGGCTGCCTTGGCCGGAAGTGGACAGTATTGATGTATTCCTGCGAGCGCTGAATCTGCCCGACGGACCGGCCGGAAGGCGTTTGGCAGCTATGGCTTGCGTGCGCTGGGAGTGCATCCAGAATCCCTGTTCGGCCATGCCGGCAGCAGACAGCTTTCTGGCCTGGTGCAGCGGTCGGGGTTTAAGTCTGGGTATTGTGTCCAACGCCCAGTTTTATACCCCATTATTTTTGGAAGCCGCCTTCGGGAGTGCCGTTCTGGACACAACCTTCGACACCGCGCTGCAGCAATGGTCGTATCTGAGCAGCCGGGCAAAGCCGGACACATGGATGTATGAAATACTCGGCAGAGCCTTGCAACAGCGCGGAATCAAAAGGCAGGAAGTGCTTTTTGTGGGAAATGATGCCTTAAATGATTGCTGTGCGGCCAGAGAAGCGGGTTTTATGTCTTGTCTTTTTGCCGGTGATGCACGATCTTTAAAATTACGGGAAATAGCGGATCAGCTGAATCATAAGCTTCCCGATATTGTGGTGCGGAGTTGGCCGGAACTGCAGGCCAAACTGACACGGAGAGGATAGCGGCATGTATCTTACAACAGTCAGGACCATTAAAAATATCGGTTTCGTATCTACCCGCTTTCACGGAAATGACGGAGTGTCTTTAGAGACTAAAAAATGGGATGACGTGCTTATCGAGCTGGGATACAACACGTTCTACTATTCCGGTCTCAGTGATTGGAATGCTGAACGGTCAATGGTTGTTCCGGAGGCATTTTTCGGCGATCCGAAGGTTCGTTCCCTGCATGCCGAAATTTTCGATGCCAAGACCCGGCGGCGCGGGCTGACTGCTGATGTCGGTGAAATCAAGGGTTTACTGAAAAAGACGCTGTATGATTTTGTTAATAAGTTTTCGATTGATCTGCTGATCGTGGAAAACGCGTTCGCCATACCGATGCATATACCGCTGGGAGTGGCGTTGGCCGAGCTGATCGCCGAAACCGAAATGCCGGCGATTGCGCACAATCACGATTTTGCCTGGGAGCGCCAGCGTTTTTCCAGCGGCTGCGCCGAGGACTATATCGCCCGGGCTTTCCCCCCGCGTCTGCACAGCATATATCATGTTGTCATTAATTCGGAGGCCCGCCATCAACTGGCCTTCCGCTGTGGTATTTCCAGCATCATGATTCCCAATGTGTGGGACTTTGACGCCAAGCCAGTGGAAAAAGATGAATATAACGCCGATTTTCGCCACGCTTTCGGCCTGCGCGATGATGATGTGATTTTTTTGCAGCCTACTCGCATCGTTGCCAGGAAAGGTATCGAGCATGCTATCGAGCTGGTCGCCCGCTTTAACAAGACCGCCTTCGGCAAAGGGCGGGGTAAGCTGCTGGTCTCGCATCCGGTGTTGGATGAAGGTGATGAATATTTCAGGCGCATCTGTGATTATGCCGCTTTTATGGAAGTGAATCTGGTGGTGCGGCCGGACCTACTGGAGAGTCAGCGGCAGCTGAACAGTACAGGGCGGAAAATGTACAGCCTGTGGGATGCCTACGTGCATTCCGATTTTGTTACTTATCCTTCTACCTATGAAGGTTTCGGCAATGCCTTCCTGGAGGCGGTGTATTATCGCAAGCCGATTCTGGTTAACCGCTATGCTATTTATGCCCAGGATATCGAACCCCTGGGTTTCCAGACCAGCACTATTGATGGCTATATTACCGATGCTGCCGTACAGGATGTGGTTCGGGTGCTCAGTAATGACGAGGAGCGGCATCGGCGGGCGGAGATTAATTTTGCAATCGGCCAAAAATTCCTTTCGTATGAGGTATTAAGAAGGCGCTTGCCATTTATTTTCATGAATTTCGGGATGGTATCCTGACAGGAGGTTCACATGCGTATGTCCATAAAAATAAAATTGACGCTGATGTTGATCGGTTTGATTGCGGCGGTCATTACGGTAATGGCCATCGCTGTGTACTTCAACTATTCGCTGCGTCTGAACGACCAGTTGGCGCTTGATACCGCCGCCAAAATGGATGCTGCCGGAGCGCGCATTACGGCTTGGTATCAGGTGCTGGCCCAGAATGTTAAGAGTATCCGCAACGAGGCGCGCAATAGAATAGATGATATATTTTCTTTGCGCCCGTCGCTGGAGGCGGGAGTTAGGGATAATCCGAATTTGTCTACGATGTATTGGACGGCGGTTCAGGATCTTACCGAAGGTGGCACCCTGGTGGAGGCATCTGGGTGGCAGCCGCCAGCCGATTTTTCGCAATATACCCAGGAATGGTTCAAGAATTCTTTGCGCAGTACGGATGTGCTCCTGACTGCCCCATACCTGGATACCATAACTGGCAAGTTGGTGGTTACTGTTTCCACTCGGGTTGATGACGCAGGCGGTGAGGCAATTGGTGTTGTTGGCCTGGATGTATTGCTAGGCACTGTGGAAGAAATCGCCAAAAATCTGAAAATGACCGACAACGGTCAGTCCTGGCTGCTGGACGGAGCCGGACTGTACATAACCGCTGATGAAGAAGAAGATGTATTAAAAACCAGTTTCTTCGAAGACAGAAATTACCGGAATCTGCAGACTGCGCTGACAAAAAATACCAATGGATACGCTTTTATAATAGACCGTAAAACCGGCAAGTACGCTGCTGTCTATGAGGTGCATGAAACCGGCTGGATACTGGCTTCCGAAGGACCTCTTTCTGACATATATGGCCCCTTGTATTCTTTCCTTGGCATGTTGTTGTTGGTGGGGATACTGGCCTTGGTTGCCGGTGCTGTTATTGTTTATTTCCTTGCCGCCAGTTTTACCAAGCCGATACTGGCCATGAACGAGGCCGCCCAGCAACTGGCCCGCGGTGACTTGAATATTGACACCAGCCCGGTAATCAGTTTGCGTACCGACGAAATCGGTATTTTGGCCGGGTCACTTAATTCTACCATCATGAAGCTGCAGAGCGTGGTTTCGGCGGTAAAAAAGGCCAGTCGCGGTGTGGCCAGCAGCTCCGCCGGGATGGCCGAAGCCGCAGCCCAGATGTCGCAGGGCATCGACGGGGTTTCGGCTTCCAGCCAGCAATTGTCACAGGGGGCTTCTGAGCAGGCGGCTAATGCCGAGGAAGTTTCGTCCAGTGTCGAGCAGATGAGCGCGAATATCCGCCAGACAGCGGACAATGCCATACAAACCGAGCAGATCGCCACCAAGGCGGCCCGGGATGCCCGCGAAGGCGCACAGACGGTAAAAGATACGGTTACAGCCATGCGCCAGATAGCCGAGAAAATATCCATCATTGAGGAAATTGCCCGCCAGACCAATATGCTTAGCCTGAATGCCAGCATCGAGGCGGCCCGTGCCGGTGAGCATGGCAAGGGCTTTGCGGTAGTGGCCAGCGAGGTCGGTAAGCTGGCAGAACGCAGCCGCTCGGCTGCGGGCGAGATTTCCGGCCTGTCCAAACAGAGCGTGGATATTGCCGAGAAAGCCGGTGCCATGTTGGATAATATGGTGCCGGATATCCAGAAGACGGCTGAACTGGTCCAGGAAATAAGCGGAGCCAGCCGCGAGCAGGATTCCGGTACCCAGCAGATTAATCTGGCCATCGGCCAATTGGATACGGTTATACAGCATAATGCTTCGCTGTCCGAAGAATTCAGTGCTACCAGCGAAGAGATTGCCGGTCAGGCTACCATGGTTGCCGGCACCGCCAAGGAACTGGCCGCCCAGGCTGAGGAATTACGAACGATAGTTTCCTTCTTCCGGCTGGATTCTAGTGATGAAGCGGAAGCACAGGAAGCAGCTTCGGTGCGGCCACGCGGCAGCTCACGCATCACGTCAGCCAAATCTGTGCCGGGTGAGAGGGCTAGAGTTTCTGTAAGTGGCAAGATTCCAGCCGGCAAGGCAGCCAGCTCCAGGTCCGCCGGTGTCTCCACCGCTATCGTTCCGCGGGCTGATGATATTACAGCGACCATGTCTGATGAGGATTTTGTGGAATTTTAATAGCGGGTGGGGCCTCCCAGGCGAATGCCTAAAATACCGGCATACGCTGCCTCTGGGTGGCCAGCAACGAAGATAGGCGGGTCCAATTAGTGCGTAGTTATAGGGTATCTGCCAGAAAAGTCCGCAAGCAGTGGAAAGGGCGACCCAGTATATACCGACTTGCACCAGAGGGTTGGTAAAAAGGGCTTCAAATAAGTCCCCCAATATGGATGCCACCTTGCCAGAGAATGCTTCAACCATAGAAGCTTTCGTTGTCTGGCCCAAGTTACGCTAGCAAAGTTGGGCTCGGTTGTTACAGAGAGTCTACAAGGTCGATCCGTTTATTTGTCCGGAATGGAACGGGACAATGACGGCTGTGACGATTATCACCATGGGTACGTGATGTTTCCGGAAAAATCTGGCTGGATTAGTTGTTCGGGTTGGGAGAACAGTCGTAGTTCGGTGCAAAAGCCGAATATCGGCGGTAAAACCATAAAAATCCCGAAATGACAGTTCCACAATTCAGCATTGGTCTGGCTATACTACCACGCTATGTCGAGCCGTGGTTGCATGGTCTGCTGCTACTGCCAGACCAGCCGAATTATTTCCAGTTGCTTTGCGTTAAGGCTGTGGCCGGCACTCTTGGCTGCCGCCAGGATAGTGGCATTGTCGGCCTCCGGGTGCTGCTGCCGGTATTCCAGCGTAAAGGCCAAGGCCTCGTTGTCCAGTGCTTTGGCCAAGCCGAACAGGCTGCGGTTCATGCGTGCCGCCAGGGCAAGGCGCAGGTTTTCCAAAGCGGCTTTGGTAATGCTTGTGCTGGCAGCCAGTGTAGCGCTCAGGTCCGCTTCCAGAGTGTCCAGCCTGACTTGCATATCAGCAAGGCGGGCTGCTGCCCATCCCGGATCGCGTTCGGCAACATAAGTTACGGGATCGACAACGGCTTTGGCCAATTCGGCCAGCAGGGCTTGCTCGCCCATAAGGACGCCGCGCACCCGTACGAAGTAGTCACCGCTGCGTGCCCGGAAGTCGTACATTAGCACGCCTTCGTAACGCAGGCGCAGGCCGGCCGGCACGGCACTGCCGTAATCCTGTCCGCTGTATTCCAGACGCGAAGGATATATAACATATTCGTCCGCTTCCCGGCCGGTTTCCACCCGGATCTCGCTGATGCCGATCTGCTGCCAGCTTTCGGCAACAGCAACAACCTGTTCGATTCTGGTCAGCGCTCCGGCCGGAACCGGACGGGCCACATAGACGGTCAGACCGGATTGTGTTGCATACCACTGCCAGGAACGACCATCCAGACTGCGCTCTCCCCGATCAGCCAGTGCCGTCGTCTGGGCGAATAAGGCTGTACCTGATACGAAATATAATAAAATGGCTAAAGCTAATCCGCAACCTTGCTTGTTCATGTTCATTCTCCTACAGTAGCGCTGTCCAGCTGCAGGACAACACTGTCGAATATATCCGGTACTTCTTCGCCAGTCAGTTCCAGCAACTGTCCCCGATAGAGGTCACCATCTGGTTCTACACTGATGCTGGCCAGACTGCGTTCGTTACGGACAATCCAAGCTCTGCCGGGTCGGTTGAAACCAGCCAGCTGCCGCAGCCAGATAATATATTCGCGGCCACGCACCTCCAGTACAAAGCCGGCATCGCCGCTGCGAATAGCCAGCACATCCAGCGCAGACTGGTATATGGAATTTTCGGTTTCGACATCCTGCAGATTATTCTGACGTTCGGTAAGGCTGGCCATCAAGCGCTGCCGTTCGGCCTCCAGTGTACGAATGGTAGACTGGCTGCGTGCTTCCAGATTTTGATAGGCTTGCCGGGCTTGCAACAGCTCGATGGCCAACAGCTCTGCGATACTGCTGTAAGCCGCAGCCAAACCATAAGCAGCGTCCTGCAGGCGCATATGCGCCACCGGCACGGAATTGACATAGGGTACGTCGGCCAGGGCGGCTCCCAGGGCCTCTAGAGATGCGGCCTGGTTTGCGGCACTTTCGGCCAGACCGATAATGGCCGAGACTTGCTCGGCGCTTGCCGAATCGCTGCCGGCTTGGATTATGGCTTCGGGCAGCGCTACACTGGATTCTCTATCGCTGTGGTCAAACAGGCGGCGGAAAGCGCTGGTATCGGCTGCGGGTTGCTCCAGAATATCAAGCAGCACCGGGTCGGAAAAAACCGGATTGTACAAAAGTGCCCGGTCACGCAGCTCGGCCTGATGGGTAGCCCGCAGGGTAGCCACCAATTCGGTCCGGCTTTTTTCGAAGCGCTCATTTTCTTCCTGTAGTTGTTTTTCCAGCAGGCTGATCCGTTCATCATAAGTCTCGATAAGATTTTGTTTTTCCATCTCGAACAGGCGCCGCTCGGATGCCAGCATCTCTTCGTTGGCTTTGGCCTGTTCCAGCATGCGACTGTCGTATTGTGCCAGCCGTCTGCTAATTTCTTCGATCTGCTGCAGTTTGGCCATTATCAGTGGTTCGTAGCGAACGGTAATTTCGGCGTTTTGGTTGTCCCGCCGTTGTAGGGCCATGGTTCGAGCACGGCTCTTCTCGGTTTCGCTACTGCGTTGTGCGTTGATCAGTTCCAGCTCGGCGGTCGAGGCTGATTGCACTACGCGTATTTCGTCTTCTCTTTGGCGCTCCAGGGCTATCAGCTCGCGCTGGGCGAGAGCCAGCTCGTCTTCGGTGCGTTTGGCAACGTTTAGAAGATCCTTAAGGTTAAGATCCTCGAAGGAACTGATATCAACCTGCTGTTGTGAGGACCGGCGTTCGATAATCCGCACCGTCAGCCAGGCACTGAACACCAGGGTAATTACCGTAGCCAAAGTAAGACCGGCTACAAATAAAGATCGGTGCTTTTTGGTTGCGGCGAATTCCTGCTCCAGGTCGTAATTGAGAGTTTCCTTCTGCAGGTTCTGTAGCGATTTAGCCAGCGATTCTCGCGAAGCCTGGGCTACCAGGTCTTTTATTTTGTTGTCATCGCCCATATACCATTCCAATTCTCCGGCCGGGTCAGGGCCAGTCGATTATTGAATTCTTCCATCATAGGCAGTTCGCAGCCCTGCCAGACCGTTCCGGCCATATCCCAGTGTCCGGTGTAATAATGCCCGAGCCCGAGCTCGAACTGGACGGCTTGCCGCTCGAAGGCTTCGTCGACCTTGACCAGCGGAACCGGCCAATAGATTTTCTTGCCTTCCATTTTGCCTTTTACCTGAACCTGGTCGAGTTCCACAAAACGGTAATCGGCTCTGGCCGACAGTACGTCGTTGCGGATGTACTCGGAGCAGATGATCGGCACTTTGTAGATTCTGGTAAGGCCTTCGAGCCGGGAAGAAGAATTAACATTATCACCAATTACGGTATTAGCCATTCGTTCATAGGAGCCTATATTGCCGTAGAAAACTTCGCCGCCGTCGATACCGACACCGACTTCCAGCAGGATGGCCTTAAGGACCCGCTCTTCGGCCGGTAGCAAGTGGCCGCGGGTGCGTAGGATTGCGTCGCTTTTGTGTTTCAGGGCGGTGCGCAGTTCGGCAGCTACATACTGAATGTTGATTGCAGCCTCGAGTGCGGCCTGCGATTTGTTGGCTCGAGTTTCTAGCGTGCCGAAAACTGCCAGTAGGGCATCGCCGATAATCGACCCGACAATGCCGTCTACCTTGTGAATATGCGAGATGGCCTTGTCGTAGTGCAGATTGAGCAGGTCTATGATATCATTGCCAAGGGTTTCGGTCATGTAGGTAAAACCCTTGATGTCGGTAAACAAAATGCTTAAATCCTTGGTGGTGCCTTCCAATCGGATGTTTTTGTCGGCATAGGCTTTTTTTGAAATGTCCTGGGTTACAAAGCGCCGGAAAATTACCAGAAGATTGTCGATGGTGGACGCCAGCGAATTGAAGGAAGCTCCCATATAAGTAACGTCGTCATTTGGCGCATCGGACAGGTCGATCAGTTCGAGCTTCTGGTCGTTTTGCATGCGCATCAACTCGGTGGCAAAGCGGTTGACAAAGCGCAAAATGCGCCTGAGTAAAATTATTCCAACCACCAGGCAGACCAAGGTCATCAAAATGATAATCAGGCTGACACGGAAGAATACTGAGCGGGTCGAGGCGTAAAACTCGCTCTCTTCTTCGGCCCGGAGCAGGAAAGCCTGCCACTTTGCGTGATATTTATACACACTGAAATACTCGCTTCCATTCAGGCGGAAACGCAGGATACCTTCACCATCCCCGGACTCAAGTGACGTGCGCATGCTGGCCAGGGCTGTCTGGTCGTCAAAGTAGGCCGGTGCTGCTGACGCGGAGGCCCAAAAAAAGAGGCTACCATCGACTCTGATACCGGCCGCAAACGAACGCTTGCCAGTCAGTTCGCGTCGGGCCGAGCCACTGATAGTATCAATGGCATCTGTTAAATCACGGCTGAATTCAAAAATGTCATGCTGATTTGATGCCTGCCCGTAAATTTCCTTGAGATCCTTGACCAAAAGGCGGTTGGCCAGCTTTAGTAACTCACCGCGATTGAGGGTAAGGTTGATAAAATTCGAGGAAAAATTGGACACTAGTAGCAGAATGGCGAACAAGATGACTATTTTGCTGACAATCGGCACAACCCGGGTTCCGCCCACCTTTAGACCAATCAACTTTTCTAGATGGTTCATGATAATATAATACTGCTTGTTGTGCTGATTTGCCATATCAGGTTTGTTATTTTGTATGGATTCCGCCAATGGTGCTTCAATAAACGGTTGTTGTCCCTGCTTATCGTACCACCCGAAGCCCTATTGCGTTTTGGTATCGCTACCGTGCTGGTGTTTTTACTGGAGGTGGGCGTCGCCTTGGTCTGCCGCTATCGCTCAACGGGCCGATGATATCACCGCGACTAGGTCTGATGAGGATTTTGTCGAGTTTTAATAGTGCGCTAGTAAATTGTAATGTTTTTGTTATATTGGCAGACCGAGCCGCAGCAGGAGAAAGAGCAAGGCTGAACAGCCTGTCTG
>JAHIWF010000096.1 GCA_018815555.1 Spirochaetota bacterium | reverse complement strand
TTTGGAGTTTACACAGCCGGTGCGTGATCCGTTATGGAAGAATATTATGCTGCCGCCGGAATTCTCTGCTGTTATCGATTCTGCCGAATTTATGAAGCTCGGCCGGATCTGCCAGCTTGGACCAGCCGGAATTGTGTATCCGGGAGCGACCCATACCAGGCGGGCTCATTCCTTCGGGGTGTTCCATCTGGCAAAACGTCTGCTCGATGCCTTGGCCGGCCGTTACCCCGCTTTCAGCCTGGACCCGCTGGCGCTGCGCAGTTACCTGATGGCCGCACTCTGCCACGACCTCGGGCATTTCCCGTATACCCATTCGCTGAAAGAGCTGCCGCTGGTGGAGCATGAGGAGCTGTCCGGCCGCATAATAACTGGAGTGCTGGCCTCCGCCGTTAAAGCCGCCGGTGCCGACCCCGAGCTGACTGCCGCCATAATTGACGACCGCCAGAGCCACAGTTGTTCGCAGCTGGGTTTTCTGCGCTCTCTGCTCTCCGGCGTTCTGGACCCCGATAAGCTGGATTACCTGAATCGTGATGCCTGGGCCTGTGGGGTGCCTTATGGAACCCAGGATGTGGATTTTATCCTGCAGCACATCGGTCTCGACTCCGGCGGGCATATCGCGATAGACGAACGCGGCATCATGGCTGTGGAGGCGGTACTTTTCTCCAAGTACCAGATGTACCGGGCGGTTTATTGGCACCGCAATGTGCGGGCAGCCACTGCCATGATAAAAAAAGCTATCCTGGCCGAGCTTACTGCCGGTAACCTTGCCTTTGATAAACTGTACGGTCTGGATGACGCCGGTTTTTATCAGCTGATGCAGGGCTTGTCACCCTCTACCTCAGGTCTTATTAATTCCGTGCTCCACGGGCAGTTGTATAGTTTGTGTTACGAGCAGGTGTATGATCCGGACTTGCCTGCGCATGCGCGCTGTCTGCAGCTTGGGCAGCGTCAGGTGGCCGAGCAGGAATTATCCGAGTTGCTGGGCGGTTCCGGTGCGCCGCTGGATGTGGTTATCGACATTCCCGAGCCGATTTCCTTCGAGTCCGATCTGCCGGTACTGGAGAGCGGGAAGCCCTTCAGTGCTGTGTCCACTGTTTTCGGAAAAGAGCTGGTGCGCTCGTTCGAGCGGGCTTTGCGGGTGGTGCGGGTGTTTTGCAAGAATGAGCAAGTCGACAAGGACAGGCTGCGGCAGTTTATGGATCGGTGAAGCGCCTGCCGCCTTTCGTTTACACCTTGCAGAATCTGCGGAAACCGCTACAATAGTAGGTGAGTACAAACAACAGGATGCCGCTGTGCGTCGGCTTTGGAGGAATGCATGGAAATTCATAACCTGATGGAAGATATGGTTCGCACGACCGTGGATGAGTTGTTTGACGCCGAGCGGCCCGGTCCGGCTTCCTGGTGCACCTGTCCGCAATGCCGGATGGATGTAGCCTGTTATGTGCTTAACCGGATTAAACCCGAATATGTAGTTTCCAGTCGCGGGTTGGCCTACTCGGAACAGGATTATAATGAAAAACTGCAGCGCATAGCCGATGTTGTCTCGCTGGTGCGCGAAGGCTGGTCCAAAATCAATGCCAGCAAGCGGCCGCATTTCGAGCACACAACCACTGCCGAAGCCCTGCAGCTGCCGGAAGGTCCGGTATACAACTTTCCGCCGATTATGGGCCGGATTTTCGACGGCGCCAACTTTGCTCCGCTGGAAGCCCTGTCGGTACAGCTGCTGGATGATAAAGGCGCACTGGTGACCATGATGGATGCGAACTGGCAGAATCCCTGCCCCCTGGTGCGCAATACCGCCGGTACTTTTATTTTCTGGCCCTATCCGGTCTCCGCCCCCAAAGGTGCAAAAGAGCGCTTGTTCAGTTTCCGCGTTTTGGTACAGAGCGAACAGTATGACGACCTGACGCATTTCATCGAACTGCGTCTTTCGGTGCAGGAGCAGGCTCAGGATCAGTTTTCGATGCAGGATGTATATCGGCTGCCGGACATGTACGCCTTTCCGCCCGCCCATGAAGAGGACGAATAAGCCTTTTACATTCCTGCCAGTTCGCGCACTGGTACCAGCTCCAGGTAGTATAGAATATTCAGTTCCCCCCGGCTTTCCAGCCGCCTTATCTTGAAAACCCGGTAGGCGATAACACGCGGATCGCGCAGCGGCAGCGGCAGACTGAAGCCGTTCATGTCGATCAGGGCATTCATGCGCGGTGCGGTTTCGGTTTCCTGCCGGTCTCCGTCCGGATAAATCAGCCAGTGTGTTTCTATGGTCATGCCGGCATTGTATCCGTCACTCTTTACTCTGGCAACAGTTTTCAGTATATTCGCTTGGGTATTGTTTTCTTGTCTTCTAAAAAATCATTATTACAGAGGGTTGTTATGCCTACATACGAGTATGAATGCAGAGAATGTGGTCATTCATTCGAAGTCAGCCAGAATATGTCCGACGAGCCCCTTAAAGATTGTCCGGTATGCGGCAAGTCCATTCGGCGCATTATTTTTGGCGGCTCGGGAGTTATTTTCAAGGGCTCCGGTTTTTATGTTAACGACGCAAAGGGCAGCAAGAGTACTGCCAAGCCGGTAAGTAAGGAGGGCGGTGCAGCCTCCGCCGACGCCGGTTCTGCCGATACGTCTGCTGATAAAAAATCTGGTGTTTCCTCTGATGGAAATACAGCAAAAACCGGGTCCGACGCCGGCACCGAAAAAGGCGGCACCGCAGCAGCTGCCGCCAAAAGCACAGGAGCCTCTACCTGAAAGCGGAAAAGCAGCGCTATTTCTGCGAGAACTGCGCTAAAGAAGTCGAACGTGATGACCAGCGCTGCCGCTATTGCGGGCGCATTTTCAGTTCGGTGCGCTGTCCGCAATGCAGTTACTCAGGGTCTCCGGCGCAGTTCAGCAAGGGTTGCCCGGTGTGCGGATACTCAAGTTTTTCGGCTGCACGGCCGCTGCGTGGTGATTTCCGGCCGGCCCGCCCGCCAGCCGAATACGGCCGTCTGCCCTTATGGGTTTGGCTCACTGCTACCGGGCTGCTGATCCTGGCACTCATCGCTTTTTTGCGCACTGTGCTTGGCTGAGTACCAGCGGGCCGGTCTGGCTTTGGTGCTTATCGCCGCCTTATAGGAACCCATCAGAATTGATACCGGTTCCAGAATCGGCACCTGTTCGCAGATAATTTTTATTATCACGGTCATGGGTACGGCCAGAATCAGTCCGGCAAAACCCCAGAGCCAGCCCCAGATCAGCAAGGACAGCAGAATTACAAAGGGCGACAGCCCCAGGTTGTCACCCTGAATTTTGGGCTCGATGATATTGCCGATTATCATGTTGGTCAGCACCGCGGTCAGCGCGGCTATGATGATGGGTGTCGGAGCGGGATAAAATTGCACCACTGCAAAAATAACGACACCCATGCCGGCGCCAATCGAGCCGATGGTGGGAATAAAATTAAGTATAAAACAGATTACTGCCCAGACAACTGGAAAATCCATACCTATCAGCTTTAATACCAGTCCGATGATCAGGCCGGTAGCCAGGCTCATAATGAATTTTACGCTCAGATAGCGGGTTACTTGCCGGACTATCGAATCAATTATGGCTTTAACACCGCCGGGGAAGGTATTGGCGAAGGCCAGCTCTACCCGTGCCTTAAAGTGTCCGAGTTCCAGTAGCAAAAACACAATAAAAAGTACCACCATCACTGAGTCACTGAAAAATCCGATAAAAGAATTGGAAAAGTTCAAGGCCCAGGATTGAATCTGCTGGCGAACTCCCATCTGCTGCCAGATGTTGTCGAACAGATTAAGGTGTTCATCATAGGGCAGGCTGAAGGCGTTGGCCAGCAGCTGGTAGATTTCGGTAAAGCGTTCCTCGTATTTCGGATACAGTGTCGCGATAGTCTTAACACTGTTGAACAGCACCAGCCCGACTACATACAGGGCCGAGGCAATGGCCAGTACTACGACTATAGCAGCCAGCGCGCGTGGTATTTTTATTTTGGTTAGCAGGTTAATCAGCGGTTCGAGCACAAAGGTCAGTAATACTGCAATAACAAAGGGCAGTAAGATGGCAGTTGTCAGCTTGAGCGTTGCCCCAAGCATGATAAAGGTAATTACTCCCAGCATGAACAGGTTGGCGCGCGGAAAATTTACGTTGCGTCGGGTGCTCTCAGGCATTACTGCTTCCTTCGGCTATCTGCCGGGCTGCAGTGTGGCTCCGGCAATAGCCTGGTTTATGAGCGGACGGTAACCTCAGAGATGTAGGCTTCAGCACAGCCAGGCAGTTTTTTTATATTGCCAAGCCAGCCGTCGGCTTCGTTTCTGCTCTGATAGGGGCCGATACGTACCCGATACCAGGGTGTTCCGTCAACTTCGTGTATATTGATTATAGCACTGAGTCCGCTGCTGATCAATGAAGCCTGCAGATCTTCGGCGCGGCTGCGGTTGGTAAGGCTGGCTGCCTGTATCCAGTATTCAGTACGCGGAACCGCAGCGCTGCTGCTGCTGCTGCGGGTAGTGCTGGTGCTGGTCGTCGCAGTGCTGG
>JAHIWF010000095.1 GCA_018815555.1 Spirochaetota bacterium | reverse complement strand
TGGCCGCAAGCGAGGCAGCCCTGTTGGGCAGCGGGCAAAAATACCTGCGCGGCCTGTTTACCGGCGGCACCCTGGCCGACGAAGCCTTGTTCCTGGCACACAAAGAACTGGGTGGGGTATATTCTAATAACCAAACTGACAAAACCTGGCAGCTGGCCGATCCCTTCAAATCGCGCGAGCATACCATTGTGGATCTGGGTGATGATATCTTTACGGTGGGCAAGCCCCACCCCATGATCGACCCGGGGGCACGGGCCGAGCGTATTCTACAGGAAGGCAACGACCCGGCCTGTGCGGTGCTGCTGCTGGACGTGGTGATCGGCTATGGATCGCATCCTGATCCGGCCGGTGCCTGCGTAGAAGCCATACTGGAGGCACGCAAGGCGGCCGAACAGCGCGGCGGCTATCTGCCGGTAGTGGCCTCGCTTACCGGCACCAGTGCCGACCCGCAGAATTACGAGCGCCAGCTTGCACTGCTGCGCGAAGCCGGTGCGACGGTGCTGCCGTCCAATTATCGGGCGGCGCTGTTGGCACTGGAAATCGCCCGGACGGCTTCGATGGCCGGAAAAGGCAAAGACGGGAGGGCAGCAGTATGAGCGACAAAGCACTGAACGGCCTGTTTGAGTCACCCCTGCAGGTACTCAACCTGGGTCTTGAAAATTTTGCCGAAAACGCGGCGGCAGCCGGGGCCACCAGCGTGCAGGTAGACTGGCGCCTGCCGGCCGGCGGCAACCGGGCCTTGGTCGAAGCAATGGACACATTGACCAGCAACCCGGCTGTGGACATCGAAAAAGCCAACGCCGAAGGTCTGCGCCGCATTCTGGAAGCCAAACCGACCATCCTCGGCATCGGTACCGCCATCGACGTGGTACCAGGCATGGCCAAAGACCTGATTCTGCATGCCGGTCCGCCGGTTAGCTGGGAAAACATGTGCGGACCGATGCGCGGCGCGGTAATCGGCGGTCTGATTTACGAAGGGCTGGCCAGAACTCCCACCGAAGCCGAGGCACTTGCCGCCTCCGGCAAAATCCGTTTCGAACCCTGCCACCACCACAACGCCGTCGGCCCTATGGCCGGCATCATGACCGCCTCCATGCCGGTCTGGATCGTGGAAAACACCGCCTTCAGCAACCGCGCCTACTGCACCCTGAACGAGGGCCTGGGCAAAGTTCTGCGGTACGGCGCCTACTCCGACGAAGTGCTGGACCGCTTGCGCTGGATGGCCAGCGACCTTGCGCCAATACTCTCGGACGCACTGAAGGCGCGTGGCCCCATCGATATGAAAAACATCATCGCCCAGGTGCTGCAGATGGGTGACGAAGGGCATAACCGCAACCGCGCCGGCACTTCGCTGATTATCCGCGAGCTGGCACCCTACCTGGTAATGCTGGACTACCCCAAAGAGCAAATATCCAAAGTGCTGTCGTTCCTGAACGCCAACGACCACTTTTTCCTGAACCTGACCATGCCCAGCGCCAAGTGCACCGTGGACGCGGCGGCCGGCATCGAAGGCTGCAGCCTGATTACCACTATGGCGCGCAACGGCACCGAATTCGGCATCCGTCTGTCCGGACTACCTGGCCAGTGGTTTACCGGACCGGCCGGGATTGTGGACGGCTTATACCTGCCGGGCTTTAGCGCCGACGACGCCGCCCGCGATATCGGTGACTCGGTTATAACCGAGACTTCCGGCATTGGCGGCTTTGCCATGGCGGCG
Source organism: Spirochaetota bacterium (assembly GCA_018815555.1). GTDB lineage: Bacteria > Spirochaetota > Spirochaetia > Treponematales > UBA12059 > UBA12059. Next base: position 7,466 of record JAHIWF010000095.1, on the reverse strand, counting down.
GCACCAGCCATCGTCAAGTTTGTCGGCGGCTCGCCCCAGGACGCCATCGACTTTACCCTGCGCATGTACGAAATCTGCGTCGGCGAGAACAACGTCTACCAGATTCCGATACTGGACTTCCGCGGCACCCCCACCGGCATCGATGTGCGCAAGGTGGTGGAAACCGGTATTCTGCCGGTTATCAACACCGGTATCGCCCACAAGAACCCTGGTGTCGGCATGGTCGGCGCCGGCCTGGTAAAACCCCCAGAAAACGCCTTCCGCGACGCCATGCTGGCCTTTGCCAAAAAGTATACGAAGGAGTAAGCGCACCGGATAAGCCCCGGCAAGCATGCCAAAGCGTAAACCCGATGCGGTGTTGTATGACGCCGCTGCATATTTTTATTTGGAGGAACTGACATGAAAATGATCGATTTGACCATCCCCCTGGGTATCGGCACCCCGCCCTGGCCCACCTACGAACCGCTGGAAATGAAGTATTTTAAGCGCCTGGCACCGAACGGCGCCAACGGCCAGATCGTTACCCATTCCAACCACATCGGCACCCATCTGGATGGCGAAATACACTTTTACACCCCCGGCAAGGATATTGCCAGCCTGGATATGGATTTTCTGGTACACGAAGGCGCAATCGTCGACCTGTCGGACTGTGCCGGCGAGTATGACGTGTACACCTCCAAAATGGTGGAAGACCGTGTCGAAGTAAAAGAAGGTGATATTCTTATCATTCATACCGGCTTCCACCATTATGGCTGGGACCAGCCGACCGGCGACGAAATCCGCTACATGATCAAGCACCCCGGACCGGACCGCGAGTTTGCCGAGTGGGCAAAACGCAAAAAGCTGCGCTGGATAGGCGTTGACTGCGGCAGCGCGGACCATCCGATGAACACCAAAATCCGCGACTGGATGCCCAAGCAGGCCGCCGAGTGCGACCGCCACTTTCAGAAGAAATACGGCAAGACCCTGGACGAAATTTTCTCCGACGACAAATATCAGCTGATGCATCTGGAGATGTTCCATGAGCACATCATCCATGCCGAATGCGTGGGCGGCGACATCGACCTGCTCTTAAACCAGCGCTGTACCATCGGCTGCTTCCCCTGGCGTCTGGTAGACGGTGAGTCCAGCGTGGCCCGTATCGTAGCTATGGTAGAAGATGACCGCTACGAAAAACTGATGGCCAAAAAAGCCAAGTGCGAACTGACCAAATTCGGCGATATTGCCGGAGCCAAGGCCGCCTGGCTGCACGAAGAAGCCCGCAAGAAGTAAGCAGCGACCGATAATGACTTCCCGGGGCTGTTCCGGTCGCCGCCAAGATGGCCGCGACCGGGGCAGCCCTGCCTGTTAATCGCCATAGCTGCAAAGGAGCCCTTATGAACAAACCCCTGGAAGGCATACGCGTACTGGACCTGACGCGTGTACTGGCCGGACCTTTCTGCACCATGATGCTCTCCGACCTGGGAGCCGAAGTTATTAAGGTGGAAGTGCCGGAAACCGGCGATGATTCGCGCGCTTTTGGCCCGTTTCGCAACGGTCAGAGCCTGTATTTTGTAACCATCAACCGTGGTAAAGAAAGTATCGCCATAAATCTCAAGCACGAAGAAGGCAAACAGCTGCTTAAAGACCTGGCCAAACGCTGCGACGTGCTGGTGGAAAATTTCCGGCCGGGCACCATGGAAAAACTGGGACTAGGCTGGGAGGTACTGAAGCAGGTGAATCCGCGGCTGATCTATGCCGCTATTTCCGGCTTCGGCCACAGTGGGCCGGAATCCAAACGGCCGGCCTACGACATTCTGGTGCAGGCCATGAGCGGTGTTATGAGCATTACCGGCTGGCCGGACTCGCCGCCGACCCGAGTCGGTTTGTCCATGGGCGATATTACAGCTGCTGTGTTCGGAGCTACCGGCATTACCACAGCGCTGTACCAGCGGGAGCGCACCGGCGAAGGTCAGAAAATTGATGTAGCCATGCTGGACTGCCAGCTAGCCATTCTGGAAAACGCCTTGGTGCGTTTCCAGGTAGACGGCCATTCACCGCAACCGCTGGGCAGCCGCCATCCGACCATTACCCCCTTCCAGGCCTTCCGCGGTACCGACAACTGGTTTGTAATCGGCGTAGGTAATGATGCCTTGTGGAAGACCTTCTGCACAGCCGTCGAACGTCCTGAATTACTGAGTGATCCGCGTTTTACAACAAACTTGGAGCGAACCAAGCATTACAAAGATTTGATACCCGTACTGGAAGAACTCTTCTCAAAAAACAGCAGCGCCTACTGGCTGGAATTGATGGAACGCTGCGGCATTCCGGCAGCGCCGGTCAACGACATCGAGCAGGTCATGCAGGAACCGCAACTGGCGGCCCGTAACATGTTTGTAACAGTAAAGGACCGTAAAGCCGGCGAAGTTACCATCCCCGGCAACCCCATAAAAATGGACAGCATCCCCGAAATGCCAACCCGAAAACCGGCACCGGCCATCGGCGAACATTCCGAACGCATTCTGCGCGAAATACTGGGCCTGGACGCGGCAAAGGTAAAAACCCTGTTGGATGCCGGCACCGTTGCCGCTTGGACGGACGGCGATGACTGATACCGTAGCCAAGCGTGAGCTGCCGCTGGTGCAGCCGCAAAGCCTGAGCCGGCTGCTGCCGCGGCTGCGCTCCGGAGAACTGCCGCTGGAAACCTATATCAGCGCGGCGCTGGACAGACTTGACCAGATAGAACCGGCCATCAGCAGCCTGCTGCCCGAAAACAGCCGCCGCGAACGCCTGCTGGCCGAAGCTGCACAGCTGCTGCAGCTGTATCCGGATCCGGAGGGGCGGCCGCCGCTGTTCGGCGCGCTGCTGGGTATAAAAGACCTGTTTGCCGCCGACGGTTTTGCTACCCGCGCCGGTTCCCGGTTGCCGCCGGAACTGTTTGCCATGGCCGAAGGTCCGGTAGTGCGCAGGCTTAAAGCGGCCGGCGCTCTGGTACTGGGCAAAACCGTAAGCACCGAATTCGCCTATTTTTCACCCGGTCCTACCCGCAATCCGCACAACCCGCGGCACACACCCGGCGGCTCGTCCTCCGGCTCGGCCGCGGCCGTGGCTGCCGGCTTGTGCCCGCTGGCCATCGGCACCCAGACTATCGGTTCGATAGGCCGGCCGGCTGCCTTCTGCGGTATCTGCGGCTGGAAACCCAGCTACGACCGCACCAGCCGCCAGGGCGCCGTAGCCTTCGCCGCTTCGCTGGACCATGTCGGCCTGTTCGCCGCCGGGCCGGCCGATCTGGAACTGGCCGCAGCCATAATCACCGACCGCTGGAGAGAGTTACCGCCGGCGCGGCCCCAGGACCCGTGGCCTGTACTGGCCATCCCCGACGGCCCCTACCTGCAGCAAGCCGAAGCTGAGGCTCTGGCGGTGTTCGAGCAGACAGTCGGGCAGCTAGAGGCACGCGGCTGCCGCATCGTCAGGGTGTCCGCTATGGCCGACATCGCCAAAATCAACGAGCGCCACCGCCGGATCGCGGCTGCCGAGCTGGCCGACACCCACAAAGACTGGTATCCGCAGCATAAAGAGCTGTATTCGGCTACCACCGCCGAATTGATCGAAAAAGGCCAGGCCATAGCAGCCAGCCAATTGGCAGAAGACCGCCAGGGGCAGCTTAAACTGCGGGCTGAACTGGAACAGACTCTGACTGAAAACGGGGCGGCCTTCTGGCTGTCGCCGGCCGCGCCTGGCCCGGCACCAGAAGGTATTACCGCTACTGGCAGCCCGATCATGAACCTGCCCTGGACCCATGCCGGCATGCCCACCCTCGGGCTACCTGCCGGAAAAGCCGCCAACGGTATGCCGCTGGGGCTGCAGATCGCCGCCGCCTTCGGCCAGGACGAAGAACTGCTGGCCTTCGGCCACCGACTGGAAACAGTGTAAGCAGCAAGCGGGGATAGCAGCGGAGACTGCTCTCCCCGCTTTGCCTTGGTCACCATAATTTTTACAAATTTAAGCTGCCTACGGCCTAGCTGTTTAAATTTCTGTAAAGCTGTGCTATTATCCTGTTCCGAAAGGATACAGCAATGAAAAAGATTGTAACGATTTTAGTTCTGGCTGCAGTAGTACTGAGCCTGAGCGGCTGCATGCCCGGAGACGGAAAAAATACGGCAGAAAAACCGGCCGGTTTCTTCTGGGGTGCCTGGCATGGCATCATCGCTCCCGTTTCGCTGATCGTCGGCATTTTTAACCGCAGCATCCGCGTGTATGAAGTGCACAATAGCGGCTGGTGGTACGACCTGGGATTCTGGCTGCTGATTACCGGTACTATCGGCGGCGGTTCAGCCAGCGCATCACGCAGGCGACGTAAAAAATGACTTCAAGCCCGGAGCTGTTTACTGGTACCGGGGGGCCGGGCGGTGCAGACTCCGGGCAGCAGCCCGAAGGGCAGCGGCAGAATTGCTACCGCTGCCGGCGGCCGTTGCAAAACTGCCTGTGCCCCACCGAAGCGCCGCTGCCTACCCGCAGCCGCATCGTATTACTGATGCATCCGCATGAATTTAAAAAGCGCAAATGCAACACCGGCTTGCTAACCTGTCTTAACCTGCAGAACAGTGAATATATCTACAGTCTTGACATGGACGGGCATCCGCGGGTACGCGAACTGCTGGCCGATCCGCATAATTTCTGTCTTCTTTTATATCCGGGACCACAAGCGGTAAACATCAGCGCCGATGATTTTTCGGCAGGCAGTCTGGAAGACTTCCAGGCAGGCGCACAGCGGCTGGTGATATTCCTTATCGACGCCACCTGGTCTTTAGCCTACAAACTGCTGCGCGACAATCCGGGCCTGCTGCGGATGCCGCAGTTCAAGCTGACCCCTTTGCAGGCCAGCCGCTATGTGATAAAAAGGCAACCGAAAGACTTCTGCCTGTCCACACTGGAAACGGTTCATGAGATTCTGCTGGCTTTAGAAAAGGCCGGCCTGGACAGCTATGACGACAAAGACCGTCTTATTGATACCTTCAAGCGCATGCAGGACTACCAGCTGCAACAGGCTGAAGTTCGACACAATCCCCGCCACCACATCCGTAAACACCGGAAAGCCGGGGAAGAATCAGAATCACCTGCCTCGGACCGCTGATCCTGATTCCGGCTCCTTAGCGAAGCCAATCCGGCAGCAAACTGAGCGCGCGAGGGATCGTTGCGAAAATCCTTGCGCAGCAAGATTGCAGCAAGAGCCCGGCACTCCGGCGCTGCCGCGCCGGAGTACGAACCCTTCAGCTGCTATCTAATTATCACAGATTCCAGATTGCCAGCGGCAATCCTACAGATTCCAGATTGCCGAATAGTCATACTCCCGTTCGCACCAGCGGCAGACGAAACTGTGCCGGCCCTGCGCATCGGTCTTGCGGATAAACGATGCCTCTATATGTTCTTCGTAGGATGGATGCGACAGACAATTCTCGTTTTTGCAGGAAATCTCGCTGAAATTGTAGATGCGCGGCGGCATGCCAAGGCGATATTTTTTAAACACCTGGTGGTCTTTAACCAGATTCAGAGTGCAGCCCGGCGAAACTGCGCCTAGCTTTTTCAGGTCTTTTTCGCCGAAGGACAGTACGTCAGGTACCGATATAATGCCTTTAAAAAGCTCCGGGCCGTGGTTGGAATGGTACACGCCGTGCGAGGAACGCAGGTTAAGGCCGAGCACCCGGCGGATTTTGTCTATTTGGTCCCAGATGGACTGTAGCTTCTGGCCGGAAGCGATATGGTCGATAACCAGACCATTGTCCACCGGCTTGATGCCCACCTTGTACTCGGGCTTGGCATGCTGCACCACTGGAACTTCTGTTACAAAATCCTCATCGGGTTCGGCCACTGCCAGGTTGGTGCCCTTAAAGTCCTGCCCTATTACGCCGGCGCACATGGCCATCTCGATAATGCGGGTATAGTAGCCGTTGGCGGATTGTGCATCCCAGGCATTCAGCTCAGTATCATCCAGGAAGGTCGAGATGGTGGGATGAAAGCGGTCGCGCGGCAGCGGGTGATAAAAACGTGTACCCGGCTCCAGCTGTTCCATCATGTCCTTGCGGAAACATACAGCCTTGCGCAATGCCGGGGCCTTATCCAGCACTTTCTCACCCATGCGCTCCAGCTGCAGCCGGGTAAAATACCAGATTTTGGCGGTCTTGCCGCTGGCCAGATACTCGTCCAGGCTGGCATAAATGCGCACCTCAAAGCCGTTGCGTCGCATTTTATCCACATAGAACTCGGGCATGGCCAATTCGGCCGGGGCCACCAGATCCACAATTACCTTGCCGAAAACGCAAAGACCGTCGGCTTTGGAATGCACGGTGCGGCCATGGTACAGGTCGCCGATAAGGGCGAGGTGGATGCTGTCTTCATTCCAGTTTTGCTGCTCGAGGAAACTGAACTCGTCCAGGAATTCCTGGGTGGGGTGCTCGTGCTTGCCGTCGCCGGCATTGATGAAAGATGGCTGCGGATAGCCGTTGCGATCGGCCCAAGGGCCCAGCGAATCAGCCAGCCAGCGGCAGACGCCTTCCTGCTTGGAGCGTATCACATACAAGGATTCCGGAGCGTAACCGACCAGCATTTTTATGGTATCGGTTATACTTTCATTCTTGGCAAAGGAGGAGCTTGCCGCGTCGAACAGGTTTACCCTGGAACCATGAAACTCCGCCGCATTACGAAAAGATTCGCGGGTACGCGTGGAATTTTCCAAAAAGATGAGATAAGTAGAAAAATCCCGGTCGTTGATACGGTAGGTGTCGGCGCTCTCGCCTTTGCGTAAGGACTGCTTCAGGTCACGGGCTTTGCGGTACAAATAGCGCTGTTCGTCTACCGAGAGGTCATTTACTACGGTAATGCTTCTTCCTTTGAACGGGCCGTTTCTCTTCATGCTTGTATACTCCTCCTGTATTAAAAAAAAGGGCGAAGCCGCTGTAAAGCGCTTCGCCCATGATTCATGGATTAATCTCCGATGCCGTTTTTAGCGTCACGGCATCCATGACGATGAAGCCGCTCCGGGGCTTCTGTGCCACCAGCGACGTGCCTGACTTTGTCAGGAAGGTCCACTGACTTACGGCATCCGAAGTGGACTGCAGCGCCAAAGTATCGGTGGCATAGCGACCAATGACCCAGGCACCGTCCTTTTTAGTGACGGCATATATCGAGCTGCCTATATACCATACCATGGTATCTGCAAAAATCTCCTGATCCGATTCCACAACGTCAGCATAATCTGTTTTGCTGATGCGAATCAAGCGCACGGCGCCTCCACCAGCGGTACTCATGCCGGCAACAGCCACATAAGCCGAACCTACATCCACAGCCGTGCTGGCCCGGATAGTATTCAGCTCGCTGCGCCGCAGGTAGCGTCCGGACTGCACATCCACCAGCGCCAGGCGCGACAACGGCAGCGCTGGGTTCATCAGTTCGAACAGCACTACGCCATTTTTTTCGTCGTTGGCGGCGGC
>JAHIWF010000094.1 GCA_018815555.1 Spirochaetota bacterium | reverse complement strand
CTTCGATGAAGCCGGTCTGGCTCCGAAGAACCTGTCGCGCTGTCTGGAAGACGCCGGTACTATAACCTCGCCTTTCTTCTCCTGGAATACCTGCGGTGCTTTCATGTCGCAGACTCTGGGTGTTTCGCCGCTGGCCTATGGCCTGTTCGCCTTCCTTAACTGGATTAATCCGTTGATCTCAATCTTCTACGGCTTTACCGGTATTACTATGACCAAGGCTGAGCCTGAAAAAGCTGCCTGATTTGAATCCGGCTGTCGGTGCCATTGCGGCACTGAACAGCGGATGTGTATACAAGCCGGCCGGCATGTCATCATGCCGCCGGCTTTTTAAATTCAGGCAGCGCAAGGCGGCCGGCAGCACAGAGGGGGTGCTGAGCAAGGGAAGCATTTTGCGCTTTTTTTACATATATGCTATACTTTTGCCGTCGGAGGAAAAAAGGTGATACAAAAACCGCTAGTAAGCGCGGCCGAAGCGGCTGCCATGATAAAACCCGGTGATGTGGTGCAGGTTGGAGGCTTTCTTGATTGCGGGTCGCCGGATGGCATCATCAGCGAGATTGTGGCTCTGAAAGACAAGGCTCCTGGCAGACTGTGTCTGGTATGCAATGATTCCGGAGTCTATGACGAAAGTAAGGGGCGAGCCAGCAGCATAGCCCCGCTTATAAAAGCAAAATTGGCAGCCAAAATTATCGTTTCGCATATCGGCACCAACCCGGAAACGCAGCGGCAGATGAACGCCGGTGAAACTGAGGTTGTACTGGTACCGCAGGGTACCCTGGCCGAGCGGGTGCGCGCCGCTGGAGCGGGTCTGGGTGGAATTCTTACCCCGACCGGTCTGGGCACCGAGGTGGAAACCGGAAAGCAAAAACTAACCGTCGGCAACAAGGTGTATTTACTGGAAGAAGCCTTGCCTGGCGACGTTGCCATCATAAAAGCTAAAAAGGCCGACAAGGCCGGTAATCTGGTGTACAGCAAAACTGCCCGAAATTTTAATCCGCTGATGGCAACTGCCTGCAAGCTGGTTATAGCCGAGGTGGAAGAGTTGGTGGAAATCGGCCAGATAGATCCGGATCAGGTGCATACGCCCAGCATTTTTGTGGATTACTTGGTGCTAAGCGGAGGCGCAAAATGATTGAGTATAAAGAAAACAAGGAAATAATCGCCCGCCGTATTGCGCGTATCTTTAAAACCGGTGAGGTGGTAAACCTGGGTATCGGCCTGCCTACTCTGGTGGGAAATTTTGTGCCTGGAGATGTTACTGTAATATTACAGTCCGAAAATGGCCTGATCGGTCTAGGACCGGCCCCCGAAGCCGGCAAGGCCGACAAGGATCTGACCAATGCCGGTGCCATGCCGGTTACCATCCTTCCAGGTGGTGCTTTTTTTGATAGCGCCACCAGTTTTAGTATTATCCGCGGTGGGCATGTTGACTATACGGTGTTGGGTGTGCTGGAAGTTGATCAGGAAGGCAATCTGGCTAATTATAAGATTCCCGGCAAGATGGTGCCTGGTATGGGTGGTGCCATGGACCTGACTACCGGCTCGCGGGTGGTAATTGCCGCCACCACCCACCTTGAAAAAAGCGGTACCTCTAAACTGAAGCACCGTTGCAGTCTGCCGCTGACCGCCGCCAATGAAGTAAATATCGTGGTAACCGATGTCGGTTACTTTGAGGTGCTTGGCGGACGTTTCCATTTGGCTGAGTATTTTCCGCCTTACACCCCGGAATGGATCGTGGAACACACGGCGGCCGACATTGTGGTGCGGCAGGATTGCAAAGCCTGGCCGGCGGAAGACGGCTGCGCCTGATTCCATGCCGCGGGTTGTACTGCGTCCAGCGATGGCTGCAATGCGTTGTGCCCATTGGCGGCAGCATAAGCTTAAAAACAGCTCAATAAAAGGAGAATTATATGAGTGAAGTATTTATTGCAGGAGCCGCTCGTACGGCTATTGGCAGTTTTTCCGGCTCGCTTGCTGGAGTGGAAGCCCCGGAGCTTGGCAAAATAGCCGTGCAGGCCGCCTTACAGCGAGCTGGTGTGCAGCCGGCTGATGTGGACGAAGTGCTCTTGGGTTGTGTCCTGCAGGCCGGGCTTGGTCAGAATGTGGCCCGCCAGGTGGCGATGCGTGCTGGAATACCCCAGGAGCGCACTGCCATGACCCTGAATATGGTGTGTGGTTCCGGTTTGCGCAGTGTGGCCGCCGCCGCCCAGGCGATAAAAGCCGGTGATTCCTCGATTGTTGTGGCCGGGGGAACCGAAAACATGAGCCAGGCTCCCCATCTTTTAAAACAGGCCCGGACCGGCTATCGCATGGGCAATGGCGAGCTGATCGACTCGATGATCTACGAAGGGCTGACCGATATTTTTAACGGCTACCACATGGGCATTACCGCCGAAAATCTGGCCGTCAAATACGGCCTGACCCGGCTGGAACAGGATACCCTGGCTGCTGCCAGCCAGAACAAGGCGGAGGCGGCCATCAAAGCCGGCCGTTTTAAGGAAGAGATCGTTCCGGTGGTAATTCCGCAGCGCAAGGGTGATCCGATCGTGTTTGATACTGACGAATTTTACAAACCGGGGGCTACAGTAGAGAGTCTTGGCAAACTGCGACCGGCTTTTAAGAGTGACGGAACGGTTACAGCCGGCAATGCCTCCGGCATCAATGACGGTGCGGCTGCCTTGATTGTGGCCGGAGCGGACGCGGTAAAAGCCAAGGGACTTAAACCGCTGGCCCGCATTGTGTCGTATGGCTGGCACGGCTGCGATCCGGCTATCATGGGTATCGGTCCGGTAGAGGCTGTCCGGCTGGCCCTGAAGAAGGCTGGCTGGTCGCTGGGCGAGGTGGGGCTAATCGAAGCCAACGAAGCTTTCGCCGCCCAGGCCCTGTCGGTCGCCCGCGAACTGGACTTTAATATGGACCTGGTAAACGTAAACGGCGGCGCGATAGCCCTGGGGCATCCCATCGGCGCCTCCGGCGCGCGCATCCTGGTTACCCTGCTGCACGAAATGATACGCCGCGACGTAAAAAAAGGTCTGGCAACACTGTGTATTGGCGGTGGTATGGGTATCGCCCTCTGTGTGGAGCGCTGAGCGTCACCGTTTATGCTGAGTGCCTGGCGTAAATACCGGGCACTATCTGTTTCAGAGAAGTAGTAGTGGTAGGACCTGCCTGCAGCGCAGGTTCCTGCACTTTTAAGGAGTGCTGTATGGCTATCAAGCTTTCCCAGACTTTTTTCAAGTCGGCTGATGTAGTGTTTATTGGTTGGTCACGCAAACACCAGGGCTTTTGCCACATGGTGCGTACTGCCTTTGAGGCACAGGGCAGCCGGGTGCATCCGGTTAACCCTAAGCACAGCGATGCTGAAGTATATCCGGCAGTGGAAGCCGTTCCGGCTCAGGCCGACCTGGCTTTTGTTCTGACCAGGCTGGAGCACAACCGTGCGCTGCCGGCCGCACTGGCAGCCAAGGGCGTACGCAGGGTGCTTTTTAATTCCCGGCTGTCGGTCGACGACAGCTTGCTGGCTGAATGCCGCAAGCAGGGACTGGAGACTGCCGTGGCCTGTCCGATGATGAGCCTGGGAAAAGGCCTGCACCGTTTTCATGGCTGGCTGAGCGGCGTCGAGCGGACTGATGCAAGGCTCTGATTGTATGACAAGAATGATGTCTGCAGCCGGTGGCAGTTCGGCCGGAGCAGGTGGTGTATGACTGGCCGTTCCGGATTCGGGCCGGCCTATCGTCCCCTGCTGGTGTTAACCACGCTTTTTTCGCTGGCTGCTTTGGCCGCCCTGCTGCCCTGGCCCTGGGCCTCCTGGCCCAACATCATGGGTTATCGTTCCTTGTGTACTTTTGCGCCGGGGGCAAGCTTTGCTTGTGCTCTTCTGGCCGGCATTACATGCACCCTGCGGGCCAGGCTGGTCCGGCATCGTCCCGGGCCGATTTTTATTCCGGTGGCGGTGTTGGGACTGCTGCTTGTCGGGCTGGCTGTATCTACTGTTGTCTGGGCCGGTGTAAAGGCACAATATGTACGGCCGTCCAGCGCGGCTGGCATCCCGGCCGATGCGGCCAGTGGGGCCAGCGCTGCGGAGTAGGGCGGTCCCCCGCCGCTGCTATTGAAGCGTCCTCATCCGTTACCGCTTATCCGGAGGTGCAGCACTATGCAGGTTATTGCAGGGTTGCCTTCTCAGGGAAGATATTAATATAAAAATCAGTATATACAAATTATTAAATATATGATACTTATAAGTATCTGGTATATACAAGGATACTGTATGGTGGGAAAAGCTAATAGACTTACAATTTTTTTGAGCAAACGCCGTCGCTGGATACAGGGAGCTGCTGGTATTGGCTTATACGCGCTGAATGTACTGGCCGACCTAAGTCTGGGCTGGATACTGCTGATAGGTGTAGCCTTTGGTGTCGTTTTCGGCAAGGCGTTCTGCCGCTGGGTTTGCCCGATCGGCTTTATCATGGAGCTGCTTACCAGCAAAGGCGACGACAGGCTGCGCAGTATGTATCAGTATCATAAAATGGGCTGCCCGATAGCCTGGGTATCCGGCGCGCTGAACCGGTTTTCGCTGCTGCGCCTGCGCCGATCGGCCGCTACCTGTACCAGCTGCGGCTTGTGCGATAAAGCCTGCTACATGCCGGCACTGGACCCCGAGCGTTTCAGTTTTTTTAATATCGACAAGCAGCGCCCCGGCGATGCCTATGCCTGTTCGCGCTGCCTGTTCTGTGTATCAGCCTGCCCGAACGGCAGCCTGAAGTACGCTCCGGTGCTGCCTTGGCAGAAGTCCTGATTGGGGTGTACGTTCGGGACTACGCGGTTTTCAGGATTCGGCGTTTAGAGCAGCGGAGACGGAGGCAGTGGCGGTGTCCGCTGCGGCTGCAGCTGCTGCAATGGGGTTGCCGGCTTCCATTAGCCGACGGTTGCCGAAGGAAAGCGGAACCAGGGCAAGCATCAATGCGCCGGTTCCCAGTAGTAGGTATTCGATGCGTACCAGTTCGGCCAGCGGGCCGAAGAGCAACATGCTTAAGGGCATGAGCGAAGTGGACAGCATAGATAATACCGCGAAAACCCGCCCCAGGTAAGCCTCTTCGACATGCTCCTGCAGTAGTACAGTAGCTGGTGTATTGAAAAACGGCATGCTGATGCCAAAAACCACCATCGTGGCAATATAGGGGATAAACCAGCCCAGCAAGCCAAGCGCGATGGTACAGACGGCCATAATCAGGTTGGAAAGCAGCATGGTGCGCATGCGGTTATGAAAGCCGTTCCATATAACTATAAAAGCGCCCCCGGCCATCATGCCGCCGGAAAAGGCTATTTCGATGGCGGTAAGCCGCCATACCTGCGGTCCGAAACTGCGGGCCACCTGCAAGGGAGTAAGAAAGGCCGCTGGAGCCACCAGAAAGTATAAAAAACCCAGGTAGATGAAGAAGGAAACTAGGTAGCGGTGTTCCCGGATATAGGTAAAGCCCAGCTTCATGTCGGCGAAATAGCTGACGGTTTGCTTTTCCAGCGCTTTGGCATGTACCGATATCTGTAAAAACAGCATAAAACTACCGATGGCCAGGATGGCTGTTACCACGTCGATATAGAAAAGTGTCTCGATTGGCGCAAGTGACAGCAGCAGGCCGGCAATAACCGGTGATATTATAAGAATAGCTGACTGGATTGACTGGTTGATGCCGTTTGCCCTGGTCAGCTGTTCTTGGGGTACGATCTGCGGCAGGATGGCTCCGACCGCCGGTGCCTGCATGGCTGAACCGACGGCACGCAGCGCCTGTGCCGCCAGCAGTATCCATACCGAGCGCAGCCCGGTCATGAAGACAAGGGCAGCGGCCAGGGTAACCAGGGCTACAAAGGCATCGGACAGAATGATGATGCGCTTGCGGTTAAAACGGTCGGCCCAGACACCGGCAAAGGGCGACAGTAGGAAGTGCGGCACAAACCCGAAGAGGATCGACAGCGTCATCATGATGCCGGATTTGGTTTCCAGGGTTATGTGCCACATGATGGCATACTGTACCAATGACGAGCCGAAGATCGAAATCCCCTGACCGCCCAGAAATATAGCCAACTTCTTTTTCCAGTTATCATGCATACATCCGCTCCCCAGGAACTCCACAATCTGTCCTGCAAACATACTGAACCGGCCTATGCTGGTCAAGCCGCCGGGGTCAGACCCCAGGTGGGTGACAAGGTGGGGTCTGACCCCGCAGGTGGGCAAGGTGGGGTCTGACCCCGCAGGTGGGCAAGGTGGGGCCTGCCCCCCCCTCCGGTCGGGGTTATCCGTTTGATCTCATGCAGGTTCAGCCGAAAGCGCTAATATCTCCAGCTGTGGGGACTGTCCCTCTCTGTCCTCTGACCCTCTCCGGGTTTGTCTATGGTGGGGTCCGGGGCGCAGCCCCGGTGAGGGGGTAGCGCGCTACCTTGTGCGCGCGAGGGGGAGACTTCCCCCTTTAAATTAATGCGAATTCGTTTCAAATATCAAAAAATATATTCAAATATTAAAAAGAGTGCTTGTCAAAGTATATAAAAGGTTGTAGAATTGGCGCAGGTGGTTCGGGAGTCGGGCCGCTGTGCATGATTGTTGCACCATTAAAAGGAGGGCACATGAACGCCTATATTCAAGAGGTTTTGGACGGACTGAAAGCTCGCGCTCCCTGGGAAGCTGAATTCCTGCAGGCTGCCGAAGAAGTATTGGAATCGATCGCTCCGGTTATCGAGAAGGATCCCAAATACAAGGCTCAGCGCATTCTGGAGCGCATTGTTGAACCCGAACGCTCGGTAATTTTCCGTGTTCCGTGGATGGACGACAAGGGCGAGTATCATGTGAACCGCGGCTATCGTGTACAGTTTAACAGCGCTATCGGCCCGTACAAGGGCGGTCTGCGCTTCCATCCCAAGGTGACCCTCTCTACCCTTAAGTTCCTCGGTTTTGAGCAGATGTTTAAAAATTCGCTCACCAGTCTGCCCATGGGCGGCGGCAAGGGCGGTTCTGATTTTGACCCGAACGGCAAGAGCGACAACGAGATTATGCGCTTCTGCCAGTCCTTTATGAGCGAACTGTTCCGCCATATCGGTCCCGACACTGACGTGCCGGCCGGTGATATCGGCGTGGGCGGTCGCGAGGTCGGCTACATGTTCGGTATGTACAAAAAACTGCAGAACGAGTTTACCGGTGTGCTTACCGGCAAGGGCCTCAGTTTCGGCGGTTCGCTGATTCGCCCCGAGGCTACCGGTTTTGGTGCTGTGTACTTTGCCGAGGAAATGTTCAAACTGAAGGGCGAGACTCTGGCCGGCAAGACCATTTCGGTTTCCGGCTTCGGTAACGTTGCCTGGGGTTGCTGTATCAAGGCTGCCGAGCTTGGCGCTAAAGTCGTGACCATTTCCGGTCCCGACGGCTATGTGTACGACGCCGACGGCATCAATACTAAAGAGAAGTTTGACTACCTGACCGAGATGCTGGTTATCGACCGTAACAAGGTTGAGACCTATGTACGCAAATTCCCCAACGCCAAGTTCTTTGCCGGCAAGCGCCCCTGGGAGCAGAAAGTGGACATCGCCATGCCCTGCGCCATCCAGAACGAGCTGTCCGGTGAAGATGCCCAGAACCTGCTGCGCAATGGCGTGCAGGCTGTGGTTGAAGTATCCAACATGGGCTGTACTCCGGAAGCCTGGAAGCTCTTCATCGAGAAGAAGATTCCGTTTGCTCCCGGCAAGGCCGCCAATGCCGGTGGTGTAGCCACTTCCGGTCTGGAAATGAGCCAGAACTCCGGCCGCATCTCCTGGACCGCTGAGGAAGTTGATGCCCGCCTGCATCAGATTATGGTTAATATTCACAATACCTGTGTCGAGACTGCCAAGGAATTCGGCGCTGAAGGCAACTACGTTGTAGGTGCTAACATCGCCGGTTTCAAGAAAGTTGCCGACGCGATGATCGCCCAGGGCCTGGTCTGAGTTTCAGCCTTGTTCCGGTGATCGCATCATAAACCGGCTCGCCGTTCTTCATTGCGGCGTGTCGGGGCGCAGGCCGATTGCGGTGTTTTTCGTAAGTGCGCGGCCTGCTGCTGCTTTTCCTCCTGGTTTTTGTTTTTGCCCTGCCGGGTATCCGGCGGGGCTCTTTTTTAAGGCGCGGACACGACAGCATTCTGGTTTGCGGTTTTCCGTTTTGCGGGGCAGCGGCGATAACTGTTAGCCGGCAGGTCTGTCAGCCGCAGCCCCCCCGTCCTTGAACAGCCAGGCCCTTCCTGTTTACAATAGCTGCATGTATTTCAACGAGTTGGTGGACTCCTACGACCGGGAGCGGCGCGAACGTAATATTTTTCACGACCTCATGCGCTTTCGGGTGCGCGAGGTTTTGTTGGTGGCCAGTCTGTACGATTCCTTTATTCTGGAACGCGACGGAGCTCTGTCCGAGCAGATTTACGGTGAGTATTTTAAGCTGAATCTGAGTACAGCGCCGCGCATTACCAGTGCCTATACGGCCGAATCGGCAGTCGAAAAATGCCAGACCACCGATTTTGATCTGGTGATTCTGATGACCGGCATGGATTTTGACCAGCCGCTGGCTACTGCCGCTGCCATCCGCGAACTGCGGCCGGACATCGCCATTCTGCTTTTGGCCATGAACAACGCCAGCCTGAGCGGCATCGGGTCGCGTTGTCCTTCCAGCTTCCGCCACATCGATCGTGTGTTTGTGTGGAACGGCTACTCCAAACTATTTGTCGGCATGATCAAGTATGTAGAGGATCTGCGCAATATCGACAACGATGCCCGCGTGGGGCTGGTACGGGTCATCCTGTTAATAGAAGATTCTGTCCGCTATTATTCGCGCTACCTGCCGCTGCTGTACTCGGTGCTGATGCGGCAGACCCAGCAGCTGATCGCCGACGAGTCGCAGGTCGAGTCGTACAAGATTCTGCGCATGCGCGGCCGGCCCAAGATTCTGCTGGCAACTACCTACGAGGAAGGCCAGGCGCTGTTCGACAAGTATGAATCCAACCTGCTTACGGTTATAACCGATGTGCGCTATCCGCGCGAGGGACGGGAGGATCCGGAGGCCGGCTTCCGTTTTCTGAACATGGCCAAGCACCGCAAGCCGGACTTGCCGGTGCTGATTCAGTCCAGCGAGTCGATGAGCCGGCAGATCGCCTACGAGATGGGCGCGTCGTTTATCGACAAGAATTCTAACACGCTGGCGCTTGAATTGTCCGGATTTTGTCTTGACCATCTGGGTTTCGGTCCGTTTATTTTCCGTAACGAGGAAGGGCACGAGCTGGCCCGGGCCAACACTATGGACGAGTTTGCCGCCCAACTGGCTGTAATTCCGGCCGAGAGTCTATTGTACCACGCCTCACGAAATCACTTTTCGGCCTGGATCATGGCCCGCGGCGAGGTGCGTTTTGCTCGCATAATCCGTAATTATATGCCGGAGGATTTTCCGGATACTGAAGCCCTGCGCAGTTTTATTGTGCGCACGCTGCAGGAACTGGAACGCGGCAAGTCGCGTGGACTGATTCCCGATATGGGGGTTCCCAAACGGGAGTACGGCATGGGACGTATCGGTACCGGCTCGGTGGGCGGCAAGGG